>JBQCGJ010000078.1:0-23442 GCA_051955775.1 Gaiellales bacterium | reverse complement strand
GAGGGGCAGCCCATCCCCGTCGCCTGCACCGAGACCGGCGCTCCTTCCCACGTACCCCGGAAGCCGAGCATGCCGCGCTCCGCGTTCGTCTGGACGACGTCGTCGAGATACGTCTCCGCGATGTAGCGGGCACGCAGCGGGTCACCCGGGAGGAGAACGGCCTCGGCGTAGTCACCGGGCTCGGCGCGAAGGTGGATCGGCATCGCGCCAGCTTACCGCCCGAGCACGCCCAGGGCCTCGGCCGGGAAGCGGTAGCCGCCGTCCGGCCTGCGGAATGCCGCCATGGCGCCGGCCACCGCAGTCTTGAGCTCTGACAGCTCCTCCGCCGGGAGGGTCGGTACGAGCCCGGTGAGGCCCCCGTTCAGCGCCGTCTGCACATCCCACAGGCGCTCGAACGAGGGGTGCTGCCAGGCCATCTCGATGGCCTCCACGCGGGCCACGTCGAACCCGGCGCCCTGCACCAGCGCGGTCAGCCGGCCGGGGTCGGCGAGCGCGAACATGCCGGGCCCGCCGGGCTTCGCGGGCGGCAGGTCGGTTCGGCTCTCCAGCACGTCCCACAGGGTCGTCGCCCACAGATTTCGCGCGGCCTCACCCCATACCACGACACCCAGCCGGCCGCCCGCCCGGCACACGCGGCGCAGCTCCCCGAGCACGCGTGCCGGGTCAGGCATCAGCATCAGCGCCATCCGGCACACGGCTGCGTCGACGCTGGAGTCCGGCAGATCGATCTGCTCCGCGTCCAGCACGCGGCATTCGACCTGGTCGAGACCCCGCGCGCGGGCCTCCCGCTCGGCCGCCGCCACCATGTTCGGCGAGCGGTCGGTGCACAGCACACGGCCCGCCGGCCCGACCACGTCGGCCAGGGCGAAGGAGGTGTCGCCGGGGCCGGCAGCCAGCTCCAGGATGGTCTGTCCGGCGGCGGCGCCCGTGGCCCCGATCAGCCACGTGGTGACCGGCGCGGTGGCGAGTCGCATGTCCTGTCGTTCGCGGTCCCATCCCGCCGCCGCCCGTTGCCAATTCAGGTACGTACGCTCACGGTACTCTCGGGCCGCCTCCGGGCTGGTAGCGTCCCGATCGTGCATACGCGTACACTCGCGGTGGAGGGGCGGCATGTCAATGTTGCCGAGTGGGGCGCGGGGCCTCCGGTCGTGCTGCTGCATGGCCTTGTCGGCTCGCTCGACTACTGGACCCCGTTCGCCGAGCGGCTGGCCCGCAGCCACCATGTGGTCGCGGTCGACGTGCCCGGCCACGGCGGGTCGGACGCGCTCGAGGAGTTCAGCTTCGACGAGGTGATCAGGGTCATGCGCGTGGCCACCGGGGAGCTCGGGATCGAGTGCCCGGCGCTCGTGGGGCACTCGTTCGGCGCCCCCCTCGCCGTGTGCTGGGCGGCCGGTCACGAGGTGGAGTCGCTGGTCCTCGCCTCGCCCGTCGGACTGGCGCCGCTGGACGTGCGAAAGGCCAGGATGGTGATGCCGCTGCACCGCGCGCTGGCGCGCACCGAACGGGTGTGGGAGTGGGCCGCGGCGACGCGCAGCGTGCCCCGCAAGGTGATCTCCGGCTGGTTTGTCGGCATGCGCCGGCTGGACGGGCTCGATCCCAGCGTGGCTCGCGGGCTGCTGCGCGGCGCGGCCAAGGCGGCGCCGATCGTCAGCTCCGCATTGCCCGCCCTGGAGACACTGGACCTGGAGGGCCTGATGGCCGGTCTGGAGGTGCGCACGCTGGTGCTGTGGGGCGAGCACGATCGCGCCGGATGGGACAACGGTCCCGCGCTGGCCGAGGCGCTGGGCGCCCAGGAGCTCGTGCTGCCGGGGGTCGGCCATATGCCGATGATCGAGGCGCCGTACTCGTTCGGCCAGGCGGTGCAGGAGTTCGTCGGCAACGGGCGTGCGCCCGGCGGCCCCGCCAAGCTGGTCGCCAGCCGGCCGCGCCGGGCTACCCTGGAGCGATGAGCTCGATCACCACGGCCCGTACCGATCCCTGGCGCTGTGCTGCCTGCGGAAGCGCATACGACCTGGCTCCGCTGGCCGCCGAGGTGGGGCTTGTGCGGCTGGCCGTGAAGGGCACTCAGGGCTTTGCTCTGGGCAGCACCGGCATCGAGTCGGATGTATCGCCGCTGCTCGCGCCGTGCGCGTGCGGCGGGCGGCTGGAGCCCGGCGCGGGCGAGGGCGAGCCGGCCGGCCGGGCGGGCTTCGACGCCGGCGCCCTGCGGCCGCTGGCCGAACGAGGCTGGGCGCTGTTGCAGGACACACACGACCCGCGCCTGGCGGAGCTGGCCCTGGTGTGGCGGCCGCGGGCGCTGCGGGTGCTCGGACGGGAGGCAGAGCTGACGCCCCTGGAGGTGCAGGAGCTGAAGCTGGAGGGGCGCCTGCAGGACCTCATGGACGAGCTTCGGCGCGCCCAGGCCGCCGGCGACCAGGACGCGGCCGAGGCGGCCCACGCGCGATACGTCGAGCTCGGCACCGCCTACGTCCACCGGTTCGTGCGTGGCCAGCGGGCCGGCTGAGCGCGTCGCGGCCTACATCGGCGAGCACGAGCTGCTCGCCCCCGCACAGCCGGTGCTGGCACTGGTCTCGGGGGGCGCTGACTCGCTGTGCCTGTGGGGGCTCCTGCGGGAGCTCGGGTATCCCGTGTCGGCACTGCACGTCGACCACGGGCTGCGTGGGCCGGCGTCGCAGGCGGACGCCGAGTTCTGTGCGGGGCTCGGCGCCGAGGTGGCCGAAATCGAGGTCGAGCCGGGCGGCAATCTGGAGGCACGAGCCCGCGACGGCCGGTATGCGGCAGCCAGGGAGCGCGCCGCCGGCAGGCCGATCGCAACCGGGCACACGCTGACCGACCAGGCGGAGACGGTGTTGTACCGGCTGGCATCCTCGTCAGGGCCGCGGGCGGTGGCCGGGATGCGGCCGCGGTTCGGCGATGTGGTGCGCCCGCTGATGTGCCTGACCGCCTCTGACACCCGAGCCTGGTGCCGAGCCGCAGGGCTCGAGCCGCGACATGACGACTCGAACGACGACCTGGCCATCCGCCGCAACCTGATCCGCCACCAGGTGTTGCCGCTCCTGCGCACGGTGCACGAGGGCGCCGACCAGAACCTGGCCCGCACGGCGGAGCTGATGGCGGAGCTGGACGACCTGCTGGGGGAGCTGGCCGACCCGCATGTGGGCGAGCGGATCGACCTCGACGCGCTGGCCGAGCTGCCGCGTGGGCTGCGGGTGCTGGTGCTGCGGCGGGCTGCGGAGCGGGCCGCCGGGCGCCCGCTGCGTCTGCCCCGTGAGCTGACCGGGCGGCTGGAGGCGGTTGCCGGCCGCCGCGTGGGGGTCGAGCGGCTGTCCCTTGCCCGCGACCTGGAGGCCGTGCGCGATCGGACGGTCCTCAGCTTCAGCCCCGGCGCGCGGTATTCTGCGCCGCGATGAACGTGGAAACCTGGGAGGCCGGGCCGGACAGCCTGATCGCGGACACCCTGGTCTCAGGTGAGGCGCTGCAGCAGCGGGTGGCCGAGCTCGGCGCGGAGCTCTCGAGGGACTACGCGCACACCGATCTCCTGCTCGTGGGCGTGCTCAAGGGCGCGGTGTTCTTCATGGCCGACCTGGTGCGGCAGATCACGGTGCCGTGCGAGATCGACTTCATGGCCGTCTCCAGCTACGGCAACAGCACCGACTCGTCGGGCGTGGTGCGGATCCTCAAGGACCTGGACGCCAACATCGAAGGCCGCAACGTCGTCATCGTCGAGGACATCGTCGACTCGGGGCTGACTCTGTCCTATCTGATCCGCAACCTCGAGGCCAGGGGACCGGCGTCGCTGGAGGTGTGCGCGCTGCTCACAATGCCCGCCCGGCGGTTCGCAGATGTGGAGTGCCGCTACGTCGGGTCCGAGATCCCCAACCGGTTCGTTATCGGGTTCGGGCTCGACTACATGGAGCGGTACCGGAGCCTCTCGTACGTGGCCACGCTGGACGAGTCGAAGCTGCCTCAAGGGCTGGATTAGCGCGGCGTTGGGCGGCGTCCGAACCGCTTCAGCGCGGCGTCCGTAATGCCGATGGACATGAAATTGACCGTGGTACCATTCGCCTCACCACGACCCGCGACCTCCCCGGACGCACTCTTGACGAGTGTCAGCTTGCCACCGGGGCGAGGCAGGCAGTAGCTCAGTGAGCAGATTCTTCAAGAGCGCCGCGTTCCCAATCCTGATCATCATCGTGCTGGCGATCTTCGTCATGAAGATCTACACCGGTGGCAGCTCGGGGCCGACGATCACCTGGAGTCAGCTGGTCACCGACCTGCAGAAGAACCAGGTCACCTACCTGCGTGGTGACCCCAACGGGTCGAGCGTCACCTTCAAGCTGGCCGACAACCCGAACCAGCAGCACTCGATCGGCGTCCCGTCCAACGCGCAGCTGAACTACGTGGTCGGGCTGGCGGTGAACAAGGGTGTCGCCACCGAGGGCACCAAGACCGGCGGCTCGCCGTGGTGGGGCGCGCTGATCACGCTGCTGCCCTTCCTGCTGTTCTTCGTGTTCTGGATCTTCCTCATGAACCAGATGCAGGGCGGCGGATCGAAGGTCATGAGCTTCGGCAAGAGCCGGGCCAAGCGGCTCTCGGTCGACTCCCCCAAGATCACGTTCAAGGACGTGGCGGGGGTCGATGAGGCGGTCGAGGAGCTGCACGAGATCAAGGAATTCCTGGAGAACCCGCGCAAGTTCCAGGCCCTGGGCGCGCGCATCCCCAAGGGTGTGCTGCTGTTCGGGCCCCCCGGCACCGGCAAGACGCTGCTGGCGCGGGCTGTGGCCGGCGAGGCAGGCGTGCCCTTCTTCTCCATCTCCGGTTCGGACTTCGTGGAGATGTTCGTCGGCGTCGGCGCCAGCCGCGTGCGCGACCTGTTCGAACAGGCCAAGCAGAACTCGCCGTGCATCATCTTCATGGACGAGATCGACGCCGTCGGACGCCACCGCGGCGCCGGCCTGGGCGGCGGCCACGACGAACGCGAGCAGACGCTGAACCAGCTGCTGGTCGAGATGGACGGCTTCGAGATGAAGGACAACATCATCCTGATCGCCGCCACCAACCGGCCCGACATCCTCGACCCGGCGCTGCTGCGGCCCGGCCGCTTCGACCGCCAGGTCGTGGTCGACCGGCCAGACCGCGTCGGCCGTAAGCGGATCCTCGAGGTGCACAGCCGCGGCAAGCCGATCTCGAGCGACGTCGACCTGGAGGCGCTGGCCGGGCAGACCCCGGGATTCACCGGCGCCGACCTGGCCAACCTGGTCAACGAGGCCGCCCTGCTGGCCGCCCGCAAGGGCAAGAAGCAGATCGAGAACCTCGAGCTCGAGGAAGGCATCATGCGGGTGATCGCCGGGCCCGAGAAGAAGACCCGGCTGCTGTCGCCCAAGGAGCGCGAGATCACCGCGGTGCACGAGATGGGCCACGCGCTGGTCGGCCACTACCTCGAGCACAACGACCCGGTGCACAAGATCTCCATCGTGGGCCGCGGTATGGCGCTCGGCTATGTGGTCACGCTGCCCGCCGAGGACAAGTTCATGCGCTCGCGGATCGAGCTGATGGACGGCCTGGCCAAGAACCTGGGCGGACGCACCGCCGAGGAGCTGATCTTCGGCGAGGTGACCACCGGCGCCGAGGACGACCTGAACAAGACCACCGAGACGGCCAAGCGCATGGTCACCCGCTGGGGCATGTCCGAGAAGCTGGGCCCGCGCACCTTCGGGCGCGACTCCAGCCAGCCCTTCCTGGGCCGCGACTTCGGCCATGAGGCCGACTACTCCGAGGAGATCGCCCGCGAGATCGACGACGAGATCCGGCGCATCGTGGAGCACGCGCACGAGCGCGCGCGGCAGGTGCTGAGCGAGCACATCGACGAGCTGCAGCAGATGTCCAAGATCCTGATCGAGTACGAGACGTTCGACTCCGACCAGTTCCAGCGCCTGCTCAGCGGCGAGGTGCCGGAAGAGGTGTTCAAGGACGCCGAGCGCCGGCCGTCCGAGCAGGTGCCCACCGAGGCGCCCAAGAAGGAACACACGCGGCCGCGCGGGCTCGGGCTGCCGCTGCCGGGCAACATCGCCTCGGGTCAGCCGCCCGAGTCGCCGCAGCCTTCCTGAGCATCGTCTGACCCCGTCGAAGGCGCCGGCATCACTCCTGGTGCGCATGCGCGGCACCCTCCGTTGGGTGATCGCGGCATCCCCGGCCGGGTGAGTCGGACATACCGCTGCGGCCGATAACCCCAGAGCAGGTTGCACGAGTTGCGTCCTGGGGGAATCATGCTGAGGGGTACCCGAGCCTTCCTTATCGTCACCGCGGCACTTGCCATACTGGCGGGAGCGTCTCCGGGCGCTGCCCGGGCCGCCCATCGCGTGCGCATCATCCGGCCGTCGATATCGGGCCCGGTCGCGTACATCAACTGCCCGCCGTTTCCGGAGTGGTGCAAGCGACGGCTGCGGCGAGGCCACGGCGGCTATCCGGGGGTCACCATCACGCATCTGCGTGTCCACATGGGGCGTGGGCACGGGCCCGTACAGGACGTCTACAAGGTGGCCTGGAAGCTGAGCGATCCATATGTGCACCTGGACGCCGAGCCGCTGGCCACGCCCACCGCCTCGGGCGAGATCCCGCTCACGTCCATATCGTCCTGGGCTCGATGGGGCGCACCGGCCGGGTTCACGGCCGCCCTCAACGGCGACTTCTTCGCTCAGGACTGGAGCACCGGGGCGGGCACCCCCAGCGGCATGCTGGTGCACCACCGGCATGTGATCTCATTTGGATGGGGCGGGCCGGCGGTCAGCTTCCCCAGCTCCGGGGGATCGATGAAGTTCGCGTCCCCTCGCGCGCTGCCGACGCGGCTGCCGCTGCCCGGGACGAGTGGCCCGGTGCAGGCCGGGATCCGCGCCTTCCTGGACGTCGGCAAGACCTTCTCCAACCAGGTCACGAACATCCAGGGCGACCAGGTGGCGGTGTACAACCAGCAGTTCGTGCCGATCAAGCTCCCGGCCGGGTACGACGGGTTCGTGGTGGGCACATCCGCGACGCCGACGCCGTTTCGCTCGATGCTGACCGGGTCGGAGCACATCGCCAATGAGCGCGGAGTCGGCGAGACGGTATCCGGCTTCCACTTCTCGGTGGCGGGCGCGGCGCCGACCTCCGAGCTGGTGCCGGTCGACAACGGTGACTGCCCGAGCTATGTGTGCGCGCCCGGCACGCAGCTCGCCCTCAGCAGCGGCCAGTCGATGCTGATCGCCCGCGCTGGAGGGTCGGCGGATGCCGGCCTGACGCAGCTCGCGCAGGGCGCCGGGCATGCGCTGCGGGTGCCGCTGGACGCCTCCGGATGGGGCGGCATCAGCGAGGTTATGGGCGGGAAGCCGATGCTGGTCGCGAACGGCATGGCCCAGTACACGACGCCGTGGCACGACCCCGCCATGATGTCGTCCGACTGCTGGCAGTGGTGCTACCAGCACTGGCGGCCGGCGGTGGCGGTATCCAGCCGCGGCTACGGCTGGCTGATCATCACCGGCGGCAGCTCTCAGACCGGCGTCTACGGCTGGGACTGGGGCCGCATGCTGCGCCAGCTGGGAGCGCGGTGGGCGATCGGGTTCGACAACAACTCCTCGACCGAGATCGACGCGCCGGGCGCCGGCATCTTCAGCTTCATGCACGGCTGGCAGCGAAGCATCACCGAGGCCACCGCGCTCTCATACCGCCGGTAGCGGCGCACCATCTATTCTGGCTCGCAGATGACGGTCGGCAATGCGACGATCAGCCTGCCGCCGCGCCCCAGTTGGGTGCGGGGCGCCTGCGCGGCCCTCCTGCTGACGGTGCTGTACATCACTGCGACCGAGACGCTGGGCACGCTTCCGGCGCTCGTCCTGCCCAGCGAATACCACCTGCTGCGCGGCGTTGTGGCGTCGGCGGGGATGGGCGTGGTGGCGGCGCTGACGCTGGTGGTCGGCTTCGAGGTGCTGCTGGCGAACCGGCGGCGCGATCTGCGCCCGTACGGGATCGCGAGGCCGACGCGGGTGTGGTCGAGCATCGGGATCGCGCTGGCTGCGTACTTCCCCATCGTCATCGTGGGTTTCGCGCTGTCGTCGGCGCTGGGGCTTGGAGGCACCACCACGCCGGACGTCGGTCATCAGTCGAACGGCGCCAAGGTCGCCATCTCGTTCCTGGTCATCGTGGTGGCGCCGTGGCTGGAGGAGGTGTCCATCCGGGGAATGCTCTTCTCGAGCCTCGCGGGGCGGTTCGGATTCTGGCTGGCGGCCGGTCTGTCCGGGTTCCTGTGGGCGTCGGCGCATCTCGTGGGCGGCGTCCTGATTCCGTTCACCATGCTCGGGATGCTGCTGGCGTTCGTACGCTGGAGGACCGGGTCGGTGCTGCCGGGCATGATCCTGCACGGCACGCAGAACTCCCTCGCGGCCGCGGTCGGCGCGGGCGTGGGCTGGTACATGGCGCCGATGCCGTTCGTCCTCGCCGCCACGATCGGCCTCACCTGGCGGTGGCTGCCGCGCGACGGCTCGGCGGGCTAGGGCACATGCCGGCGTCGGTGCGCGACCGATTCCCCGCCCCGGCCATCATGGGCATCGTGAACGTGACGCCGGACTCCTTCTCGGACGGCGGCCGGTTCCTGGACGCCGACGCGGCGGTCGCCCACGGCGTCGCGCTGGCCGCCGAAGGCGCGCACGTGCTGGACATCGGAGGCGAGTCGACCCGCCCGGGCTCCGACCCGGTGTCGCTGGAGGACGAGTTGGCCCGGGTGGTGCCGGTCATCCAGCGCCTGGCGCGGGAGGTCGATGTGCCGATCTCGATCGACACCATGAAGGCGGGCGTGGCGCAGGCCGCCATCGAGGCCGGCGCCGGGTTCGTCAACGACGTCACCGCGCTCAGCGGCGATCCCGAGATGGCGGGCGTGGTCGCGGCGGCAGGGGTGCCGGTGTGCCTGATGCACATGCGCGGGCGTCCGAAGACCATGCAGGATGATCCGCGCTACGGTGACGTGGTGGCCGAGGTACGCGAATTCCTGGCCGGCCGGGCCGAGCACGCGATCGCCGCGGGCATCTCGTCGTCGCAGATCTGCGTCGACCCCGGGCTCGGCTTCGGCAAGACCGCGCAGCACAATCTGAGCCTGATCCGGCATCTGGACAGGATCGCCGAGCTGGGGTCTCCGGTGCTCGTGGGCCCATCACGCAAGCGGTTTCTGGGTGCCGTGACCGGCGCTCCGGAGCATCTCCGCGGGCCTGCCAGCGTCGCGGCGGCCGCGGCCAGCGTGCGCCACGGGGCGTGGATGGTGCGCGTGCACGAGGTGGCGCCGATCCGCGATGCGCTGGCGGTGGAGGCGGCGGTGGAGGGGGCGCCGTGATCGCGCCGACCATCGAGGTGCGCGGGCTGCGCGTGTTCGCCCATCATGGGGTGCTGGTCGAGGAGCGCCGCCGGGGACAGGAGTTCGTGCTCGACCTCGAGCTGGTGTGCCCGCCCTCCGACGCTGCCCGCTCGGACGACGTTGCCGATGCCGTCGACTACGCCGAGGTGTGCGACCGGGCCGTGGAACTGGTCAGAGGCGGGCCGTACAACCTGATCGAGACCCTTGCCGACATCATCGCCCGCGACCTGGTGGCTCGCTACCGGCTGCAGCGCGCCACGGTACGGGTGGCCAAGCCGAATGCGCCGATCCCGCACCCGCTAACCGAGGTGGCGGTCACCGTCACCCATCCGCAGCCTCGCCCGCGAGGTTCGGGCCGGTCTTCCGATCAGGCAAAGCAGCGCGTATAACGGAATGTATGGGCGAATCCGCCGCAGTCCGAGGCGTCCGCATCGTGGTCGTCGAGGATCACCCCCTGTTCCGGCGTGGGGTGGTCAGTTTCCTGGAGTCCGCCGGCATGCGGGTTGTGGGGACTGCGTCGACGGTGCGGGGAGCGGTCGAGGCCACGGCCACGCACCGGCCCGACATCGTGCTGATGGACTTCGAGCTCGAGGATGGCAGCGGCATCGACGCCGTCGGCCGGGTGCTGGCGGCGGTGGGCGACCAGGTCAAGGTCGTGATGCTGTCCGAGTCGCGCGACCCGGCTGACATGCTGGCGTCGGTGCGGGCCGGGGCCGTGGGGTACCTGACCAAGGACCAGCGGCCCG
Source organism: Gaiellales bacterium (assembly GCA_051955775.1). Taxonomy (GTDB): domain Bacteria; phylum Actinomycetota; class Thermoleophilia; order Gaiellales; family JAICJC01; genus DASUHT01. The sequence continues at coordinate 13,323 of JBQCGJ010000078.1, read as the reverse complement.
ACCGGCTGGCCGAGGCGATCGCCGGTGTGGTTCGCGGCGAGGCCGCGCTGTCCCGGGTGATGGCCGCCCACCTAGTCGAGGACGTACGCGGATCCGAGCGCCGGCTGGAGCCCGCCGAGGGATCGAAACGGGCGCCGCTGACCCCGCGCCAGCTCGAGATCCTGCGCCTGATCGCGGCCGGCCAGACCACGGCCGAGATCGCCTCGGAGCTGTATCTGTCGCCCGAGACGGTGCGCTGGCACGTGAAGGCGATCCTGCGCAAGCTGAATGCGCGCACGCGGGCCGAGGCCGCGGCCACGCTGCGCGAAGTGGCGTCGTAAGAGGTCTCAGCGGCTCGGGCGGGCGGCGTCCGTCGCCAGCCGCACGACCCACAACGACACCATCAGCGAGTAGGTGATCACCGAGCAGGCCACGCACAGGGCCACGATCCGGCCGCCGGGGCCCGACATCAGGGCGAAGATCTCCGACAGCAGCGGGCGCATGCACACGAAGGCCAGCAGCCCGGTGATGCCCAGGTGGATCGTCGTCGGCCGGATTCCGCGCGGCCGCAGGCTGGGGAAACGCGAGTCCGTCCACATCGCAAGTGCGGCGGGGCAGACGAGGAGCACAATGGTGAGTTCCACGAGGGTCGGCATGGCACCATCCTTCGATACAGAGCCTGGGAGCTTGAGTGGCCCGCGAACCAGCCTCTCCACCTCAGCATCGGCATATATGAAGGGACTGTAAAGAGCACGGTGGAAAATGCCCCCGGACGGGTGAGCCGTGCCCTGGTTGCCCTGGGGGCAAACCTGGGCGACCCCGAACGCACGCTGTCGGCGGCCCTCCGCGACCTGGCCGGACTGGGTACGGTGGCGGCGGTCTCGACGGTCTACCGCACCCGCCCAATCGGCCCGCCCCAGCCGGACTACCTGAACGCAATGGCCGACCTGCGTACGTCGCTGCCGGCCCGCGACCTGCTGCACGAGCTGCAGGCCATCGAGCTCGCCCACGGGCGTGTCCGCGGGGAGCGATTCGGGCCGCGCACGCTCGATCTCGACCTGATCTGGTACGAAGGCGAGCGGTCGGACGACCCAGAGCTCCAGCTTCCCCATCCGCGCGCCCATGAGCGGGAGTTCGTGCTGCGGCCGCTGTGCGACATCGACGGCTCCATCGAGCTGGGCGGACGTCCGGCCTGCGAGTGGCTGGCCGGCGTGTCCGGGCAGGGCGTCGAGGACGCCGGTATCACGCTCGCGTGAACGGCCACTCCCGTCCGCGGTGATGGCGGCGTAGACTTCCACGCATGTCGCACCTCGAGGATCTTGAGGAGTTCGACGCCGAGCTGGAGCTGCGCCTGAAGCGCGAGTACGCGACCGTGTTCGGCATGTTCCGTTACTGCGTCCTGACCGCCGAGGCCACGTACCTCTGCAACAGGCTGCAGATGGAGCCTGCGCACACCGCGGCCTATCCGATGACGCGAATCACCATGGAGGACGTCTGGGTGTGGGACAAGAACCGACCCAGCCGCATCATCCCGCGAGCCGAGGTGCACACGACTCAGGACGTGACGGTCGAGGAACTGCGCCCGGAGGGCGACATCGAGACGACCTTCCCGCCCGGCTTCGAGCTCTCCGACGGTTAGCGGCAAGCCGCCGTTGTCGTCCGAGCTCCTGCTGGCGATCGACGCCGGCAACTCGCAGACGTCCGCCTGCCTGTTCGATGGCGAGCGGGTCGCCGCCACCGCCCGCGAGCCGACCGACGCCGTGGCCGCGGCGGAAGGGCTCGTACGCGGGTTGACGGTCGGCGCCCGTGTGGGAGCAACCGTTGTCTCGACGCCGGGGCCGGCGCTGGACGACGCCTACCGGCGAGTGATCCCGCACCTGCTGGGGCACCAGCCGCTCGTGCTGTCCGCCGGCGTCGCCGGGCCCGATCGGCTGGCCGACTGCGCCGCCGCCCACGAGCTGGCGGGCGGGGCCTGCATCGCGGTCGACATGGGCACCGCCACGACCGTGAATGCGGTGGATGCCGAGGGCCGGTTTCTCGGCGGAGCGATCGCGGCCGGCCTGGAGGTCTCCATGGAGGCGCTGGCGGCGCGGGCCGCCAGGCTGGGGGAGGTCCGGCTGGAGGCGCCGGCTCGCGCGATCGGTGAGGACACCGACACGGCGATGCGCTCGGGCGCCGTGTTCGGGCACGCCGGGCTGGTCGACGGGCTGGTGGAGCGGTTCCGCGAAGAGCTGGCGGCGGACGTGCCCGCGATCGCCACCGGCGGCCTGGCCGGCGTGGTGGCGCCGCACTGCCGCACGGTGTCCAGGATCGAGCCGCTGCTCACCCTGCTCGGCCTGCGGCTGCTGTGGATCCGCGCCGCGGGGACCCCGTGAGCGATCGATCCGGGGCCTCCGCGCGGCTATCATGGCGCCGCTGCCGGGGGCTGTGGGCGGCGGTGTCCTCGTCTTCACAGAGGCCATGTCCTGACGTACCATCCAGACACGATGCACCAGCATTTGACGCCGTCCAGGGCAGGTCGGTTCGTGGATCTCGGCACGATGCTGGCGCTGGTCGCCGTCGCGGTCCTGCTTGGAGTGCTGACGGCGGCCATGGACATCAATGCGACGCTGGTGGCGGCGACCGCGATCGTGATCTTCGGCCCCCTCGTGGTGCGCTGGGTGCAGGGCCGATGGGACCCGTTCGAGCCGCTCACCATGTTCGCCATCGCGTGGGGCATCGTGTGGCCCGTCCACCTGGGTGCGTCGGTGCTCGAGCACAACTACTCCTGGGATCCGGGCGACGGAAACCTGCAGTACTTTCAGTCTGCCGCCACCACTGCCCTGGTGGTGGGGCTGGTCAGTTCGGTCGGGTTCCTGATCGGGTACGTGATCTGGGCGATCGGGGGCAGGCCGCCGCGCAAGATCACCGGCACACGCGCCGAATCGCTGTCCACCCACCGGCTGATCGTGATGGCGGTCATCTTCAGTGCGCTGGGAGCCCTGTTCTTCGCCGTCTTCCTGATCACGAACCACATTCCGCTGGGGAGCTACATCGGGGGTCGCAGCATCGGTGTCCAGACCCAGCTGAAATCGGTCACCTCATACGAGGTCGACCTCGTCAACGTGTCCATCCCGGCCGCGCTCGTGCTGATCGCGGTTGGACAGATCCGCCGCGACCGCACGCTGGAGTGGTTCGGATGGGCGATCGCCGGCCTGGTCATGGTGCGCGCGTTCGGTCACGGCGACAGGCTCGTGCTGCTGCCGATGGTCGGCGGGGTGTTCTGTTACCACTATCTGAAGAACGATCGCCGGCCGCGTTTCATCACCCTCGTGTTGGTGCTGCTGGTGGCGCTGTTCGTGGCCACGGTGATCCGCGAGACGCGGTACGTCGGCGCGGGCAGGCCGGGCGTCGCCAGCCGGGTAGTCGACGTCGCCCTGCATCCCGACGAGCTGGTGACCGAGTTGACCCAGAACAAGGACAGCGCGGAGGCTGACGCCTTCGCCGTGGCGGCCACAGCGGTGCCCAGCCGGATCCCGTGGCAGTACGGCGGCGCGACCTTTGGCGACCTGCTCGTGCGGCCCGTCCCGCGTGCGCTGTGGGCGAACAAGCCGCTGCCGCCGAAGGAGCAGGTGCTGGCGACCGTCGTGCCCAGGGAGTACAAGAACGGCACGGCCAACCCGGAGTTCACCGCCGTGCTGAGCTTCTACATGGACTTCGGGGTGCCGGGGGTGTTCCTGGGGATGATCGTGTTCGGCATGATCTTCCGCTACGTGTGGGACTTCTATACGAGCAACCGCGACACGCTCGAGGCGCAGATCACGCTGAGCCTGTTCGTGCCCTTCATCGCCATGGCGCTGCGAGACAGCCCGACCACCAGCCTCGTCCGCGGCGGCGCGCTGTTCATCCCGGTGTGGGCGATGTTCAGGTTCGCACGGGAGCCCGTCGCTCGCGCTGTCGACCGCCACGCGTCGCCGATGCTCGCGGCTCGAGCGGAGCTGGCGGACTCCTAGACGCGGCGTCCGTGCAGGGTGGTTGCGTCGTCGGAGCGGTGCGCCAGCGCCCGCCAGGCCTGCCGTAGCCGCTCACCTGCTGACGGCTCGGGCGGGGACTCGGGTGCGGCGTACCGGTCGTGCCGGCAAAACTCGCACAGCGCCGCGCCGTCGGCTGCCGGCTCGTAGCGCTCGCCCAAGAGCAGCGTCCGTCCGCATCCGGCGCAGGCCAGCTCCCGATTCGTGTGCAGGTGCGGTGTGGTAGCGCCCATGATCCCTCCACCTCGACCGATTCCCGCTGCTCACATGGTAGCCCCCGCGGGATTGGAGATCCGTGATGTGCAGGAAGAATTCGTTTGGGCGAGAGAAGCACGAGGAGCTGCTCCAGCGCCAGCTTGAGTTCACGGATCGGGGTCGGTGGGCAGCCGCGCCCAGATCTCGGTGTCCTCGCGCAGGTCGCCCTTCACGTGCCTGGAGCGCAGCACGCCTTCGCGGACGTAGCCGCACCGCTCGGCGACACGCCGGGATGCCTCGTTGCGGGCGCTGATCATGAGCTCCAGCCGCAGCATGTCCAGTTCGGCGAACGCCCACTCCGACAGTTGGCGCAGGGCGGCCTGAGCGACACCCCGGCCACGGGCCGCCGGGGCCACCATGTAGCCCAGCTCGGCCGTGCGGGTCGCGCGGTTGATGGACACCGCCAGCGCCAGGCCGACGGGCTCCCCGTTGCCGTCGATGATCGCGAACGCCTCGCTGGTGCCGGCCTCCCGGCCCCGCCGGTACCGCGCATACCAGTTGGCGGCGAAGCCCTCCGGGACAGGCACGGGGATCAGTGTGAACCGCAGCACCGCCTCGTCGTCGAGCATCGACTCGACCATCGGCAGGTGCGACTCGCCGAACAGCTCCAGATGGACGCTAGCGGTCACCGACCCAGCCCTTCGAGATCGCGATCGCCCGCGCCTCGTTTCGGTTGCGGGCGCCGAGCTTGCGGATGGCCGAGCTCAGGTAGTTGCGCACCGTGCCCTCGGAGAGGTGCAGCTGGCGTGCCAGGTCGGCTGCGCTGACCTGCGGCAGGGCCGCGGCCAGCACGTCCTGCTCGCGCTCGGTGAGCGGGCTTTCGCCCTCGGTGAGGGCGTCGGCGGCCAGCGACGCGTCCACCACCCGGCCGCCGGCGGCAACCCGCCGCACAGCGTCCGCCAGCTCACGGGCGGGCGCGTCCTTGAGCATGAATCCGGCCGCCCCCTGCTCCAGCGCGCGGCGCAGGTAGCCTGGCCGCCCGAACGTGGTCAGGATCAGTGCGCGGGTGGTGGGGAGCTCGCGGGCGAGTTGGGCTGCGGTCGAGATCCCGTCCTGCCCCGGCATCTCCACGTCGAGCAGCGCCACGTCGGCCTGGGATTTCGCGGCGGCCTCGAGCACCGCGTCGCCGCGATCGACCTCGGCAACGACCTCGATGTCCTCCTCGAGCGACAGCAGGCTCGCCAGCGCGCCCCGCACCATGGCCTGGTCCTCGGCGATCAGGACGCGGATCATGCCGTCACCAGTGGAAGGCTGACGCACAGCTGGAATCCACCTCCCGCGCGTGGGCCGGCCTGGAGGGTGCCGTGCAGCTGGGCCGCCCGCTCGGCCAGGCCGGTCAGTCCGCTGCCTGTCTCGCGCCCGGCGGCGGGCGACGACCCATCGTCGGCCACCTCCAGCGCGACGCGTCCGTCGGCCGCCAGCAGCGTGATCGCGCACGAGCGTGCGTCGCTGTGGCGAACGATGTTCGTGGCGGCCTCGCGCACCGCCCACGCCAGTACGCTCTCCACGTCGGCCGGCAGATCGACGTCGGGCCCCTGGAAGCGCACGTCCACGCCCGCCGCAGCGAGCACGGCCCGGGCCCCGCCCACGGCATCCGGAAGCGCCATCCGCCGGTATCCCTGAACCGCCCCCCGCACGTCCGCGAGCGCCCGCCGGGTGACCTGCTGCACGTCGGCGAGCTCGCGCTTCGCCCCTTCCGGGTCGCGGTCAACCAGCCGTTCCGCCAGCTCGCCCTTGAGCGCGATCACCGACAGGTTGTGCCCCAGCAGGTCGTGCAGGTCGCGGGCGATGCGCAACCGCTCCTCTGCCACGGCCAGCTCGGCCAGCTCCTGCCGTGCAACCCGGAGGTCGCGGTTCGTCCGCAGCGCGTTCGCAAGGGCCAGCATCATGGCCCCGATCGCGAGCGTCGTCAAGACGAACGCGGCGATCGCCGAGTCGCTGAAATCCGTCAGCCGCATGCCCACGCCCAGGGCGGCCGCCATCCCCGCGATCACCGCCATCGCCGCCCGGGCGGGCAGTGCGAACCCGGCCGCGGCCGCCACGTACACCGAGAGCGTGGCGAACGAGGACGGGGCGCCCAGCGCCAGGATGGCCCCCTCGATCACGATCAGCCCTGCGACCGCGGAGGCAATCGCCCGCGGGCCGCGCGTCGCCAGGGCCGGCACCGGCGGCAGCAGCGCAAGGTACAGCGCGATGAACGCGGCGAGCAGCAGCGCGACGGCCGCCGATCGCGCGCCGTCCCATGATCGCGCCAGATCCGCAGCGGGCCCGGTCAGGAACAGCAGCCCCAGCACCTGACCGGCGTGGATCCTGAGCCGCTGGGTGCGCGGCACGCCCTCGAGCGTGAGCGGGGCGTCCCGGCGTGGGGTGGGCTCGATCACGCTCAAACTCCCAGCGTATCTCGCCCATGGGCCGTGAGCATGGTGTCCATGCACCGAATGCTGTCGCAGCGCGGGCGCCACGGGTAGATCAGCGCGTCATCGATCGCAGGTGACGCGCGTCATGTGCCGCGCGGGACGCAGCCAACGCGCCCGCAGACCAGCCTCAGCCGCCGCCGTAGATCGAAATCGGCAGATCCAGCAGACGGTCGGTGTCCGTATCGGGCAGCGCGTCGATCTGCGCCTCGTGCTCGGCCAGCAGGACCCGCGCCTCCGGGCAGAAGTCGAGCAGCACATCCTCCGCGTCCGCCACCGCCGCGCACGCCATGAGATTCCCGCGCACCTCCTTCGCCCCGGGCAGGCCGCGCAGGTACCACCCGTAGAACTTGCGCAGGAAGCCGACCGAGCGCTCCTCGCCCATCTCCCGCACCACTTCCCGCATGAACCGCACCAGCTCGGCCACCACCTCGGCGGTGGCGGGCGCTGCGGCGTCTCCGCCCGCCATCTCCCGAAGCGCCCACGGCCGCCCCTGGGCGCCGCGACCCACCATCACCGCGGCGGCTCCGGTTTCGTCCAGCACCCGCTCGGCGCTTGTGCGGTCGGTGATGTCGCCTGAGGCCATGACGGGAATGCCGACGCGGTCGACCAGCTCGGCGGTCAGCGCGTGGTCGGCGGTGCCGGTGTACATCTGCTGCGCCGAGCGCGGATGCAGCGTGAGTGCGCTGACGCCCCTGGCCTCCAGCTTCGGCCCGAGCTCGAGCGCCGTCCGCGAGCCGTTCCGCACCCCCCGCCGCATCTTTACGGTGACCGGCACATCGACCGCGTCGACCACTGCTCCGGCCAGGCGGCAGGCGAGGTCGTGATCCTCCAGTGCGCTCGCGCCGGCTCCGGTCTTTGTCACCTTACGCACTGGGCAGCCGAAATTGATGTCCACGATGTCCGCGCCGGCGGCCACCACCATCTCCGCGGCCTCGGCCATGCGCTCGGGCTCGGAGCCGAAGATCTGCACCGCCAGTGGATGCTCGTCGCGGGCGATCCGCAGGTATCCCAGCGTCCGCTCGTTGGCATACGCGAGCCCGCACGCCGACACCATCTCCGAGCACACGAGGCCTGCACCGAAGCGGCGTCCCTGGCGCCGGAACGCCTGCACCGACACCCCCGCCATGGGGGCGAGCACGATGCGGCCTGGGATCTCCACCGGCCCGATCTGCCAGCTCTCTGCGACCCGGTGCATGGGCGAATCGTAACGGGGCTTCAATTCCTGCCGCGTGCTGCCGCTCCGGTTGCCCCATGCGTTGACGCAATGGCGGCGGGAGCGTATAATCCGGCGTCCCTCGGTGCCGGCCGGGCAAATTTCTGCTGCAAAGAGGCGGAATCCGGCCGACGCCGTTTTCGTTTGTCACGACAAGGGCACGAAGGATCGACAAGGTGGAAAAGGACTACATTCTGACCCCCGAGGGGTACGACCGGCTGAAGGCTCAGATCGAGGATCTGGAGCTCAACAAGCGCCGGGAGGTGGCCGACCGTATTCGCGAGGCTCGCGAGTTCGGCGACATCTCCGAGAATTCCGAGTACGACGACGCGAAGAACGAGCAGGCCCTGCTCGAGCATCGCATCGCCCGGCTCAAGGAACAGCTGCGCTCGGCGCGCGTGATCGACAGCAAGGACATCCCGACCGACGTCGTGTCGGTGGGCTCCAAGGTGCGTGTGAAGGACGTCGACCACGGCGACACCGACACCTACGAGATCGTCGGCTCGGCCGAGGCGGACCCCGCCAACGGGCGACTGTCCAACGAGTCGCCGGTGGGCCGGGCGCTGCTCGGCCGCAAGAAGGGCGAGACGGTCGAGGTGGCCGCGCCGGCCGGGGCGATCAAGCTCAAGATCATGGACATCAAGGCCGCCTGATCGCCGCCGCGGCGTGAGCAACGACCCCGAGTCCGAGATCCGGGCGGCGCGGCTGGCCAAGCTCGAGGCCATGCGCGCTGCTGGGATCGATCCCTACCCCCCGCGGGCGGTCGAGCGGGAGCAGATCGCCGCCGTCCGCGAGCGCCACGAGTCGCTGGAAGCCGGCGCCGACAGCGGCCGGCAGGCTCGGCTGGCCGGGCGCATCACGGGCCGCCGTGACCTGGGCAAGGCGATGTTCCTCGACCTGGTCGACGGTTCGGGGCGGATTCAGCTGCACGCGGCGGTGGACGTGCTCGGCGACGCGCAGTACGCCGGCCTGGCCGACACCGACCTGGGTGACGTGGTGGCGGTGCACGGCGAGGTGTTCCGCAGCCGCCGGGGCGAGCTGTCCGTACGGGTGGCCGAGTGGCGCCTGCTGGCCAAGTGCCTGCGCCCGCTGCCCGACAAACACCACGGGCTGGCGGACGTCGAGCTACGGCTGCGCCGGCGCTACCTCGACCTTCTGGCCAACGAGGACTCGCGGAAGCTGGCCGAGCAGCGATCGCGGATCGTCACCGCGCTGCGCCGCGAGCTGGACGACGCCGGGTTCCTGGAGGTCGAGACGCCGGTGCTGCAGCCGCTGTACGGCGGCGGCGCCGCGCGGCCGTTCACCACCTTCTACAACGAGTACGAGCGGGAGTACTACCTGCGGATCGCCACCGAGCTGTACCTCAAGCGGCTGATCGTTGGTGGCCTGGAGCGGGTGTACGAGCTGGGCAAGGACTTCCGCAACGAGGGTGTCTCGTTCAAGCGCAGCCCGGAGTTCACGATGGTCGAGTGGTACGAGGCGTACGGCGACTACGGCACCGGCATGGCGCTGGTCGAGCGGCTGGTGGAGGCGTCGGCGGCCGCCTCCGGATCGACGCTCGACGTCGCCCCGCCGTGGCCGCGGATCTCGCTTCGCGACGCGATCTTCGAGCGCACGCGGGTCGACCCCATGGCCGATCGCGATCTCGGCCGGCTGAAGGCGTTCATGGACGGCGACGGCGTCGACACCGCCGCCGACCACACGTGGGCGCAGGCGGTCGATCACCTGCTGTCCCACTACGTCGAGCCGCACATCACCCGGCCCACGTTCCTGGTCGACTACCCGGTCGAGCTGTCGCCGTTCGCCAAGCGCTCGCCGGACGACCCGGCCGTGGTGGAGCGGTTCGAGGCGTTCTGCAACGGCATGGAGTTCGCCAACGGCTACACCGAGCTGAACGACCCGGCCGACCAGCGCGCGCGGTTCGAGGAGGCGCGGGCTGCGGCGGCAGCCGGCGACGAGGAGGCTGCCCCGATGGACGAGGACTTCCTGCTGGCTCTGGAGTACGGGATGCCGCCCACGGCCGGCGTCGGGATCGGCATCGACCGGCTGGTGATGATGCTGCACGGCGTGTCGTCGATCCGCGAGGTGATCCTCTTCCCGCCCATGCGCGAGCGCGCCTGACCGTGGCCGTGCACCGGTTCAGCGCGGTGCTTGGTGAGCAGGACGGCGAGCGTCCGCTTGTGCTCGTGCCGCCGCAGATCGCCGCCGAGCTGGGCGGCCGCGGTCGCATCCCGGTGGTGGGCACCGTCAATGGGACGCCGTTTCGAAGCTCCACCATGCCGGTCGGCGGCGGCCGCCACTGCGTCGGATTCCGCCGGGAGATCCGCGACGCCGCCGGGATCGAGATCGGCGATCGGGTGGAGGTGGGCCCGCCGCATCGAGCGGATCGTGGTGGCGCTCAGAGCTTAAACCGGAACCAGGTACCAGCCTCTGGCCTTTACAAATCTCGGGCGTCAAGACACCCCACGGGATCTGGATTTGTAAAGGCCAGAGGCTGGTACCTGGTACCTAGACTGCTCCATCTCCAGCCGGGTCAGGCGGGATCGTGCTCGGCCAGGAAGGCGTCGGCCAGGTACGGGTGGGCGGCCGTGATGGTCACCATCGTCACGGCCGGTCGACGAGTACCTGGCACCTGAACTGCTCCATCTCCAGCCGGGTCAGGCGGGATCGTGCTCGGCCAGGAAGGCGTCGGCCAGCGGCATGTACACCTCCGGGTGCTCGACGAAGCACAGGTGCGAGGCGTCGGGAATGACCTCCAGCCGGCTGCCCGGGATGCGCTCGTGGATCTCCTTCAGGTGCACCGGCCGGCACTCGTCGAACTCGCCTCCCGTGACCAGCGTCGGGACGGTGATCTCGCCCAGCCGGTCCATGATGTCCCAGTCGCGCAGGGTGCCGATGATCCGGAACTCGCTCGGCCCGGCCATGTAGTGGTAGACGGAGGTGGCCATGCGGTCGAAGGTGCGCATGACGAAGTCCGGGTACGGGTCGAGGCGGCACACGTGCCGGTTGTAGAAGGGCTGCATGGCCTGCTCGTACTCCGACGAGAGCATCATGTCGGCGGCCTCCAGCCGCTCGATCTCGGCCCGCTCGGCGTCCGGCATCTCGTTCAGCCATGACTGGCAGATCTGGTTCCAGCGCGGAGAGCTGGCCGGGCTGCCCGCGGTGATCAGGCTGAGCGGCAGCCGCTGCGGCCGGTCGAGCACGTACTGCATGGCCAGCATCCCGCCCCAGGAGCTGCCGAAGAAATGCACCCGATCCAGGCCCAGCCCGTCGCGCACCGCGTCCAGCTCGCTCACGAAGCGGTCGACGGTGAACAGCGACTGGTCGGTGGTCAGGTCGGAGTTCCCGCACCCGAGCTGGTCGTAGAAGATGACCTGCCGGTTGGCGGCCAGCGCCTCCAGCGGCTGCAGGTAGTCACTCGGCGCGCCGGGGCCGCCGTGCAGGCACAGCAGCGGCGTGCCGCCCTGGCCGACGCTGCGGTACCACACCTCGCCGCCGGGGACGGCGAGCCTCCCCTCCTGGGTCACCGCGGTCACCGGGCCGTCACCCGCACGGCCTCCTCCTCGCCCGGCACCGCATACAGGTTCCGGGCGGGGTCGTAGCTGACCACGTCGTCGACCTCGAGCTCGTCGCCCGCCAGCGCGATGGCCGCTGCTGCCGCCTCGTCGTGCGCGTCGACATTGTCCACCTGGCCGGTCGGCACGAAGTCATACCCGAGTGGGGAGGAGGGCGCGTCCACGGCCCGAAAGTGCTCCACCGTGAAGTTCACGGCCCGCATCTTCGCTGATTCCCGGACGGTTGTCCACCGCCGGGCAAGAACCGCTCAAGGGGTCGGCGGAGACGGTCGATGACGCTCACCAACCCCCATCCCCGACCCCCGGAATGGCCGAGCGCCGGTGCTATAGTGCCGACCGTTCCCACACCACCGGAATGTCGCCGGCCCGAGGAATTCGCGGGCGGGTTGGCAGTCCGGCTGGAGGCATTGACGCAACTCGACTTTTTTCCGATGGACCGCAATAAGGGGCACGAACATGTTTGAACGCTTCACCGAGCGTGCCCGCCAGGTCGTCGTGCTCGCACAGGACGAGGCCCGCACGCTCAAGCACAACTACATCGGCACGGAGCACATCCTGCTCGGCTTGCTGCGTGAGGAGGAGGGCCTGGCCGCCCGCGTGCTGGACTCGCTCGACATCACCGTCGAGGAGGTGCGCGCCCAGGTCGCCCGTATCGTGGGACAGGGCGACGAGGTGACCACAGGCCAGATCCCGTTCACGCCGCGCGCCAAGAAGGTGCTCGAGCTGGCACTGCGCGAAGCGCTGTCGCTCGGCCACAACTACATCGGCACAGAGCACATCCTGCTCGGCCTGGTGCGCGAGAACGAGGGCGTGGCCGCACGCATCCTGCTCGACTTCGACGCCGATGCCGAGAAGATCCGAAACGAGATCATCCGCATGCTGTCCGGCCCCGGCCGGCGGCAGGGCGCGGGCACCGGCGCGACCGGCGAGAAGGGCACCAAGAGCTCGAAGCTGCTCGACCAGTTCGGCCGCAACCTGACCAAGCTGGCCTCGGAGGGCAAGCTCGACCCGGTGGTCGGACGCCAGAACGAGATCGAGCGGGTCATGCAGATCCTGTCGCGGCGCACCAAGAACAACCCGGTGCTGATCGGCGAGCCGGGTGTCGGCAAGACCGCCGTGGTCGAGGGCCTGGCCCAGCGGATCTCGTCCAACCAGGTGCCGGAGCTGCTGAAGAACAAGCAGATCTACACGCTCGACCTGGCGGCCCTGGTGGCCGGGTCGAAGTACCGCGGCGAGTTCGAGGAGCGGTTGAAGAAGGTCATGAAGGAGATCGCCCAGCGGGGCGACATCATCCTGTTCATCGACGAGCTGCACAACCTGGTCGGCGCGGGTGCAGCCGAGGGCGCGATCGACGCGGCCTCGATCCTCAAGCCGGCGCTGGCCCGCGGCGAGCTGCAGACGATCGGCGCCACCACCCTGGACGAGTACCGCAAGTACCTCGAGCGGGACTCGGCGCTGGAGCGCCGCTTCCAGCAGATCAAGGTCGAGGAGCCGTCCATCGAGGACACCGTGCTGATCCTGCGCGGGCTGCGCGACCGCTACGAGGCGCACCACCGGGTGGCGATCACCGACGAGGCCCTGCAGGCGGCGGCCGAGCTGTCCGACCGCTACATCCAGGAGCGGCAGCTGCCCGACAAGGCGATCGACCTCATCGACGAGGCCGCCTCGCGCATGCGCATCAAGATGATGACCGCCCCTCCGGTGCACAAGGAGCTCGACGACGAGATCGAGACGGTGCGCAAGGAGAAGGAGGCCGCCATCGAGTCGCAGGAGTTCGAGAAGGCGGCGGCGCTGCGCGACTCCGAGCGCAAGCTGAGCCTCAAGAAGCGCGAGATGGAGGACAACTGGAAGTCCTCAGGCGAGGCCGACCAGGC
>JBQCGJ010000077.1:0-2932 GCA_051955775.1 Gaiellales bacterium | reverse complement strand
TCCGCGAACCCGGTTGGTGTGGGACGTATGCTTGGGGTGATCGACCGCTACGGGCCGTATGCGCCCGGCTACACCCACGAGCGGGGCGATTGGAGTGAGACTTCCAGGAGTCAGCGCGAGGTCTCTCCGTAGGTCGGGGCTCGCAGGCTCGCGTGCCAGGAACATGGCTGGTACCGTTGCCCCGGCTCATGCCGTCACCAAGGAGGTCAACCGTGAGCGTTCTGGTTAGGTACCAAGAGGTAGGGATGACTCGCCAGCAGTACGACGACGGGGGCAGCCTGCTGGAACAGGGCGAGTTCCCGCCACCGGGGCTTGAGTTCCATGTCCTACATGGTGAAGAGGGCAGCCTCAGGGTGAGCGAAATCTGGGCAAGCGCTGAGCAGCAGCGCGCTTTCAACGACGAGGAGCTGCTACCGGTACTGGACAAGGACGGAATCAAGCTCAGCGGCCCAGCAGAGATTATTCCGGTTCACGAGTTGTTCCAGTTCTAGCCTTGGCGGGTCGCCATGGGTAGCGCCCTCGTGCGCGAGCAGGCCGCTGGGAGGGGGACTTTTAGCGCAGGAGCGGAAGGATGCGGCTTGTCGGTCGGCCACAGATTGGCTTGAACACGCGGAATGCGTGGTATTGGCCCGGCACCACGTTTCTGCTTAGGAGGCAGGATGCCGATTTTCGATGTGCCGCAGCGGTTCAGTCCCAAGTGGGTGCGGGAGAAGGTGCCGACCATGGACTCGACCGAGTTCCACGCAATGTTCCACGAAGCGGCCACCCGTGGCTGGGACGAGGGTGAGCTTAGACAGCTTGCTCTGATGTGGGCTGACCAGAACCGCCCGCCCTCTCATGCTGTGGCCGAGTTGGCTGAGCCGCGCCACTAGCAGCCTTACCCCGCCTCCTGACGCCGCGAAGTAGCCCGTCTTTCCTGGCTTTGGCCAGGCGTCGTCTGGTGGCGTAGTACGACTTTTCGAGCGCGGTGGCGATGTCGTCGATTCTCCGGCCGTCTCGCTTGACCTTGACGGCCTGCTCGAACTCCTCGTCCGTCCACCGAACGAGAGGCACCTCCCGGAGGTGGAGAACCATGTGCTCCCCCGGCTCATCACCATGATGTTGGCCGGATCGTTGTTCAGCGGATCCCCGTCGATGTGGTGCACCACCTCGTGCGGGGCCAGAGAGCGCCCGAGGTTAGGCGTCGCCTCCAAGAGCGGATGACCAGGTCAGGCCCTTCCATGGGCGGTATGACGACGCACGTGCCTATCGAGATCGCGGGTTGATCGTCTTCAATGTTGCTAACGCCAGCGTGCTGTGGTGCCATCTTGGTGCCACCAGCGAAAAATCCCTGGAAGCAGGCCCCGTCGTCGGATGCGCTTGGAATGGCGGACAACTGCTTAACCGTGCGGGTTTGTCGCGCCTTGTCGCATGCTTGCAGATGCCCGGGGCGAGACTCGAACTCGCGCTCCCCTTGCGGGGAAGCCGATTTTAAGTCGGCCGCGTCTACCAACTCCGCCACCCGGGCCGGGTGTGGCCGCATGGCGGCCGCGGGTGGATTATCGCGCGCGGATCGGTGCGACCGGTTGTCGTAGACTCCGCGCCATGCCGGCGGGCGATGGAGCGGGGTTTCGGTTCGTCGATGCCTCGGAGGTGGAGGCGATGTGGGGTGCGTTTCGCAAGATGCGGATCGCGCTCGGCGTGACCGGCTTCGGCATCAATCAACTCGAGCTCCCGCCCGGCGGCGAGGGCCGGACACATTCCGAGCACGACTCGGGGCAGCAGGAGGTGTATGTGATCCTGGCCGGGTCGGGCACGATGCGGTTCGACGACGACTCGGTGGAACTCGTACCGGGGCGGTGGCTGGTGGTGGAGCCCGGCTGCACCCGGACGCCGGTGGCCGGATCGGACGGGCTGACCATGATCATGGTCGGCGGCATGCCGGACGCCGGAGACGTCCCCCGCCAGAACCAGTGAGCCGTCAGGCCAGTTCGGCGGCGGTCAGCTCGGCGCCGTGCAGGATGTCCCGCTCCGACACGGTGAGATCGTCGAGCGCGGATGCCCGCAGCACCTCGGCCAGGATGGCCGCACCGGCCACGATGGTGGGTGCCCGGGCGGGCATCAGGCCGCGCACCTGACGGCGTTCCGCGAGCGGGAGCGCGGCCAGGTCGCCGAGCAGCCTCTCCACGGCGGCGGCCGTGAGGGCGTGCCCGTCGATCAGCTCCGGCTGCTCCTCGGCAAGCCCGAGATCGATCGTCGCCAGCGTGGTCACCGTCCCGGCGACGCCGATCAGCGCACGCGCGGCCTCGGCAAGATCGCCGGCCACCGCCTCGGCGGCCGCCTGCCGAAGGCGCCTGAGCTCGTCTGCCGTCGGCGGGTCGGACGCGAGGAACCGCTCCGACATGCGGACGCAGCCGAGCTCCAGGCTGACCGCCGCCCGAACTCCCTCCCGGTCGCCCAGCACCAGCTCCGTGCTGCCACCGCCGATATCGCACACCAGGGTGCCGGGTGCCGCCTGCCTGGCCGAGGTGACGCCGCGGAAGGTCATCCGGGCCTCGTCGTCGCCCGACAGGAGGCGAGCCTCGACGCCGTGACGGCGCTCGACCTCGGACAGGAACTCGCGGCCGTGGGCCGCGTCGCGAACCGCGCTGGTCGCGGTCGCCAGCGGCCGGGCTGCGCCCAGCGACCGTGCACGTTCGGCGTACGCGGCCAGCGTGGCGGGCACCCGCTCCATCGACTCCGGGCTCAGACGCCTGTTGGCGTCAACTCCGTCGCCCAGGCGGGTGATCTCCAGCAGCCGTTCGACCTCTGCGCGGATCTGTCCGTGGTCGACGTCGGCGACCAGCAGGCGGGTGGAATTGGTGCCGATGTCGATCGCGGCGGCGCGGCCGGCGGTCACCGCCGCAGGAACTTCAGCACGAACCGCGCCGGACGCGTGGCCGCGCTCCAGGCG
>JBQCGJ010000076.1:0-3125 GCA_051955775.1 Gaiellales bacterium | reverse complement strand
GCCTGGTGCGGCAACTCTTGACCGAGAGCCTGATCCTCGGCGCGCTGGGCGGCGCGGTCGGCCTCCTGCTCGCGCTCTGGGGGAGCCATGCGCTGCTCACGCTGGCCGGCGGGAGCGCCGGCGCCATTCCGCTGGACGTGCGCACCGATTGGCGCGTCCTCGGGTTCACGCTCGCGATCACCGGGGTGACCGCCGTGCTGTTCGGGCTGCTGCCGGCCATCCGGACGACGAGCGTCGAGCCCGGCACGACGCTGCGCGCGGGTGGCCGCGGCGCCACCGGCTCGATTCTCGGCGGGCCGCGCGGCATCGGGCTCGGCAAGGTGCTGGTGGTGCTCCAGGTGGCGCTGTCGCTCACCTTGCTGGTCGGCACGGGCATGCTGGTGCGCAGCACGCGCGCGCTGGTCAGCGTGGACCCGGGGCTGGCGCGCGACCGGCTGCTGATCGTCACGGTGGACGCGGCGCCCACCGGGCTCGAGGGCGAGCGGCTGGCGCAGCTGGTGCGGACCCAGCTCGAGCGCCTGCGGGCGATTCCCGGCGTGGCGGCGGCCAGCTTCTCGGAGAACGGGATCTTCAGCGGAACCGAGTCGGCGACCGGAGTGGAGGTGGAGGGCTTCACCGCCCGCACGGCGGACGACTCCACCGTCAACTACGACCACGTGGGCCCGGGCTACGTGGAGGCGATCGGCGCCCGGCTGGTGGCCGGCCGCGACGTGACCGAGCGGGACGACGAGCGCGCGCCGAAGGTGGCGCTGGTCAACACGACGATGGCCGCCCACTACTTCCCGCACGGCGACGCGATCGGACACCGCGTCACCGCGGACAGCGTGACCTACGAGATCGTCGGCGTGGTGGCGGATACCAAGGACCACGAGGTGCGGCAGACGCCGGCGCCGCGGCTGTACCTGCCGGCCTACCAGGCGAGCGAGATGCCGGTGGGGCTCAGCTATGAGCTGCGCGCCGCCGGCGATCCGGTGCAGCTCGTCGCGGCGGCGCGGCGCGAGCTCGCGGCGGTGAACGGCTCGATGGTGGTGCTCAACAACGATCCGCTGGCGACGCTGATGCGGCTGTCCATCAGCCAGGACCTGCTGGTCGCGCGGGTGGCCAGCATCTTCGGCCTGCTGGCGCTCGGGCTCGCGGCGCTGGGACTGTACGGGGTGATGACGTACACGACGCTCCGGCGGACCAGCGAGTTCGGCGTCCGCATGGCGCTCGGCGCCGACGGCGGGCAGGTGCGGCGGATGGTGCTGCGCGAGGCGATGGCGATGGTGGTGGCCGGGACGCTGGTCGGCGTGCCGGTCGCGCTGGCGGCGACGCGGCTGCTCCGCAGCCAGTTATACGGAGTGGAGGCAGTGGATCCGCCGTCGATCGCCGTGGCGCTCGGAGTGTTGCTGGCGAGCGCGGTCATCGCGGGGTATCTGCCCGCCGCGCGGGCCGCTCGGGTGGGGCCAACGGAGGCGCTCCGGGCGGAGTAGCGGGGGCGGGGCGACTGAGGGTGAGTGGCTTCGGTGCCGCGTAGGCACTGCTGGGTCCCACGTCGCTCCTAGCCGGTCCGGGCGCAGGGCTCCGGCCGGGCACACGATCGGTCAAACGCCCTGAGTACTCCCCGACTCTCTTGCGTCCACTCGTAGCGGGCAGCACGTTAGCTGCGCCCGCCGACAAGGTGGCAGCCTGCAGGAGCTCGCAGCGCGCGCCCGCGCGCTCGAAGTCCGCACCTTCGCCGGGACGCGCCTGCGCGTGACCGTGGTCGGTTGCGCCTTGCTCGCCCTCTGTCACCCGTGCACGTCCGCCGCCCAGCAGGTCGTGAAGGGTGGCGTTCAACAGACGGCGTTACCCACCGGCTGCTCCGCCGGGTCGTATGCCGCGAGCGGCGACTGCTCCAAACTCCGCGCGTATCTGGCCGCCGGCGAGAACGATCCTACCTGTCTCGACCTCTGGAACCAGGCGATCTCGCTGGATGTCGAGATCGAGCGCCTGTCGTCTCCAGCGAGCGAGAACTCCAACCCTTCGCTGAGTCAGCAGCAGGGGCAGCTCGCGCAGCGGCTGGCCGGCATCGAGCACCAGCTCGACATGCAGTGCGGGAATCCGTCGCCCCGGCCCGACAGCACGGCGGTGCCGGCCGACACGTTCGCGGCGGGCCCGAGCCCCTCGGGACCGGACGGCGTGGACTCGATCGACGCCGAGCCGAGCCCCGAGCCACCGCCGGGGCCGGGACGGGATACGTATGGGTCGGGCAACACGCCCGACAGCTCCGAGGTGCCGCCGCTGCCGCCGAGGCCGAATCCCATACGGCCCCTGCCACCGGAGCGTCCGAAGGAACCATCGCACATACCGTCACCGAAGCCGCCGGTGCCGCAGCCGCCCAAGCCGCCGCGGAAGCCGCCCGAAAAGCAGCCGCCGCCGCAAAGGCAGCCGCCGCCGGCGTCCTGCGACGGGCCATGGATCCGGACGTCGTACGACATGGCGACGGTCGTGTTCGACGGCTATCACACGCAGCCGATCCTGCTCGCCGCGCTCTGCAATCGGCCGAACACCTGGCTGGTCACGATGACAGGGTATCAGACGGCGAACGTCTGGTGGGCGTGCGTGTGGGCCAACCTGGACTGCGCGGGCAAGTACGGGCAGGCGACGGGAATCGAGGAGATCCTCGCGACGTCGCTTGGGATGCAGGACAACTACAGCTTCTCGCTGGTGCAGGGCATGACGGGCAAGCACGTGCCGCCAGGGTCCAAGATCATCCTGGCCGGACACAGTCTGGGCGGGATGGTGGCGCAGTCGCTGCCGGTGAACCCCGCGCTCGGCTTCTCGACGCGCTGGCACGCCGTCCGCGTGCTCACCTTCGGATCGCCGGTGATGAACCAGCGGCCGCTGCCGGCGGGCATGGTGAAGCGCTTCGCGACGCAGGGGTACGCGCTCGGTATCCGGCGGAGATTCCAGATCGATCCGGTCGTCCTGAAGGCGCCCGAGTGGTATACGGACTTCAATCTGCCGAAGCCGGTGCCGTTCGAGCTTCCGACCGCCAAGAACACCACGATGGTGGGGGTCGAGGGGCAGTGGACGCTCCCGGTGCTGCACCTCTCCTACCCGAAGAGCGCGGATCTCAAGGGCTACGACGCGTGGGGCGACTC
>JBQCGJ010000075.1:0-14732 GCA_051955775.1 Gaiellales bacterium | reverse complement strand
ACCGCTGCCGCCGCCCCGACCAGCGCGTAGGCCTTCTTCTGCGCCTCGCCCTGGAAGTTCCCGTGCACCAGCGACTGCATGGCGGGCAGCAGCAGCGACGCACCCAGGCCGCCGATGATCGCCCAGAAGATGATGACCGCTGTCAGGCTCTGCGCGAGCACCATCGCCAGCGCACCGGTGGCGTAGGCGAGCAGGCCGATGACGTACGCCCGCTTGCGCCCGATCAGGTCTCCGATCTTGCTTCCGATCAGGATGAAGGCCGCTGACACCAGCGCCTCCAGCGCGATCGCCGACTGCACTCCGCTGGCCGTGGCTCCCAGGTCGTGCACGACCGCCGAGATCGACACATTCATGAAGGACGTGTCCACCACCAGTACGAACATGGCCGCCGAGAGCAGCAGCGCCAGGCGCCGGTCGCCGCCTGCCCTGGGGGCTGCCGGGGCGTCGTCGGTGGCGGTGGTCATCCGCGCATCCAAGCGGCCCGGCGGCCGTCCGGCGTCATGCCGATGGGGCGATTGTGTGCCGCCGGTGAAAGGCTTCCAACCGGCGCGCCCGCCAAGGACGGCTCGGTAGAATCCGCCGGATGCCAGAGCAGACCACGCAGCCGTTGCGGATTCTCGGCGTCGGGGACGGCCGCTCCATCATCTTCCTTCGCTGGGCGTGGCGGCTGGCCGAGCTTGGCCACGAGGTGCACATCGTCAGCACCCGCTACCGCGACGACCGTCCGCAGGAGCTGGAGATGCTGAAGGTGCACGACCTGCGCGCGCGCACGCCGAAGTTCCCGGGCGTGCGCCGGTACCGGCACGTGCCGGAGATCCGCAATGTCGCCCGCGAGATCCAGCCCGACCTCACCCACGCCCACTACCTGCTGCCATACGGCTGGTGGGCGGCGGGGGCGGATGTCCACCCGCTGGTCATGAGCCCGTGGAACACCGACATCTTCACGTACGGGCGGGACAGCTGGAAGGGCCGGCGGCGGGTGGCCAAGTCGATCCGAGCCGGCGACAGCTTCGTGGTTTCCTCACTCGGCAACGAGCAGGAGACGATCCGGCTGGGCGCCGACCCGGAGAAGATCCACCGCATCGTGTGGTACGTCGACACGCGCCCCTTCGACCCTGCCAAGCGCGATCACTCCGCGCTGGCCGCGCAGTTCGGATGGCCCGAGGACTCGCAGATCATCCTGTCGCTGCGCAATTTCCGCGCCCAGACGAATCTCGACGTGGTGCTGCGCGCGTTCAAGCGCGCGCACGCGGAGGAGCCGGCCGCACGGCTGATCCTGGCCGCCCGGGGCGGCTGGGAGGAGGACAAGGTGCGGGGGTGGATCCGTGACATGGGCTTCGGCGACGAGGTGCGCATGCACTTCATCGCCCCCGAGGATCTGCCGTTCGTGATTGCGTCGTCTGACATCGGCATCTCCGTGGCCTCGACGGACGCCACGCCGGCGTCGATGATCGAATCCATGGCGTCCGGGCTGCCGATGGTGATGGGCGACGCGATAACGATCGACGAGTGGATCACCCAGGGCGAGGGCGGCGAGGTGGTGCAGTGCCGCGACGAGGATGCGATGACCGCGGCCCTCCTCAAGCTGTTGCGCGACCCTGAGCTGCGGGCCAGCTATGGCGAGCGCAACATGCAGGTCGTGCGCGAGCGGCTGCCCGACCATCCCGGCGTGCAGCTGGAGCGGGTGTACCGCGGGCTGCTGACCGGGCGCGCGGCATGAGAGTGCTCGTGCTCGGCCTGGACGGGGCGGACCCCGAACTGGTCGAGCGGCTGCTGGCAGAGGGCCGGCTGCCGACCCTGGCCAGGCTCCGGCACGACGGCGCGTACGGTCCGCTGCGCTCCACCCTCCCGGCGGTCACGCCCACCGCCTGGTCGTCGTTCCTGACCGGCCTGAACCCGGCCGGGCACGGCATCTTCAATTTCTCGACGAACCCCAACCGGTCGGTCATGCGGGTGGAGAGCGCGGCCAGCCGGTCGGGAGCGCCGCTGTGGCGCATGCTCGGCCAGGCCGGCATCCGCTCCGCATTCGTCACGGTGCCGTTCACGTATCCGCCCGAACCCATCGACGGCATCCTGGTCACCGGCTACGGCGGCCCGCCGAGGCCCGAGATCACGCCGCCCGAGGCGGCGGCACGGATCCGCGCGGCCTATCCCGAGCTGGTCACGGCCCATCACCCGATGGCCGAGCGCTGGTGGGAGGACTTCGACCGGTATGCGCGGCGGCTGATCGAGCACGTGGACGACATCGCCGGCGTGTGCCGGCTGGCGATGGACATGGAGCCGGACCTGGGCGTGCTGGCGGTCGACTTCATGAGCACCGACTTCGCCGGTCACCTCGGGTATCACCGCCTGAACCCCGATCATCCCGCGCACGACCCAGCCCAGTCGGGCGACGAGCTGGCGCAGGTGTACGAGGCCGTCGACCGCGTGTGCGGCGAGCTCATCCAGCACGCCCGGGCGCTGTACGGCGAGGAGCCCACGGCCCTCATCATGTCCGACCACGGCATGAAGCCGATCCACTGGACGTTCCACGTCAACCGCTGGCTGGAGGAGCACGGCCACCTGCGCTTCCGCCGCCGCTCGCTGCAGGGGCTGCGTGGTGGCCGGCTCGACTATCTGGGCAAGGTGGATTCGCGGCTGGTGCGCACCCAGGGCTGGTATGGCCGCGCGCTCGACGCCGTGCCCGCCCTGCCGCGCCCCGGCGTCGACCGTGTCTTTGCCGACATCGACTTCGGGCGTACGCGGGCGTACTGCTACGGCACCGGCGGGCAGATCTTTCTGGGCGAGCTGACCGGCGCGGTGCGGGACTCCGCCTATGCCGATGCCCTGGTCGCGGAGCTGGAGGACGTACGCCACCCGGAGACGGGGGCCCCGGCGTTCAGCGTGCTCCGCAAGCGCGACATCTATCACGGCCGCCACCTGCGCAAGGCACCCGAGCTGGTCGTGCTGCCCCACGATGAGCGGATCCACGTGGAGGCCATGCGGCGTCGGGTGCGGGCTGCGTTCGAGCGGCACGAGCACCTCGACCCCGAGAGCTTCTACGGCTACTCGGGGCACCATGGGGTGACCGGCATCCTGGCCGCCGCCGGCCCTGGTGTACGCCCCGGCGAGGTGCCCGAGGGCAGCGACATCACGCAGATGGCGGCCACCATCCTGCGTCTGCACGGGCTGGAGCCGGAGGGCCTGGACGGCGCGCCGATCGAGGCCATCCTGGAGGCCCGGGAACGGATCGGCGTGGCTGCCGCGAGCGCCCCCGAGGCCTCCTCCGCGCCGGTCTACTCCGCCGAGGAGGAGGCCAGCATCCGCGAGCGCCTGCGCGACCTGGGCTACGAGTGACGTGGGGCGCCGCCTTCGCCGAGGGCTCAACCGCGCGCTCAGCCTGACCGAGCGCGCCGCCGGCGGCCCGCTGCCCGAGACGCCGCTGTTCATCGTCGGCGCGCCCCGTTGCGGCTCCACGCTCGTCTACCAGCTCGTGGTGGCCCGCTTCGACGTCGGCTACCTGACAAACCTGCACTGCAGCCTGAACGGCTCTCCGGCGCTGGTCGAGCGGATCGTCGGCGGCCGAACGGGGCGGCACGTGGGCTTCGAGTCCGTGCACGGCACCGTGCCGGGCCGGCTGGCGCCGAGCGAGTGCGGGCCCTACTGGTACCGGTTCTTCCGCACGCGTCCGCAGGCGGTGGCCGGGGCCGAGGCCGACCCGCAGCGGATGGCCCGGCTGCGCCGCTCGGTGGCGGCCTTCGGCGCCGCGTCCGGGCGGCCGCTGGTGTTCAAGAACCTGATCAACTCCCTGCGCCTGGAGCCGTTGCGCCAGGCGCTTCCCGAGGCGCTGTTCGTGCTGGTCACGCGCGACCAGGCCGCCAACGCACGGTCGCTTCTGGTCAGCCGGAAGCGGCGGTTCGGGACGTATGACGCCTGGTGGTCTGCGGAGCCGCGGGACATCGGCCGGCTGCGCGAGCTGCCTCCCGCAGCCCAGGTGGTGGAGCAGGTGCGGGCGGTGAACGCCGCCGTGGCGCACGAGCGCGACCGCGCGCCGGAGCGGTTCTGCCAGCTGCGCTACGAGCAGGTGTGCGACGACCCGCGGGGGGCGCTCGAGACGGTCAGCCGGTTCGCGGCTGGTCAGGGCTGCGCGCTGCGCCCGCGGGCCGAGGTGCCCGCACGCTTCCCCCCGCCGGCGGGCGCGCCGCTGGACCCTGCCATCGAGGCCGAGCTCGCGGCATACCTGGAGACGGCGTAAATCGGGAACGCCGTCCGCGCCCGGGCGGTCTCACCCCTGTGCAAGCAACCTTGGTGGGAGGCCAGCGTATGAACATGTCTCGAAGACGCACACGGATGTCTCGCCGGGCGCGGTGGAGCGCGGTGTGGCGGTGCTGCACGGCGCTGGCGGGCGTGGCCGTGCTCGCCGTCACGGCGCCGGCGGCGTGGGGGTCGTTCAGCGGGGTCCCGGTCAAGGCCCAGCCGCGGCCGGTGGACGAGTACACGCCGGCGGTATCGGCGGACTACTTCGCCTGGTCGCAGAACTCCAGCGCGCATACCGGCACATACAACGAGTACGAGCAGGCCATGTCTTCCGGCGTGCCGACCGGCGCTGCCCGGCGGGTCAACCGGCTGCACACCCAGGCGTACGGAGGGGGCATCTCGAACACCCGCCTCGCGTATCAGGAGATCGCCGGCACGGCGTCCGACATCCGCTTCTACAACCTGGCGCTGCACCAGCACTCGAACCCGCCGCCAGGCGTGAATACGCCGTACTGGGAGTGGGATCCGCAGCTGACGGACACCTGGCTCATGTTCGGGCGTCTGATCCAGGGCACGACCCGCGTCCTGCTGTACAACCTGCAGACGCACTCCGTCCGCGTGTTGATCAGCATCGCGAATCCGTCGAGCGGCGCAAACGCGGCGGTACCCGGGCAGGTGAACGGTAACTACGCCACGTTCTTCACGTGCGAGAACTTCGGCCACAGCTGCACGGTGTATCTGTATGACATCGCCGCGCGCACGCTGAGCCACGTGACGCGCCCCGCCGGGACGATCGACACCTCGCCGGCGGTCACATCTGCCGGGACTTTGTTCTTCGATCGTGAGTCTGCGGGCACGAGCTGCCATGATGCGACGCTGATGGAACAGCCGCTGGCCGGATCGGCGACGGCCGTACAGGCCTTCGCGGCGGGCGTCGATATCAACGCGCTGCAGACGTACAACGACGGCACGAACGATCAGCTCTTCTACGAGCGATCCGTCTGCAAGCCGTACAACAGCGACATCTACCGGGGGCAGCTCCCGTAACCTCAGGGAAGGTCATGACGGCGATCATGCCCGGGCAGGCTCGTGACACCCCGTGCCCTCAGGTACGCGCGGTGATCTGCTCGCGCATGGCCGGAATGACCTGCTCGCCGAACGCCGCCAGCGTGGAGTCCTGGGCGTCGTGCTGGAGGTACAGGCCGAAGTGGCCGACGCCGAGTGCGGCAAGTTCCTTCAACCGCTCGATGTGTGTCTGGGGCGGGCCGATCAGGCAGAACCGCTCCACGATCTCGTCCGGCACGAAATCCGCGTGCACGTTGCCGGCGCGTCCGTGCTGGTTGTAGTCGTAGCCCTGCCGCCCGGCGATGTAATCGGTGAGCGCGCGCGGGACGGCCGCATCCTCGCCGCCGTAGCGGTTGACGATGTCGGCCACGTGGTTTCCGACCATGCCGCCGAACCACCGGCACTGATGGATCGCATGGTCGCGAGCCGCCTCCGACCCGTCGGTGATGTATGCGGGAGCGGCAACACACATGGTCAGCGCTGCCGGATCGCGGCCGGCCGCCTCCGCCGCCTGGCGGACGGTGGCGATGCTCCAGGCGGCGATGGCAGGATCGGCGAGCTGGAGGATGAAACCGTCGCCCACCTCGCCCGCCAGCGCCAGCGCGTTCGGCCCGTAGGCGGCCACCCAGATCTCCAGGCGGCTGTCCGGGTTCCAGGGGAAGCGCACGGTCGTGCCCTTGTACTCGGTGCTGCGGCCGTTGGCCAGCTCTCGGATGACCTCGATCGAGGCCCGCAGGTCGGCCAGCCTCACCGGCTTGCCGTTGATGGTGCGCACCGCCGAGTCCCCGCGGCCGATGCCGCAGATGGTGCGGTTGCCGTACATCTCGTTCAGGGTCGCGAACGTCGATGCGGTCACCGTCCAGTCGCGAGTGGCGGGGTTGGTGACCATCGGGCCCACCATCAGCTTGTGCGTGCAGTCGAGGATCCGGCTGTGGATGACGAACGGCTCCTCCCACAGCAGGTGCGAGTCGAACGTCCACGCGTGCGTGAACCCATACGTCTCGGCCCGGCGCGCCAGCTCGACCACCCGGGCGGCCGGCGGGTTCGTCTGCAGCACCACGCCGAAGTTCACCGCGACCCTCCCGCGTGCCGCGCCAGCACCTGCTCGACCGTGCGCCCGTAGGCGTCGATCGCGACCTCCAGCGCCGGCGCCGGAGAGTCCTCGATCGAGGCGTGCGAGATCGGCGGGTTGGACTGCGCGAACAGCATCGCCGTCGGCACCACGCGTCCGATCTCGGTGGCGTCGTGCAGCGGACCGCTGGGGATCGGGTCGCCGTCACCGCCGCCGGCCTCGCCGACCGCGGCCCGGGCGATCGCGACCAGCTCGGCGTCGAACACCGTCGGGGTGGCGCCGAACACCCTGCGCACCTCCAGCTCACAGCCGAACTCCTCGGCGGCCGACCGGCAGCTGGCCGTGGCCTCCTCCAGCATGGTGGCCAGGGCGACGGCATCCAGGTGGCGCTGATCGAGCTGCATCTCCGTGCGCCCGGCGACCGCGGTGATCACGCCCGGCTCCGAGTGCATGCGGCCGACGGTGGCCACGCCGCCCAGCCTGATGGCGGCGGCCCGGATCTCGAGCGCCGCCGTCGCCGCAGCCGCCAGCGTGTCACGGCGCATCAGCATCGGCGTCGATCCGGCGTGCGCGGCCTGGCCGGTGAAGGTCATCAGGTGCCGCTCGACGCCCACCGTGCCGGATACCGCCGATGCCAGGCGGCCGGTCTCCAGCAGCACGGGGCCCTGCTCGATGTGCAGCTCCAGGTAGGCGATGGCGCCGCTCAGCGAGGCGGTCGCGTCGCCGGTGCGGTCGAGATCGACCCCGCAGCCGGCGAGCGCGTCGCCCAGCGTGACGCCGTCGGGGTCGGTGAGTGACCGCACGTCCTCCGGATCGAGGGTGCCGGCACAGGCCGAGGAGCCGACCAGGCTGCGCCCGAATCGCGCGCCCTCCTCGTCGGCCCAGTCCACGAACCGCACGCTGACCGGCGGCCGCTCGTCCGAGCGGGCCAGCGTGCGAACCGTCTCCAGAGCCGTCAACAGGCCGAGCACGCCGTCCAGCCAGCCGCCGTTGGGAACGGCGTCGATGTGCGAGCCCACGATCAGAAACGAGCCGGACTCGCCCGCCACGGTGGCCCACATGTTGCCGGCCGCGTCGTACTCCGGCTCGAGGCCGATCTCCGCCAGCTTGCCCGTCAGCCACTCTCGCGCTGCCAGCCACTGCGGCGTCCAGGCCAGCCGCTTGGCGCCGGCGAAACGGCCGCCGCTGTGCGCCGCCAGCTCGTCGAGGTCGGCGATCACGTTGGCGGGGTCGAGTCGCACGGCGGTCACCGGCTGACCGCGACGTTGGGCTGCAGTGAGCGGCGGACGAACCGGCCGTGTCCCGGCTCCGTCAGGATCTTGCCCTGGTCGTACACGAGCGTGCCGCGGGAGTAGGTGTGGCGCACGCTGGCCGTGCCTGTCTGCCCCTCGTACAGGTCGTAGTCGACGTTCATGAACGAGTTGGCCCGGCCGTACGCGCGGGGGGCGCTGGGGTCGAGCACGACGATGTCGGCGTCGTAGCCGGGCAAGAGCGCGCCCTTGCGCTCGAGGCCGAACCGCCGAGCGATCGTGGTCGAGGTACGGGCGACGAGCTCGGAGCGCGTGATCCGGCCCCCGTTGACGCCCTCGTCCCACAGCTTCGGCAGCCGGTGCTGGATCACGGCCAGGCCGTTCGGCACCAGGCTGAAGTTCTCCAGCCCGCGCGACTTCTGCTCGTCGTTGAACGGGCAGTGGTCGGTGGAGATGCTCTCCAGGACGCCGCGCTTCACGTAGTCCCACAGCGGCTCGTGGTTGGCGGCGTCGCGCAGCGGCGGCGAGCAGATGTACCGGCAGCCCTCGACACCCGGCCGGGCCAGGTCGTCGATGGTGTGCACCAGGTACTGGAAGCACGTCTCGCCGGTCACCTGCACGCCGCGCTGCTTGGCCTGCTCGATCTCGGCCGCGGCGGCGGCGCAGGTCACGTGGACGACGAACAGCGTCGCCCCGACGCTCTCCGCGATCCTGGCCGCGCGGTCGGTGGCCTCGGCCTCCACGAACTCCGGACGCGTCCTGGCGTGGTTGACGGCCGAGGTCTCCCCGTTCGCCAGCGCGCGCTTCACGTACAGGTCGATCAGATCGCCGTTCTCTGCATGCACCATGGTCAGCGCATCCAGGTCGCGGGCCCGCTCCATGCAGGCGGCCAGGTCGTCGTCGCGCGCCATCAGCTCGCCCTTGTACGCCATGAACAGCTTGAACGAGCAGATCCCGGCGTCGACCATGGCGTTCATGTCGTCGAGCACCGCGTCATTGGCGTTCGTGATCGCCATGTGGAAGCCGTAGTCGACGTGTGCCGCACCCTGCGCGCGACCCGACCACTCGTCCAGCGCCGATTGCAGGTTGTCCGGCTCCCGCTGGATCGCGAAGTCGACCAGGCAGGTCACGCCGCCGGCCGCGGCGGCCTGCGTTCCGGTGTCGTAGTCGTCCGACGACATCATGCCCATGAACGGCATGGACAGGTGGGTGTGGTTGTCGATCAGCCCGGGCAGCACAAAGCATCCGCCGGCGTCGACGACCTCGGCCTCCGCCGGGGCGTCGATTCGGCCGACCGCGGCGATCGTGTCCCCCTCGATCAGGACGTCGCCGGCGAACTCACCGTCGGCCGTGACAACAGTTCCGTTGGCGATCAGGGTGGTGTCTGGCATCGCTCGGCTCCTCTCATCCGATCCGCGGACGGGCAGATCGTATTGGACCATCCGCCGGTGTGACAGGATGGACTCGATGAGCCGTGTCGACGACCGCATCGGCGGATGAGCGGCGGGGCTCGGCGCCCGGCCCGGGCGGAGGTGGTGGGAAGCCTGCTGCGGCCTGCGGCGTTGCGGCGGGCGGTGGAGGAGTTCTACGCACCGGGCCACTCGGCGGTGCTCGCCGAGGAGCGGGAGCAGGACCGGACGTCCTTGACGGAGCTCGAGGACGCGGCGATCCGCGAGGTGGTCGAGCGCCAGATCGCGTGTGGGCTTGATGTGGTGACCGACGGCGAGTTCCGCCGCTGGATGTTCCTGAACTCGTTCTACGACGCGGTGGAGGGATTCCGCACAGACAACGTCGTGACCTTCCATGACGATCACGGCCGGCCGGCCGAGCTGGCCGTGCACGAGATCGTCGACCGGCTCCGCCCCGTCGACAGCCCGGCGGCCCGCGAGGCGGCCTTCATGGCGTCGATCACGGGCCATCCCTTCAAGGTCACCTTCCCGGCCGCCTCGATCTTCGGGCACCCGTTCACGTTCAAGCGCGGGTTGACCGACCGCGGCTATGCCGACCTTGACGAGTTCGTCGCGCACGCGATCGAGATCGAGCGGGCGCTGGTGGCCGACGCGGTCGCGGCCGGCGCGCGCTACATCCAGTTCGACTTCCCGCTGTACCCCTATCTGGTCGACCCGGCGTGGGTGGCTCGGTTCCGCGCGGAGGGCCACGACCCGAAGGCGCTGATCGCGGCCGCTCTGGCGGCCGACACCGCCGTCCTGGAGGGCATCCCGGACCACGTCACCACCGCGCTGCACATCTGCCGCGGGAACTACCGCTCATCGTGGATGTGCGAGGGGTCGCTGGAGCCCGTGGCCGAGGCGGTGTTCGGAGGCCTGCCGTACGACACGTTCCTGGTGGAATGGGATGACCTGGGTCGTGACGGCGGGTTCGAGCCCATCCGCTTCCTCCGTCCCGGCTCGGTGATGGTGATGGGGCTGATCAGCTCGAAGGTGCGCGACCTCGAATCCGAGGACGAGCTCATGCGGCGGATGGACGAGGCGGCGGCGATCGCGGGCGGCATCGACCGCCTGGCCGTCTCGCCGCAGTGCGGATTCGCCTCGGTCATGGTCGGCAACGACACCGACACAAGCGCGCAGTGGCGCAAGCTCGAGCTGGTGGGGCGGATCGCCGGCCGGCTGTGGAGCCGCTGACGTCCCGCTGCGAAGGGCGAACGCTCTCAGCGTGTTCCAAGCAGGTTCTCGGCTCGCGCGCACCTCTCGCTGCGAGGCTGCCTTTGATGGATGAGAACGAACGAGACGACGCGGTCGAGCTCTACGGCACAGAGCTCCCGCAGCTGCCGAATCCACCGCGAAAATTCCGCGCCCGCATCGTGCCGGCCGTGCTCGTCGTTCTTGTCGCGGCCGTGATCGCCGCCGGCCTGGCACTTGCCCACACCCGCGCGAGACAGGTCGGAACCGGCGTTGTCGTCATCGACACCAACCTGGCCTACCAGGGTGCCCGGGCGGCGGGCACCGGCATGGTGCTGACGTCGTCGGGCGAGGTGCTGACCAATAACCACGTCATCCATGGCGCGACCACGATCAAGATCGTCGTGCCGGCGACGGGCCGCAGCTACACCGCCAGGGTCGTGGGCTACGACGTGGCGGACGACGTCGCCGTCCTGCAGGCCAACGGCGCCTCGAACCTGAAGACCGTGTCCCTGGGCGACTCGTCGGCGCTCAGCGTCGGCGAGTCCGTACGGGCGGTCGGAAACGCCGGCGGCACCGGCTCGCTGACCACCGCGTCCGGCGCGGTGACCGGCACCGGCCGCGCGATCACCGTCAGCGACGACCAGGGTGGCAGCGAGCACCTGAGCGGGTTGATCGAGACGAACGCCGCTCTCCGGCCCGGCGACTCCGGTGGGCCGCTGCTGAACGCGTCGGGCCAGGTGATCGGGATGGACACGGCCGCCTCCGCGCAGGGATTCCAGCAGGCCTCGACCGGCCAGGGTTGGGCGATCCCGATCAACAGTGCGCTGTCGATCGCGAGGCAGATCGAGAACGGTGACGCCTCGTCGCGGATCCATGTCGGCGGCACCGCCTTTCTCGGCGTGGAGGTTTCCAGCAACGACTTCGGCGGTTCGGGCGCAGTGGTGACGGCCGTCGTGCCCGGCGGACCCGCGGACTCCGCAGGTCTGGCTCCAGGCGACCTGATCACCTCGCTCGGCGGCCATCCGGTCTCCTCGCCGGCAGGGCTGACGGCCATTGTCACCAGCCGGCAGCCCGGTGCTGCGACGTCCGTCGAGTACGTCGATCAGACGGGCACGACCCAGACGACCACCGTCACCCCGGCCAACGGCCCCGCTCAGTAAGACGCCGGCCCCGCGACGGGTGAACGACGGGAACCAGGGATGCCCACTCCCGCTCGGCCAACGTCGTGTTCGACGCCTTCATCGTTCGCTAGCCTCTGCCATGAACTCCGGGGCCAGGCCCCCGTCGGTGGGGAGGACAACTGTGCAGATCCTGTTCATCCAGGGCGGCGGCGCGGGCGCGCATGACGACTGGGACGCCAGGCTGGTCGACGACCTGAGGCGGGAGCTCGGCGACGGCAGCGAGGTTCGCTATCCGCGGATGCCGACCGAGGACGATCCGAGCTACGCAGGGTGGAGCGCCGCGATCCGGCGTGAGATGGCCGACCTGGACGACGGCGCCATGGTGGTCGGCCATTCGGTCGGCGGCACCATCCTGATCCAGGCTCTGGCAGACCAGCCGCCGCACCATGAGCTGTCCGCGATCGTGCTGATCGCCGCGCCGTTCGTGGGTGAGGGTGGCTGGCCCGGGGACGAGTTCGAGCTGCCCGCCGACCTCGGCGCGAGGCTGCCGCAGGGCGTGCCGGTGCACGTCTTCCATGGACTCGGTGACGAGACCGCGCCGCCCTCGCATGCCGACCTGTACGCCCGCGCGATCCCGCAGGCCACCGTGCACCGGCTGCCCGGACGCGACCACCAGCTGAATGACGACCTGAGCGACGTGGCGAGGGTGATCGGTCCGTAGCCGAAACGGGCTACTCGCCGATCACGCTGCTCTCGTGCACACGCCCCGAGGGCGGGCGCTGCAGGAACGTGAAGTGCACGGCGCCGACCTCCGTGCCGGGGTTGTGGAATCCCTCGATCCGCTCGACGGCGCCCTGCCCCCAGCGCACGAGCTCGTCGCGCTCCTGGGGGTCGTTCTCGACCAGCTTGCGGATCCAGCGGGTGGCCAGCTTGACGTGCGTGAGCTCGTCCGCCTGCAGGTAGTCGGCCAGCTCGGCGATCCTCTCGTAGCCCCGCTCGGCGGCCTTGTCGCGCCAGATTCGCAGGGTCTGCATGAGGTTCGCCTCTGCCCACGAGTTGGTGACGGTGATCCGCTTCAGCGGGTCCTCCTCGTTCTGCATCCACCACCACACGAGCGACCACGGGCCGTAGCCGAGCTCGGTGCCCATCAGCTCCTCGCAGGCCTTGGCCACGATCTCGATGTGGCGCGCCTCGTCCCACATCTGGTGGGCGAGCTCCGTGCGCATCTCCCATGGCAGGTCGGGGAACTCGGCGATCATCTTGCCCATCCGGTCGGTGGTCTCGACCTCGCCGTACAGGAGCTGGTGGAACTTGCCCCGGAACCCCTCGATCGACCACTCGTCCTCGGTCTCGTAGACCGCGAAGTCGGCCAGATCGTCCGAGAACCAGAACGGCTCCTCGACCACCGGATGGTCGAGCGGCGGGCAGTGCTTCTCGAACCGGTGGCCGCCTTTTCCGCGCTTCACGCGGGCTGCCGACCGGTCGGTCTCGCGGGCGCTGTGGAAGGCCAGCCAGTGCGACTCGATGCCCTGACCCGTGACGCCGCCGCATTCGACCAGCCGCTGCTCGAGGTCGGACTGCACCTCGAGCGCCCGGCGGCGGGCGTCGCCATCCTGCGTCAGCGAGTCGAGCACCGCCTGGCCCCACGCGACGTGGGCCTGATCCATGGCGGCGACCTGCCGCAGCATCCGCCCGGTGGGGGCGTCGGCCATGGGGTCGGTCGCATCGGCGTGGTACACGTAGGTGCTGACCAGGTGCGGCTCCAGCACGCGGTAGACGGCCACCAGCCGCTCGACCGTCGTCTCCAGGTTCCATACGTGCTCGCACAGGCGGGCGAAGTCGTCGGTTGCCGGCTCCTGCCGCTCTCGGCCCGAGCGCAGCTCGTACAGCCGCTCACCCAGCATCGTGGCCGCCTGGGCGTGGTCGTACACCTGGTAGCCGAAGGCGGCCTTGAAGGCCAGTTCGGGGGTCGTGTGCGACCAGCCCCCGATCATCTCCATCAGCTGGATCTCGAGATAGCGGTAGTTCGCGAGCCGCTGAGAGTTCTCCTTGACCGAGAAGCGGCCTCCGAAGTCGCGGCGATCAACGATCGGCATCGCTCCATCCTTTCCCCGATTTGCTGCTCATCCTGCCACCGGCACCTGGTCGAACCGCACGATAGCCACGTCCTCGAGGCCGGTTCGCTCCCGCAGCAGCACCATCGCTGCGGCGCGACCGCCGGCCGCCAGCGGGGCGCCGTGCCACACGCCGGGGTTGAGGATCACGCCCTGGCCGGGACGCAGCCGGAACACCTCGAAGGCTCCCGGCTCGTCCGAGGCGGGATCGGCCGGTGCGACGTAGACGAGGCAGTCGCCCGAGAGCGCGACGATCATCTCCGGCGAGCGCAGGTGGCGCTCGGCCCAGTCGAACCCCAGCGGGGCGGGCTCGAGGTCGAGGACCCCCACACCGTAGGCATCGCCGGTGGAGGCGAGGCTGGCCGTCTCGGCCCACCAGCGCCAGCCGGGGCCGTTGGCGTCATGTGCGCGGGTGGGTTGCGCGACCACCGACCCATAGCGCGCGAACACGCCGGCTTCGAGCGGGCGAGCCACGAGCTCGCCGCTCACCCGTCCGCCTCCAGGTCGAGCTCGACCGCGCGCCGCACGAGGATCCGGGGGGCCGCCCGCAGCCCGGACGGGCGCGGCTTCGCGCTCAGCAGGTTGATCGCCGTGTTCGCGACTCGCAGCTCGAGCGTGTTCTCGCCCGGCACGGCCTGCGCGGTCACCTCGATCGCGTACGGAGGCCACAGCCGCACCCCCGCCGGCTGCCCGTTCACGAGCACCTCGAGGGCGTCGTCGCCGGCGTCCGCCTCGAGGAAGACGCGTGCGCCGTCCAGGCTCTCGGGCAGCATGGCGGTCGACCGGTACACGGCAGACCCCGAGTAGAAGGGGCAGCCCTGCTCGGTCCAGCTCGCCGGCCGGGCCGGCTCCGGCGCTGCTCCGATCGCCCCGCCGGATGTGATCCGGAAGTCGCCGCGCAGCTTCACCAGATCGAGCAGCCCGTCGGTGGGGCCGCCCACCAGCAGCCGCACGGCGATCACGTTGCGGCCGCGCTCGACGAGCCCGGAGATGTCGACCGCGCCGATCTGCGCGTCCAGGCCCGACGGCACCGGCGCCGCCTCGCATCGCGACCCGTTCACGAACAGCCGCCACTCGATGCCCGCGAAGCCGTCGATCAGAAGCTCGAGCCCGTCCGGCACCTCGTCCACGTCGAACGCGATCCGGTACCACACCGGGATCGGGTAGTCATCCTCGGGCTCGGTCGGGATCTGGTACGACCACGCGCCCTGCACCATCGGCAGCCAGCCGTC
>JBQCGJ010000074.1:0-3443 GCA_051955775.1 Gaiellales bacterium | reverse complement strand
CCGGCGACCCGCGACACGCATTCGGCGCGGCTAGGCTGGGCTGGCAACCGACTGAGAGGAGAGGGCCATGGCCGAGTCGCGAGCACAAGCCGTGTGGGAGGGTGATCTGCCCGGCGGTCACGGAACCGTTCGTCCGGACAGTGGTGCGTTCCCGGAGCTTCCCCTGACCTGGGCGGCACGGACGTCCCGCCCCGATCCCGGCACGAGCCCTGAGGAGCTGATCGCCGCCGCCCACGCCGGCTGCTACGCGATGGCGTTCTCGAACGCGCTGGCCACCGCCGGATCCCCGGCGGAGCGCCTGGACGTGTCGGCGGTGGTGCACTTCGACCCCATCGAGGGCGGCGGCTTCGCGATCACGGCCGTCGACCTCGACGTCAAGGGCTCGGTTCCAGGGCTCGACGAGGCCGCGTTCCAGCGGCTGGCCGGAGACGGCGAGGCAGGCTGTCCGGTGTCCAATGCCCTGCGCGGAAACGCCGAGATCCGGCTCAAAGCCTCGCTGGCAACCTGACCCATTCTGGAGGGGGTGCGCAGACCATGCCTGTGCGACACTTCGGGCATGGTCGTCGGACGCGCACAGAGGCGGCTGGTGGCGGTGCTGCTCGCCGATGTGGCGGGATCCACGTCGATCGGTGAGACGCTCGGCGCCGAGCGGTCCAAATTCCTTTTTGACGAGCTGACGCGGCTGATGGCGGCCGAGGTTCGGCGCTACGGCGGCACGGTCGCGCAGCTTACCGGCGACGGCATCCTGGCCGTGTTCGGCGCCCCCTCGGCGCACGACGACGACGCCGAGCGTGCCGTCCGCGCCGCGCTGGCGGCACAGGAGGTCGTCTCGCGCTACGCGGCCGAGGTGCGGGACGCCTACGGCGTCGACCTGCGCCTGCGGATCGCGGTCGAGGTCGGTTCGGTTGTGATCGACCTCGATGTGAAGGACGACAGCGAGCGCTTCAACGCCCTCGGCGATCCGGTCAACGTCGCCGCCCGGCTCCAGGAGCAGGCCGACGAAGGGTCGGTCGTGCTCGGCCCCGAGGCCGCCCGGGCCGTGACCAGACTGTTCGAGCTCGAACCGATGGGGGAGACGATGCTGCGCGGCCGCGTCGCCCCGGTGTCCGCCTATCGGGTCGGCGGTTCGCCGTCCGAGGCGCCGGCCGCCGGCGACCTCGAGCTTGTCGGCCGGGAGGCCGAGCAGGCGCTCCTGATGAGGACAGTCGACGAGCTGGCCGACGGGCTCGGGGTGGTGGTCGCGGTGACGGGCGAGGCCGGCATCGGCAAGACCCGCCTGGTGCGCGACGCGGTGCGCGCGGCGGACGGGCGGATCACCGTGCTGGAGGGTCACGGCGCGTCCTACGCCAGCATGTTCCCGCTGTGGCCTATACGCGACATGCTGCGCGGCTGGCTGGACATGCCGTTCTCGGCCTCCGAGGCGCAGGTGCGGCTCGAGCTCAAGGCGCGGCTGGCCGAGCTGTTCGGCGAGCCCGGCGACCGCTACGCCTTCCTGGCCAACGTGCTCGGGCTGATGCCGGACGCCCCGGCGGCCGAGCTGATGGCCGAGCTGTCGCACGAGAACGTGCGCGAGCGCACCCTGGAGGCGGTGTGCGAGCTGCTCTCGAAGCTGGCCGAGCGGCGGCCGGTGCTGGTTGTGCTGGACGATCTGCACTGGGCCGACGGCGCAACTGTCGCGCTCGTGGAAGGGCTGCTGAAGGTCACCGAGGACGCCTCGGTGGGACTCGCGCTGTTGTACCGGAGCGAGCGCGAGTCGGCCGCGTGGAGCCTCGGCGAGCACGCCCGCCAGCGGTTCCCGCACCGGTTCCGGGAGATCGAGCTGCGCCCGCTGGCCGACGCAGCGTCGGCATCCCTGGCCGACGGCTCGGCCCACGGCCCGTTGCCTCCCGAGGTGGCGGAGGTGATCGTCGAGCGCGCCGGCGGCAACCCCTTCTTCATCCAGGAGGCCGTGCTCGACCTGCTCGAGCGCGACGTCCTCGGCCGCTCGGACAGCGGGCTGGTGCTGCAGGTCGACCCGACCACCCTGTCCGTCCCGGTTGCCGTCACCAGCGCCCTCCAGGCCCGGCTCGACCGGCTCAGCACGGACGCCCGGCAGGTCATCTCGATGGCGGCCGTGGTCGGACGCCGGTTCGGCCTGGAGCTGCTGGAGCGGCTGCTCCCGCCCGACGTCGTGCGGCCCGGCCTGGTCGAGCTCCTGCGCGCCGAGCTGATTGCCGAGCAGCGCCGCCGCCCGAGTCCCGAGTACCGCTTCCGGCATGGCCTCGTGCAGGAGGTGGCGTACACCAGCCTGCTGGAGAGCGATCGCCGATCGTCCCACGAGCAGGTGGCGGACGCGCTGGAGGCGCTGGCGGCCGATACGGGCAATGATGCGCCAGCGCCCGTGCTGGCTCGCCACCTGGCCGAGGCCGACCTGCCGGAGCGGGCGGCGGATGCGCTGATCGCGGCCGGAGACCAGGCTCGGGCCATGTGGGCCACCGATGAAGCGGTCGCCCGCTACCGCGAGGCGCGCGCGTTCCTGGCCCGTATGGGCGATGACATGCGCTCGCGCGAGACGCTTTTCAAGATCGCGCTCGTGCACCACCTCGACTTCGACTATCTGCGGGCCGAGACCGCGTATGACGAGGCGTTCGCCTGCGGGTCGCCGGAGCCCGCGCAGGCGGATCCGATGGAGGTGCTACGCACGGTCACCTCACGGCCCCGCGAGATCGTCCCGGGCTACGTCGACGTGCACGAGGCGGCGAGCCTGACCGACCTCCTGTACTGCGGGCTGCTGGGAATGGACCGCGACCTCAACGTGGTGCCCTCGCTGGCCGAGAACTTCCGCGTGTCCGCGGACGGACGCAGCTACCTGTTCCAGCTGCGAGAGGGCCTGCGGTGGAGCGACGGAGAACCGCTCACCGCGCACGACTTCACCTACACCTGGCAAGCGATCCGCGAGCGCGACGTGCCCACTGCCTTCCTGCTGGACGACATCGAGCAGGCGACCGCGCACGACGACCACACCCTCGAGGTGGTGGTGCACGAGCCGCGCAACTACTTCCCCTACATCCTGGCGCTGACCACCGCCCGGCCGTGGCCGAAGCACGTGTGCGAACGCTACGGCAACGAGTGGCGAGAGCATCCGCTCGTTACCAGCGGGCCATATTGCGTGGTGCAACTGGATGACACCGGCTTGGTGGTCGAGGCCAATCCGCACTGGATCGGGCCGCGCGGCAACGTGGCCCGGATCGAGGTGGAGTTCGTGTCGTACAAGGATCACGACGACGCAGCGCTGGCCCGCTGGCGGGACGACGATCTGGACGTGCTGCTGATGGGCGCGAAGGCAGCGGACGTGGACGAGCACACGGTGACCACGGTGGTGGCGGGTCTGATTACGATCATGCTGCTGCTGAACAGCCGGCAGCCGGCACTTGAGTCCGTCGAGGTGCGCCGGGCGATCCTGG
>JBQCGJ010000073.1:0-7742 GCA_051955775.1 Gaiellales bacterium | reverse complement strand
TCGTCCAGCGTGCGCGAGCTGATGCCGGTTGTCGGGCTGGACGGCGCGCCGGTCGGCGACGGCCGTCCGGGGCCGATGGCCGCGCGCATGCAGGCGGCCCTGCGGGCAGCCGCGGGGGCCTGACTACAACGCAGCTTCCGGGACGCGGTGCCAGGCGGCCACGTACTCGCGTTGCAGCGGGTGGGTGAGCCGGCCGGCCCACGCCACCTGCACCATGTCCGGCGCCTTGGGGGTGTGCTTGGGGTACATCCCAGCCTCGTACGGCAGCCTGTTCCCCTTGCGATGGTTGCACCGCCTGCACGCCGACACCACGTTGTCCCACACGTGCGAGCCGCCCCGCGACAGCGGCTTCACGTGGTCCACGGTGAGATCCCGCGGCCCGCCCTCGCGGCCGCAGTAGGCGCACCTCCAGTTGTCACGGCAGAACAGCACCCGGCGCACCACGTTCCGCTTGACCAGCGGGCGCAGCTCCACGTAGGCGGGCACCTGGAGGATGACCGGCAGGGCAACACGCAGGTGCTGCGAGCGGTACACGACGCTCGGCTCCTCCGCGATCACCTGCGCCTGGCCGCACACGACCAGCGACACCGCGCGCTCACGCGTGACCAGCGTGGTCGGTCGCATGGTGGCATCCAGTAACAGGCAACGCATCCGGGTCTCCCCTCGTCTTGACCCAAGTGTAGAGCCGACCGGAGTCGTCGCCAACGCCCCTGGTCACGACCGCCCGCCGGTCGCGGGCGCCCCAGATCAGGCCGCCAGCCTGAACGTGTGCTTGCCGGCCTGCTTGGCCTGCAGCAGCGAGCCGTCAGCCCGGGACATGGTGCCGATTGCCTGCGCCTCGTCGGCGCCCGCCGCCACCGCCCCGCCGATGGACAGCCGCAGGCCCGTCGCAGCATGCACGTCGGCCAGCAGCCGGGCGGCCGTGGCCAGCGCGTCGCGGCCGCCGGACAGGATCAGGGCGAACTCGTCGCCGCCCAGCCGCGCCGCCACGTCCTCGGCCCGGCACGCCCGCTCCAGCACCATCGCCAGCCCGCGCAGCGCCTCGTCGCCCGCGAGGTGTCCACGGCTGTCGTTCAGCGCCTTGAAGTCGTCCAGATCGAGCACCAGCACCGCCACCGGCTCGCCGCTTCGCTGTCCGCGGGCCAGTTCCTGTTCCAGCCGCTCGTAGAACGCCCGGTGGTTGAGCAGGCCGGTCAGCGGGTCGCGATCGACCTGCCGTTTCAGATCCTCGAAGAGCTGCGCGTTTCGTACCGCGAGCGCGGCCTGGCCGGCAATGGTCTGGCAGAACGACACGTCGCGGCGCGACCATGCGCGAGCCGAGCGGTGATCGGCGACCTCGATCAGCCCGATCGACCGGCCCTCCACCACCAGCGGCAGCTCGATCACCGAGCGCCAGCCCCAGTGCTCGAGCACCTCGCGGTCGTTCTGGCCCAGCCCGGGATCGGTGACCCGGTACTCCAGATAGCCGTCGCCGCGCTGCAGCAGCAGGCGGGTCTGCGGGTACAGGTGAAGCGGTGCGTACACCTCGCCGCGCGGCCACTCCGGCTCGCCGTCCTCGCCGTGGGCTGCGATGTCGATCAACTGGTCGCCGTCCTCGTCCCACAGCGAGAGAGCGCATTCGCTTGCCCGGTCGACGGCGAACAGCAGCTCGCGGGCAAGCGCCGCCAGCACCTCGCTCGAGGAGAGCGAGCGCGAGAGTGTCACCGCAATTCGATGCAGGACCTCCAGCTCCCGTCGATTGCGGTCAGGCGTGCCGCGACGTGTAGGGGGCATTGTGCGTGTGATATCGGCAGAAAACGGACTGTGCTGAACGTGCTTTCAGCGCCAGGTGGGCAGGCGCACATTCGCCCAACGGCAAGTGACGACGAGCGCCGCAGGCCTTCACAGCCCTGGTGTACGGTCGCGCGATGAGCGACGCACCTGCACGACCCGCCGCCATCGTCACCGGGGGCGGAACCGGCATCGGCCGGGCGACGGCACTGGCGCTGCACCGAGACGGCTTCGCGGTCGCTCTGGCCGGACGCCGGGCCGAGCCGCTGCGCGAGACGCGCGACGAGATCGGCGCCGCCGACTGCCTGATCCACCCCGGCGACATCCGCGAGCCGGAGGTGCAGGACGCCCTGGTCGACGCCTGCCTGCGCGAGTTCGGGCGCATCGACGTGCTGGTCAACAACGCCGGCGGCCAGTTCGTGGCCCCGGCCGAGGACATCACTCCCAACGGCTGGCGGGCGGTGCGCCGTCTGAACCTGGATGCTCCGTGGTTCCTCACCCAGCGCGTCGCGAAACGGTGGATGATCGAGAACGGCGGCGGCCGCGTGATCTCGGTCGTTCTGTGTCCGCGGCGCGGCATCGAGGGGATGGCTCATTCGTCCGCCGCGCGGGCCGGCACGGGCGTGCTCACGCAGACCCTGGCGCTGGAATGGGGCAAGCACAACATCGGACTGGTGTGCGTCGCGCCGGGGTGGATCGACACCGAGGGCACTGCGCAGTACGGGCACGACATGCAGGAGATCGCCCGGCGGGTGCCCATGCGCAGGCTCGGCACGGCGGAGGAGGTGGCCGACCTGATCGCGTTCCTGGCCTCCCCGCGGGCGGCCTACATCACCGGCACCACCATTGTCATCGACGGTGGTATCGAGGTCACCACCGGGTAAGGTGAAGACGTGGAGAGCGCTCCCTCTGTCGACCGTCTGACCGAAATGCTGCGCGACCGCGCGTATCTCGCCGATCGCGGCCTCGCCACCGTGGTCTCGCTGTCCCTGGCGCTGGAGAAGCCGCTGCTCCTCGAGGGCGAGGCCGGGGTCGGCAAGACCGAGCTGGCCAAGGTGCTGGCGGAGGTGCTGGGCGCGCGGCTGATCCGCCTCCAGTGCTACGAGGGGATCGACGTCGCGCACGCCCTGTACGACTGGAGCTACGCGCGGCAGCTGCTGTACATCCGCACGCTCGACGTGACGGGCGGCGCGGGGGCCGCCGAGGGCACGCTGCATGAGCTGTTCAGCCGGGAGTTCCTGGAACGACGGCCGCTGCTGGATGCCATCGAGTGCGGGGACGCGGTGCCGCCGGTGCTTCTGATCGACGAGATCGACCGCGCCGACGACGAGTTCGAGGCGTTCCTGCTCGAGCTGCTGAGCGACTTCCAGGTCACCATCCCCGAGATCGGCACCGTACGGGCCGAGCGCCGGCCGCGGGTCGTGCTGACCTCGAACCGCACGCGGGAGCTGCACGATGCGCTGCGCCGGCGCTGCCTCTACCACTGGATCGGGCACCCCGATCTGGAGCGTGAGATCGAGATCGTTCGGGTCCGCGTGCCGGGGGTGCCCGAGCGGCTGGCCGCCCACGCGGCCGCGTTCGTGGCCAGGCTGCGCACGGCCGAGCTGGCCAAGATGCCCGGCGTGGCGGAGACGATCGACTGGGCGCAGGCGCTGATGGCCCTCGGCCAGGCCGAGCTCAGCGCGGGAGTGGTGGACGACACGCTGGGCTCGCTGCTCAAGGACCACGAGGACCTCGAGCGCGTACGCGAGCTGGGGGTGCCGACGCTCCTGGCCGAGACGTCTCCGCGATGACCGCGTCGCCCGCACCG
This sequence comes from Gaiellales bacterium, assembly GCA_051955775.1. GTDB lineage: Bacteria > Actinomycetota > Thermoleophilia > Gaiellales > JAICJC01 > DASUHT01. The sequence continues at coordinate 4,162 of JBQCGJ010000073.1, read as the reverse complement.
GGCGATGCCGTGGTCGCCAGGCTGGTGGGATTCGGCCGGGTGCTGCGGGCGGAGGGGCTGGAGGTCGGACCCGGCCGGCTACAGGACGCCCTTCGCGGGCTGGACGCCATAGACCTGGCCGATCGCACCGAGGTCTACCACGCCCTGCGCTGCACGCTGGTGTCGCGGCATGACGACATCCCGGCGTTCGACGCCGCGTTCGCGGACTACTGGGAGCACGTGCGGCGGGAGGGCAGGCCGCGGATGGTGGTGGAGGGGCCGCAGCAGTCGCAGATCGTGCCGGCCCACGACGCCGGCGCGCCCACGGGAGAGGATTCCGAGGCCGACGACGAGCCGCCCCTGGCGGCCGTGTACTCCGCCTCCGAGCTGCTGCGCCAGCGGGACTTCGCCGAGATGACGACGGACGAGCTGCTGTCGGTGTACCAGCTCCTGGTGCCTCTCGCCCGCGCCCAGCCCCGCCGCCGATCGCGCCGGCTGGCGCCTGCTCACGCGGCCGGGGTGCTCGACCAGCGCAGGACGCTGCGCGGATCCATGCGCACCCAGGGCGTCCCGCTCGAACGTGCCTGGCGGCGGCCGAAGCTGGTGCCCCGCAAGCTGGTCTTCCTGTGCGACGTGTCGGGGTCGATGGAGCCGTACGCGCGTGCCATGGTGCTGTTTCTGACCGCCATGACCGCCGCCGGGCGGAGGGTGGAGGCGTTCGCCTTCGGCACCCGGCTGACCCGGCTCACGACGGAGCTGGCCGGGCGGCATCCGCAGGCCGCGCTGGCCCGCTCGGCGCTGGCCATGCCGGACTGGGGCGGAGGCACCCGGATCGGCGAGGCGCTGCACGCGTACAACCGCGACTACGGCCGCCGGGCGTACACGCGGGGAGCCGTGGTGGTGGTCGTGTCGGACGGCTGGGAGCGAGGCGATCTCGCCCTGCTCGACCGCGAGCTGGCCCGGCTGCACCGGGCCGCACACCTGCTGGTGTGGGTGAACCCGCTCAAGGGCCACGAGGGCTTCGAGCCGCTGGCGGGCGGCATGCGCACCGCGCTCGACCACGCGGACGTGTTCCTGGAGGGCCACAACGTGGCCGCCCTGGAGGGTCTGGCCGGCGTGCTGCAGGCGGTCAGCGGCCGGGGGGCAGCAGCACCCGCCGGCGCTCGACCGACCACCACACGAGTGCCGTCAGCGCTGCACCCTCGAATCGCTCCAGCGGGTCGCGGCGCAGTGTCATGACCGTGGCCGAGGCCTGCAGGCACAGCAGTACCACCGCCGTTGTCAGGTGTCGCGAGATGGCAGGCCGCATTCTGGGACCATAGACCGGCGCGCGAGCCGAAGGGGTGCCGGCAGTCACGTTGTGCACGGACCCGTCGGCACGCGGTGCAGCGGGCGGTTGAGGATCGAGCGGATGGCGTCCAGCGGGACGCCGAACCCGCCGTCCCCGCGGGCGTCAGCCGCGAACATCATCGCCACCACCTGGCCGGAGGAGTCGACGACCGGGCCGCCGCTGTCGCCGTGCAGCAGCAGGCCGCGCAGCGGGACCACGGCCCGCAGGTGGACGTGCCCGCCGTAGGCGTCGGGGCTGAGCACCTCGGTGACGTGGCCGGAGCGACCCGGCACCCTCCTCAGCGGGCCGCCCTCGGGGAACCCGATCATGGCCACCGCGGCGCTCGACGGCTGGCCGGCTGCCATGCGCAGGGGGCGAGTCCGCAGGCCGGGCACGCGCAGGAGGGCGATGTCGTTCCCGGAGTCGACCGCCACCACGGTGGCGCCGTAGCGATCACCGTGCGCGATCACGGTGGGGCCGGTCTGCTCGCCGGCCACCACGTGGGCGTTGGTGACCACGAGGCCGTGCCGCACCACCCATCCCGAGCCCTGGATGCCGATGCTGCAGGCGATGCCCTCAACCTGCACCACGGATCGGGTCGCCTGCCGCACCGGTCCCTTGCCGAGCACTGCCGGATTGGGTGCCGGCAGTCCCTGGTCGGCGAGTACGGGCGGGAGCACCGGCAGCGGGTCGAACTGGGCCAGGGCGCTCAGCACGCTGGTCGCGGGCACGGCCCGCAGGAGCACCGGCAGGATGGCGGAGTGCTGCACGTCCCGGCGCAGTCCCAGCGACGGCTGCTGGACCGCGACAACGGCTGCCAGCCACACCAGTGCGAGGCCCAGCACGCCGCCCAGCGCAAGCCCTCCCGCGGTGTCGACCGCGGCCAGCGGCCCGCGCAGGATCCGCCCGCGGATGATCCCGCCCGCCGCGCCTGCCAGTGCCTGCGCCACCAGACCGGTGACCAGCGCGGCGATCATGGTGGCCGCGGGCAGCCACGGAGACTGCGCTCCGCCGGGCAGGATGTGCGGCGCGAGGCGTGAGCCGATCAGCGCGCCGGTCAGGAAACCGATCAGGCCCAGCCCGTTCATGACCAGCCCCCGCCGCGCTCCCTGCACCGCAGACAGCGCCACCCAGGCCAGGACGAGCACGTCGACGATCGTCATGGGCCCTGGCTTCTCATTGCCATATGAGGGTTATACCCTCCCCGGTCAGACGTGACCTGTGCCAGACTGCGGTCGTGGAGTACGTCGAGTACGAGGGCACGCCCAGATTGCGGCGGCCGGTGCTGGTGGCGGCGTTCCGGGGGTGGAATGACGCGGGCGGGGCGGCAAGCCTCGCGGCCGGGTATCTGCGCACCGTGACCGATGCAGAGCGGTGCGCGGTGATCGACTGCGAGCCGTTCGTCGACTATCAGCAGACACGCCCCACCGTTCGCCTCGAGGACGGCGAGGTACGGCGGCTGGACTGGCCGGTGACCGAGGTGTACGCGTCGGTGCCGCACAACCTGCTGGTCGTGCAGGGGGCGGAGCCGAACCTGCGATGGCGCGCCTTCTCGCAAACCGTGGTCAACGTCGCGCGGGAGCTGGACACGGACGTGATGGTGACGCTGGGCGCGCTGCTGGCGGACACTCCGCACACCCGTCCGGTGCCCGTCACCGCCACCTCCTCGGATCCCGACCTGGTGGCCAAGCACGGGCTCGGCCCATCGAGCTACGAGGGCCCGACCGGCATCGTCGGCGTGCTGCACGACGCGTGCACGCGGGTCGGCATGCGGTCGGCCAGCTTGTGGGCGGCCACGCCGCACTACATCTCAGCCGCCCCCAACCCGCAGGCCGCCACCGCCCTGCTCGACCGCCTGCACACCCTGGTGGGGACTCCCGGCCCGTCCCGCGACCTGCAGGCGGCGGCGAGCGAGTACGCCCTGCGGGTGGCGTCCGCGATCGCCGACGACCCGGACATCGCGGGCTACGTCGAGCAGCTCGAGGAACAGGTGGACACCCACGACCAGCCCAGCGGCGAGGATCTGGCCAAGGATTTCGAGCGGTACCTCCGCGAGCACTCCGAAGAGGACGGCGAGGAATGACCGACACCACCGACCAGAGCTTCGAGGTTGACGTCGTCGAGCGGTCGCGTACGGTGCCGGTGGTGGTCGACTTCTGGGCCGAGTGGTGCGGGCCGTGCCGGCAGCTGACGCCGGTGCTGGAGGCCGCCGTGGCCGCGACCGAAGGCGCGATCGAGCTGGTCAAGGTGGATGTGGACGCGAACCCGCGGGTGTCGGCCGCGCATCGCGTGCAGAGCATCCCGGTGGTCAAGGCCTATCGCGACGGCAGGGTGGTGGACGAGTTCGTGGGCGCGCTGCCCCGAGCCTCGGTCGACAGCTTCCTGCGCGGGCTGCTCCCGAGTGAGGCCGATCAGCTGGTGGAGAAGGGCGACGAGGAGTCGCTGCGGCGGGCGCTCGAGCTGGAGCCGAACCATCCCGGGGCGCTGGGTGCCCTGGCCCGCCTGCAGTCCGCCGCCGACCCGGTGCTGGGCCCCGGCGTGGCGGCCATCGAAGCGGGTCAGACCGAGCGAGGGCTGGACCTGCTGCTGGACGCGCTGCAGGGAGCGTCCCCCGATCTGCGCGACCGCATCCGCAAGCTGATGGTGGGCGTGTTCACACAGCTCGGGCAGGACCACCCGGTGTCGGCGGAGTACCGCCGCCGGCTGTCGGCCGCGCTGTACTGACGTGGCCCGGGGCGCGGCGCGCGCCCCCGCCCCGAGGGCCCACGCCGCGCCGGCTCCGCCCCGGCCGGGTCAGGCCGTGTCGACCCCGATGGTCAGCCCGGAGATCACCATGCCGGTCAAGATGATCGC
>JBQCGJ010000072.1:0-10177 GCA_051955775.1 Gaiellales bacterium | reverse complement strand
ACGAGCCCTCCATGCCGTCGAACTGTTCCGGAAACACCTGTACGGTGTACACGCGCCCGGCATTCACAAATCCAGCGCCGCCGTTGTGCTGGTGCCCATTGAGATTTGTAATGGCCGGGCTCGTGTACCCGGTACCGGTGTTTGCGGATCAGTGCGACGGCATGAAGGGCTCGACCAGCCTGACGCGCCGCGACGGCCGGCCGGTCTTGTCCTCCTCGCGGTCGGCGCTGCCCAGGATGCGCACGATGGCCCGCGACGCCATGAACCGCAGCGGCTCCGGCTCCCAGCGCCGCGCCCGATGTCCCACCCAGGGCAGGCTGACCAGGTCGGTCTGTCGCCCCAGCGCCAGGTCGGCCAGCGTGCGGCCCGCGATGTTCGACGGGGCAACGCCGTGGCCGGAATAGCCCCCGGCCCAGCCGAACCGCGTGGCCGGGTCGTACATCACGCTCATGCACCAGTCGCGCGGCACCCCCAGCGGCCCGCCCCAGTGGTGAGTGATGCGCGCCTCGGCCGCGGCCGGGAAGTCCCTGCGCACCGCGCGCACGAGTCGCCGCTTGACCTCGTCGGATCGCTCGTGGCGCTCGCTGATCGGCTCGCGCAGCTCGTATGGCGCGCCGCGGCCGCCGATGGCGATCCGCCCGTCCTCCGTGCGCTGCGCGTAGTAGAAGAGGTGGTGGCGGTCACCCACCATCAGCCCCTCGGGCCAGCCCAGCTCACCCCACACGTCATCGGCCAGCGGCTCGGTGGCGATCATCAGCGAGTACAGCGGCAGGTAGCGCAGCCGCTCGCCGGGCAGCTGCGTCGTGTAGCTCTCGGTCGCGCGCAGCACGATGTCGGCCCGTACCGTGCCGCCCTCGCACGCCACCCGGCCCGGGCCCAGCTCGCGCGCGGGGGTGCGCTCGTAGATGTCCACGCCCAGCCTCTCGGTCGCGCGGGCCAGCCCGCGCACCAGGCGGGCGGGGTCGACCCGCGCGCAGTGCGGCGAGAACTCCGCCGCCAGGGCGCGCTTGACGGGCGACATGGCGGCCAGCTCGGCGGGTTCCAGCATGCGGCTGTCGCCGCCGAACGAGGTCTCCTCGGCCACGCTCGCCTCGAGCCGCCGGCGCTGGGGCTCGCTGGTCGCCACCATCAGCATGCCCGCCTTCAGGTACCCGCAGTCGATCGACTCGGCCGCGACCACGCGGCCGATCTCCTCGACCGCGTTCTGGGTCTCGCGAATTGCCCGCCGCACGCTGTCGTGGCCGCGCTTGCGCGCCCACGGGCCGGCGCTGCCGGGCAGGCCTGACGACGCCCAGCCGCCGTTGCGGCCGGACGGCCCGTAGCCGGCGATCTCCCGCTCGACCACGGCCACCCGGATGTCCGGCTGCGCCCGCTTCAGGTAGTACGCCGTCCACAGGCCCGTGAACCCTCCGCCCACGACGGCGACGTCGCACTGCACGTCGGAGGACAGCGGCGCCCGCGGCTCGAGCGGCTCCGCAAGGCCGTCCAGCCACAGGCTGCGCGCGCGGTAGCGGGTCTCGAGGGCGGAGGCGGTGGGCACGGTCGGCGAGTCTAGAAAGACTCGATCAGGCAACACGCCGGTCAGCGGTCAATGTGAATCCGCCGCTCGTGCTGCTCGATCCTGTAGTCGTTGATGCTCGCGTCGCGGCGGCGCATGTAGCCCTCGTCGTCGAACTCCCAGTGCTCGTTGCCGTGGCTTCGCCACCACTGCCCCTGCGGGTCGTGGCTCTCGTACTCGAAGCGCACCGAGATCCGGTTGCCCTGGAAGCACCACAGCTCCTTCTTCAGCCGGTACTCCAGCTCGCCCGCCCACTTGCGGTGCAGGAAGGCGATGATCGCGTCGCGGCCCTGGAAGAACTCGTGCCGGTTTCGCCACTGGGAGTCGGCGCTGTAGGCCTGCGCGACCCGCTCCGGATCGCAGGTGTTCCAGGCGTCCTCCGCGGCCTGCACCTTCTGGCGGGCCGTCTCCTCGGTGAACGGCGGGACAGGGGGACGGGGGGCCATGCGGTCTCCTCCTTCGGTGTCAGGCGGTGGCGGGTGTGCCGAGCCGGGTGGCCAGCGTGCGGCCGGCCAGCGCCACCGTCTCCAGGTCGTACACGTCGGGCAGGTTGAACAGCAGGCCGTCCATGCCCGCCTCCAGAAATGCGTCCACCTGCTCCAGCACGGCGTCGGGGTCGCCGCGCACTGCGGTGGACAGCCGGGCGGGCGGGAGCCCGGCGGCCAGCAGCGACTCCGCCTTGCGCTCCGCGGACGCAGAGCTGTCCGCGATCACCAGCGATCCCAGCCGGGTCTTCGTGATCTCCGCGGGGTCGCGGCCGATCTCCTCGCACGATCGCTCCAGCACGTCGACCTTGTGCCGCACGGTGTCCACGTCGCCGAAGAAGTTGCACGCGTCCGCGTAGCGCGCCAAGAGCGGGATGGTCTTCCGCTCGCCGCTGCCGCCGACCAGGATCGGCGGTCCTCCCGGGCGGATCGGCCGTGGGTAGTTGAGCGCGCGCTCGACGTGGTGATGCCGGCCGTGCACCGTCGCCTCCGTCTCGGTGAACATCGCCCGGCAGATCTGAAGCGCATCCTCCAACCGCTCGAAGCGCTCCTTCAGGGGTGGGAACTCGAAGCCGTAGCCGCGATGCTCCTCGTCGTTCCAGGCGGCCCCGATGCCCAGAATCGCGCGGCCCGACGAGACGATGTCGAGCGTGGTCACGATCTTCGCCAGCATGGCGGGATTGCGGTAGGTGACGCCGGTCACCATGCCGCCCAGGCTGACCTGCCTGGTGCGGGCGGCGACGCCCGCCAGCAACGTGTAGGCCTCGAGCATGGGATGCTCGGACGGCCCGTTGACGGCGATCTGGTAGAAGTGATCCATGACCCACACGGAGTCGAAGCCCGATTCCTCCGCGGTCACGGCGATGTCGGCGATGTGTGCGAAGAGCTCGGCGTCGGGCACGTCGGGGTACGTGAAGCTCGAGATCTGAAGGCCGAGCCGGGTGACCGGGTTCGTCGCAGGATGCATGGCGTCTCCTCGCGTGTGGTGGGCTCCGGTCGGAGTATGCCCCCGGCGCAGGGAGTTACTCCCCGGCTGTCTGGGAGCCCAGCGTGCCCGGGCGGGCGGGTGGCTCGGCGGCCGAGAGTTGGTCGAAGCGATCGACGTGGCGAAGGGACGGGAACCGCCACGCCCAGATTGCCGCCACCGCGATCGACGCCAGCCCGCCCAGCACGACCGCCGGCACCGCGCCGATCAGCGCCGCAGCCACCCCGGACTCGAATGCCCCCAGCTCGTTCGACGCGCCGATGAACACCCGTTCCACGGCGGTCACGCGCCCCCGCAGCGGAGGCGGGGTGAGCAGGGGCACAAGGGTCGCCCGCAGCAGCATGCTGATCATGTCCGCTCCGGCCAGCACCGCCAGCGCGATCAGCGACAGGGTGAAGCTCCTGGACAATCCGAACACCACCGTCGCGGCGCCGAATGTGGCCACCGCCAGGAACAGCGTCAGGCCGACCCGCCGGCGCAGGGGCTTCGCGGTCAGCACCAGGCCCACCGTCAGCGCACCCACCGCCGATGCGGAGCGCAGGATGCCGTTGCCCAGCGCGCCCACGTGCAGGATGTCGCGGGCGAAGATCGGCATCAGCGCGGTCGCGCCGCCGAACAGCACCGCCATCAGGTCGAGCGAGATGGCGCCGAACAGCGCCGGCACGGACCGGATGAACCGCACACCGCCGAGCGCGTCTGCCAGCGTGGCCTCCTGCTCCTCGACGTGGGATCGCCCGAGCGACTTCGGAATCGCCACGGCCAGGCCCGCTGACACGGCCGAGCAGGCCGCGCCCAGCAGGTAGGGGGCGGGGTTCCCGAGGCTCTGCAGCAGGCCGGCCACGGCCGGCCCCGCCACCATGGCCGCCTGGCTTCCGGACGTGCTCATCGCGACGGCCCTCGACAGTGACTCGGCGGGCACCGCGCCGGCCAGCAGTGGACTGACGGCGGGGTTCACGAACGCGTTGGCGGTGCCTGCCGCGAAGGCCAGCACGTACAGCGGCCACACCGCGCTGTCGCCGGCCGCCGCGTCGGCCGCCAGGATCAGCATCACGGCCGTCATGGCGAGCATGCCCCACGCCGTGATGCGGCGGCGGTCGTGACGGTCGGCCAGGTGCCCGGTGGGCAGCGCCAGCAGCGCGGCGGGCACGAACTCGGCCAGTCCCAGCAGCCCCAGCACCAGCGGCTCGCCGGACCGGGCGTACGCCTGCCAGCCCAGCGCGGTCGTCCACACGCCCATGCCCAGCCACTGGAGCGTCTCGATTCCCAGCAGCGGCGCCACCGCCCGGTCGCGAAGCAGGTCGCCTGCCGTCATCCGCTCGCTCATCCCCTGCAGCATTCCACGCCCGAAGGCACGGTCTGCTCAGTTCCGTTGACTGGCGAATAGTCCCTCATGCGTTGATTGACTTTCACCTTCGTCCTTGTACGGTGGTCTGACAACGACCTGGAGGTAGTGCGCGTGGGCAGGGTTCGAGTGGCGGCGGTCGTGGGAGTGGTGGCGGTCGCGATGGCGGCCGTGTCGGTGGCGGACGCCGCGGTGGTTGGGCCGCACCCGATCACCACCTGGCAGGCAAACGGCACCGTCACCACGACGGTGATCAGCGGCAACACGATCTACCTGGGCGGGAAGTTCACCGCCATGCTCCCGTCCGGCTCCACCGGAACCGGTGCTGTGACCCGGAGCCACGCGGCCGCGATCGATCTCACGACCGGCCAGCTGCTGCCCTGGGATCCGAACGTCAACAACACCGTGTACGCGATCGCAGTGTCCGGTTCGACGGTGTACCTGGGCGGCACCTTCACGCATGTGGGCGCCGCCGGCCGCAAGAACCTGGCGGCGGTCGACGCGGTCAGCGGTACGGTGATCGGCGGCTTTCACCCGCCCGCCCTGAACGGCGGCGTGATGGCGATCGCCCCGTCGCCTACCGGCCTGTACGTGGGCGGCGCCTTCACCACCGTCGGCGCGGCCTCGCGGCCGTACGTCGCAGAGTTCGATCCCGGCAGCGGTGCGTTCATGCCCGGCTGGGTGCCCGTGGTGGACGACCAGGTGCGCGCGATCGCGCTGTCCCTGGACGGCAGCCGCGTGATCCTGGGCGGCGACTTCAACAATCTGAACGGCGCCTCGAGCATCGCCATCGGCGCGGTGGATCCGACCAGCGGCGGCTCGCTGCCCTGGGCATGGCACGGCCCGCTGAGCTTCTTCCGGCCGTTCCAGGTCGTGGCCCTGACAGTCGACTCGGCCGGCGTGTACGCGGCCGGCACCGGCAACGGCGGCTCGTTCATGCGCTTCGACCCCGCCACCGGTTCGCTGATCTACATCGGTGGGGTGAACGGCAACGTGGTCGGGGTCGGCGTGAACAACGGCATCCTGTACCTGGGCGGCCACTTCACCGCCTATTGCGGGCTCGTGCCGGGCAACAACTTCTGCACTCCTGTGGCCATGCGGGACAAGCTGATGGCCGTCGACGAGGCCACCGGCGCGCTGCAGACGTGGCACCCCAGCGCCAACAAGAACCTGGGCATCTTCTCGCTCGCAGCCGGCAACGGCGCGGTCGCGGTGGGCGGCGACTTCACCAGGCTCGGCGGCGTGGTGCAGCAGGGGTTCGGCGAGTTCCACGAATAACGAGGCTGGTCTGCGAGCCCGCTGGCGGCGTCCCACGCGGCGTGCGGTGCTCGGCGTGACAACCACCACGCCTGCGCTCCGCTCCCCGCTCGATCGTGGCCCGCGAGCCCGCATCCTGCGCCTCGATCCGAGGGGTGTCAGACCCCGTCACTAAACCGTGACGGTGTCTGACACCTGATCCACCCGGGGCCTGGCCCCGGTTTTGGGGGCCTGGCCCCGGTTCTGTGTGCGCTAGCCTCGCCTGGTCATGCCCCTGGTTCTGGCCACCGAGCGGTTCGACCTGCGCACGCTGGAGCCGAGCGACGCCGTGCCTCTTCAGCGGTTCTACGGCGACGCCGAGGCGATGCGCTACATCGGGTCGAGCGGGCAGCCCATCGACGCCCGGGCCACTGCGGCGGCGGTGGCCAGGCACATCGCCCATCAGGAGCAGCACGGCTTCTCGCTGTGGGCGATCGTCGACCGCGCCGACGGCTCGGTGATCGGCTGCGCCGGGCTGTACCTGGTCGAGGGCACCGGCCCCGGGGTGGAGATCGTGTACCAGCTCGTGCGCGACCGTTGGGGCCACGGCATCGCCACCGAGACCGCCCGCGCCTGCCTGGCCCACGGGCTCGGCCCGCTGGGGCTCCAGAGCGTCATCGGTCTGGCCTACCCCGAGAACGAGCCGTCGGTGCGGGTGATGCGCAAGATCGGCATGCGGGAGGACGGAGAGGTGCAGGCGTACGGCCGCAACATGGTGCAGTTTTCGGCCGCCGCCGATGAGTTTCCGGCCGGCCGGCGGTCGTAGCATGTGGTGACACCATCGCCGGCCCTGGAAGGTACGATGATCGACGTGGAGCATTCGTCTTTGCCCACGCGGCCGGCGGCGGACCAGCTGGGAGATGCGCTCGAGCAGTACCGGACTGAGCTGACCGGCTACTGCTACCGGATGCTGGGCTCGTCGTTCGAAGCCGAGGACGCCGTGCAGGACACCATGGTCCGCGCCTGGCGGGGCTACGACCGTTTCGAGGGCCGGGCCGCCCTGCGCTCCTGGATGTACCGGATCGCCACCAACGTGTGCCTGGACATGCTGAGCGGCCGCGAGCGGCGTGCCCGGCCGATGGACATGGGGCCGTCCGTGGAGCCGCTCGAGTCGAACCTGCATCTGCTCGAGCACCACCGCTTCATCGAGCCCATCCCGGACGGCCGGGTGGTGCCCGAGGGCGACCCCGCGGACGTCGCCGTGGCCCGCGACTCGGTGCGGCTGGCCTTCGTGGCCGCCCTGCAGCAGCTTCCGCCGCGCCAGCGGGCGGCCCTGATCCTGTGTGAGGTGCTGCGCTGGCAGGCCAGCGAGGCCGCCGAGCTGCTGGACACCAGCGTGGCGTCCGTGAACAGCTCGCTGCAGCGTGCGCGGGCCACGCTCGGCTCGGCCGCACACAGCGACCCGGCGCCTGACCTGGATGCGGCCGACCAGGAGCTGCTGGCCCGCTATGTGGATGCCTTCCAGCGCTACGACATGTCCGCGCTGACGTCGCTGATCCAGGAGGACGCCCACCAGTCGATGCCGCCCTTCGACATGTGGCTGGCCGGCCGCGAGGACATCCTCACGTGGTGGGCCGGGCCGGGCATCGGCTGCGCGGGCTCGCACGTCGTCCCCGTGGGCACGGCCAACGGCGGCCGTCCCGCCTTCGGCCAGTACAAGCCCAGCCCCGGCGGCGGTTACGAGCCGTGGGCGCTGCAGGTGCTCGAGCTGTCAGGCGGGCGGATCGGGGAGTTCACGTTCTTCCTCGACACCGAGCGGGTGTTCCCGCTGTTCGGCCTGCCGCTCAGCTTCGAGGGGTAGCACCTCCGCCAGCCCGCACAGGGTCAGCAGGTCGCACAGGTCGACCGCCACGGAGCGCAGCCACACCGTCCGCCCCAGCCGTCGCGCGGTGAGCTGGATGCGGGCCAGGGCGTTGATTGCGACGGCGTCGGCGGCCAGCGCCCGCACGTCGCACAGGGCGACCTCGGCACGGGTCGTGCGCAGGATCACGTGCACGCGCATGCACAGCGGGGTGATGTCCTCGCGGCCCATCGGGCTGCGGATCGCGAATACGATCGTGGTCGGCCGCGTTTGCGTCATCTGAGGGATTGACCGCGCGACGGGCGAAGACTCATCGCGCAGGCGGCGATGAGTTCTGCTGGCAGCGGCGGTCTTTCCCTTCGAGCCCGACGATCAAGGAGTTGCAGCCACGATGACACTGAATAGCCGCACCCGCTGGTACGCCCTGTATGTGCTCTGCCTCGGCAGCCTGATGATCGTGCTGGACGCGACGATCGTGAACGTGGCACTGCCGTCGATCCGCCGCGATCTCGGCTTCTCCGAGACGTCGCTGGCCTGGGTCGTGAACGCGTACCTGCTGACCTACGGCGGCTTCCTGCTGCTGGGCGGCAGGCTGGGCGACCTGTTCGGGCACCGGCGGCTGTTCCTGGCCGGCATCACCCTGTTCACGGCGGCCTCGCTGGTATGCGGGCTGAGCACGTCGCAGGGCATGCTGGTGACGGCGCGCGCGGTGCAGGGCGTGGGCGGCGCAATCGCCTCCGCGGTGGCCCTGTCGCTGATGATGACGCTGTTCACCGAGCCGGCGGAGCGGGCCAAGGCGATGGGCGTGTTCGGGTTCGTGGCGGCCGGCGGGGGCAGCCTCGGCGTGCTGCTGGGCGGTGTGCTCACGGATCGCCTGAGCTGGCACTGGATCTTCCTGGTCAACGTCCCGATCGGGATCGCGGTGTGCCTGCTGTCGCTGCGGCTGCTGCCCGGCGGCGCCGGCTCGCGCTCCTCGGCGCGGCTGGACGTGGCCGGCGCGATCACGGTGACCGCCGCGCTGATGGTCGCCGTGTACGCCATCGTGAACGGCAACGGGAATGGATGGACGTCGACCGAGACGCTGGGTCTGCGGGCGCTGTCCGGAGCGCTGCTGGCGGTGTTCCTGTGGATCGAGGCTCGGGTGGCGGCGCCGCTGGTCCCGCTGCGCCTGTTCCGCATGCGCGACCTGACCGTGGCCAACACGGCGGCGGTGCTGTGGGCGGCCTCGATGTTCGCCTGGTTCTTCCTGTCCGCGCTGTATCTGCAGCTGGTGCTGGGCTACAGCCCGCTGGAGGTCGGTCTGGCGTTCCTGCCCTCGAACCTGATCATGGCGGCGTTCTCGCTCGGCCTGTCGGCCAGGCTGGTCATGCGGTTCGGGATCCGGGCGCCGCTGGGTGTCGGGCTGCTGATCGCTGCGTCCGGCCTGGCGCTGTTCGCGCGGGCGCCGGGCGACGGCAACTACGTGGTGGACGTGCTGCCGAGCATGCTGTTGCTCGCCGTGGGCGCCGGGATGGCGTTCAACCCGATGCTGCTGGCCGCCATGAACGACGTGGCGCCCGAGGAGGCTGGATTGGCGTCCGGCGTCGTCAACACGTCGTTCATGATGGGCGGCGCGCTGGGCCTGGCGGTGCTGGCCAGCCTGGCAGCCTCACGCACGCAGACGCTGCTCGACGACGGCAACGGCCAGGCGGCCGCGCTGACCGGCGGCTACCACGCGGCGTTCCTGGTGGGCTCCGTGTTCGCGGTGGCGGCGGCCCTGCTCGGTGGGCTTCTGCTGCGGGCCTCCGGCCCCGCGGGCGCCGCGCACCATGAGGACGGTCACCCCGTGCCTGCGATCGAGGCCGAGTAGCCGGCGGATCACGCCTCCGGCATCGCCCACACGTCTCGCTGGTCGGTGACCAGGCCGTCCCGGTCGAAGCGAAGCAGCGAGACGCCCACCAGGTGCTCGGTGCCGCCATCTCGCAGCTGTGTGGTGGCCCGCCACGGGACGGCGGCTCGGTCGCCGTCCACGATCGGCTCGGAGAACTCGCACTCGGCTGACGTCTCCTCCCCCAGCGTGGGCTCGATGTAGTCGCGCGGGCGCTGCGGCTCCCGGTACGGGTGTGACTGGAGGCGCGCACCCTCGGCGTACAGGGCGATGATCGGCTCCGGCTCCAGGCGAGGCCACGCCGTCAGCCAGGTCTCCCGCCAGCGCTCCGCAGCCTCGCGTGTGGTCATCGTGCCCACGTCAGGCATCCTCGAGCACGCCGTGCCTGTACGGCCCGCGGGTCGTCTCCGGCACATCGGCATAGGCGACCCTGCCGGTGGTGGCCTTCTCCTTCACGCCGGCGTCGTACTTCAGCGCCAGCTCCGACACCGGGTAGACGAGTCCATCGCCGGCCGTGCGGGCGCCCACGCCGAGGAACACGCAGGGGCCGTCACCGGCGCCCACGAACACGTGCTCGGTCCACGGCGGGCAGTGCACGAAGTCCCACGCGCGCAGCCGCCGCTCCTCGCCCTCGACGAGCAGCAGGCACTCGCCGCTCAGCACCAGGAAGTTCTCCTGGCCCTCCTCGCCGTGGTAGTAGCAGTTCGGCTGGCCGGGCCAGATCACCTGCACGTTGATCCCGACCTGCGGGAACTCGGGCGTGCCCTCGAACGTCGCACCGGCTCCGAACTTGTCGTTGTAGACCCACTCCGCATCGCGGGTGTTGACGACGAACCAGCCGTC
>JBQCGJ010000071.1:0-2666 GCA_051955775.1 Gaiellales bacterium | reverse complement strand
ATGACCTACGGCTGGGGCACCGCCAAGGACGGGACCGGGTCAGAGGCCTGAGCTCGGCATCGCCTCGAGCCGCTGCGCCAACCGGAGCGCGCCGATCTCCCGTGCGAACGCGGCGCCGCCCTCGGTATCCAGCCGCGTGTCCGCGGGCAGATCGACCGGCGCCTGGGCGTCCATCGTGGCCACCCGGCGGAATGCGTCCATGTCATGCTCGCGCAGCGCCGCTGCCTGCCGCGGCGACAGCTCATCGGCGTGCGCCAGCAGGTTCTCCAGGGTGCCGTAGCGTCCCAGCAGGGTGGCGGCGGTCTTGGCGCCGATGCCCGGCGCGCCCGGCAGGTTGTCCGAGGGGTCGCCGCGCAGCGCGATGAAGTCCGGCACCTGCTCCGGCAGGACGCCGTATCGCTCCACGACCTCATTCGTGCCCACCCGAGCCGGCGGCCGGCCGCCGGTCTGGGGGACGAGCACGGTGACGGCGTCGCACACGAGTTGATAGGCATCCCGGTCGGAGGTGACGACGAGGGCGCTGCCGCCCGCCTCCCGCTCCTGCCGGCAGGCGGCGGCCAGGAAGTCGTCCGCCTCGTAGCCCGCCTGCTTGGCGTTGGCCAGCCCGAGCGAGGCCACCAGCTTCGGGAGCCGCTCGAGCTGCTCGACGATCTCGGGGTCGAAGTCGGGCCGCGTGCCCTGGTATGCGGGCCACAGCTCCCGCCGGTACAGCGGCCCCTTGTAGGTGTCCCACCCGACCAGCGCCGCCCGCGGGCGCTCGCTGTCCCACAGCAGCAGGAGCAGGTTGGCGAATCCCACCAGAGCATTCACCGGCCGGCCGCCGGCGCCCTTGATGGGTGGCAGGGCGTGGTACACGCGATGCGCCAGCGAGTCGCCGTCGATCACCAGCAGCGGGCGCCTCGCCTCGCTCATGGCATCACCATCGCGAGCAGCGCCTTCTGAGCGTGCAGGCGGTTCTCCGCCTCGTCCCAGGCGGCCGAGTGTGGGCCGTACAGGACGTCCGCGGTGATCTCCTCGCCGGGATGGGCGGGCAGGCAGTGCAGCACGACATGGCCCGCGTCGGCGCCTGACAGCAGCTCGGCGTTGACCTGGAACGCGGCCAGGTCGGACAGCCGGCGCTCGCGGTCGTCCTCCTGCCCCATGCTGGCCCACACGTCGGTGGCCACCGCGTGCGCGCCGGCCACCGCCTGCGCGGGGTCGCGGACGATCTCGGCGCCCGCCGCAGCCAGCACCAGGGGGTCGGGGTCGTAGCCCTCGGGGCAGCCGACCACGAGCGTCATGCCCAGCAGCGACGCGGCGGTGAGCAGCGAGTGGCAGACGTTGTTGTGGCCGTCTCCGAGCCACGTCAGCCGGCGCCCGGAGAGGTCGCCCAGCCGCTCCCGCAGGGTCTGCACGTCGGCCAGCGACTGGCACGGGTGGTGCAGGTCGGACAGCGCGTTCACCACCGGCACGTCGGCGGCCTCCGCCAGCTCCTGCACGCGCTCGTGGGAGGCTGTGCGGTACACGATCGCATCCACGTAGCGGGACAGCACACGCCCCGTGTCGCCGATCGACTCGCCACGGCCGAGCTGCGTGTCGGACGCGGTCAGCGGCACCGCCATCCCTCCCAGCTGGCCGATCCCGACCTCGAACGAGACGCGGGTGCGGGTGGAGGAGCGCTCGAAGATCATGGCCAGTGAGCGCCCGGGCAAGAGCGCGTGTGGGATGCGCTCGTGTTGCAGCTGCTTCAGCCGGTCGGCGGTGTCCAGCACCGACCGCAGCTCGCCTGCGGTCAGGTCGTCAGTGCGCAGGAAGTCGCGCCCGCGGAGGGGGTGGTCCGGCTGCGGCATTGCGGGACTGTACCGTCAACCGTGGCCCCGCTCTGCGGGGCCTGGACCCGACTTGATGGGCGCCTCCTCGATGCTGGTGCGCGGGCGCACCGCACGCATGCCGTGGCGCACGAACCGCACGATCAGCACCGGCGCGCCCATGAGCGCGGTGGCGGTGCCCACGGCGAGGAAGGCCAGGCCCAGGGCGATGGCCTCGGCCACCGGCACGTATGGGCGCAGGAAGTACACGAACACCGCCTCACGCACGCCGATGCCGTTCAGCGACACCGGCAGCACCAGCGCGGCGAACACCACCGGCCCGGTGACCAGGATGACCGGGAAGTTGACATCGAGCTCGAGCGCCTTGACCAGCATCCAGATCACGCCCACGCGCGCGGCCTGCACCACCATGGCCAGCCCGAACACCGCGGCCAGCGCCGCCCGGTGGTGGCGGTAGGTGTGCAGGGCCTCGTAGAACTGCTGGCCCGCGGCCAGCCGCCTGCCGCCGGCCCGCGGCCCCAGCGTGCGCGCCACGAAACCGCGCAGGCGGCTGGAGAAGAGCATGGCCAGAATCGCGATCGCGGCCAGCCCGAAGGCCGCCTCGGCCACCACCACCTCGGGCCGGTGGGCGGCGCTGCCGCCGATGGCGAACGCCACCACCGCCAGCACCCCCAGCGACACCACCCCGACAAGGCGGTCGATCAGCACCGACGCCACGGCCTCCGGCGCATCCCGTGTACGGCGGCCGAGCTCGACCGCCCGCACCGCGTCACCGCCGATCGCCGCGGGCAGGAACTGGCCCGCGAAGAGCGCCACGAAGTACGTCCTGGTGAGCCATCCGATGGGTGCAGGGATGCC
>JBQCGJ010000070.1:0-7585 GCA_051955775.1 Gaiellales bacterium | reverse complement strand
AGGAACTCTGCGACCCGCCGGAACCGGTCGATCCGCCGGTCGGGGCGGGCGGTCGCCATCATCACATGGTGCTCGTCGGGGTACAGCACGAGCTCGACGTCGCGTTCGAGCTCGCGCAACGCGACGAACAGCTGGTAGGTGTCGTCGATCGGGCACACGCGGTCGGCCTCGCCCTGCAGCATCAGCACCGGCGCCGTGATCCGCTTCGCATGCCGCAGCGGTGAAGATGCCCGCAGCGCCTCAGCCTGCCGGTGCACCGGGCCATATCCCGCATCGACGTCGAATCCGGGCCCGAACCACGACGTCGCGTGCGCGGTCTCCATGCTGGCCACACCGTTCTCCGACACGATGCAGCGGAACCGCTTCGGCGCTGTGCCCGCCAGCCAGTTGACGGCCCAGCCGCCGTACGACAGGCCCATCGCTGCGATCCTGTCGGGATCCGCCACCCCGGACGACACAGCCCAGTCCAGCGCCTTCAGCAGGTCGTCCGCGTCTGGGCCGCCCCACACGCCCTGGATCGGCCGGATCCACTCCTTGCCGTAGCCGCACGAGCCGCGGATGTTGGGAAGCAGCACGCGGTAGCCCAGCCCGGCCAGCAGCCACGAGTCGAGCTCGGGCGTGGGTCCGTGCGCGCCGTAGGGGCCGCCGTGAGGTGACAGCACGAGCGCGCCACGGCCCGTGGCCCCGGCTGGCTCGACCAGGAAGCTGGGGATGCCGTTGGCATCGACCTCCCGCACCACCGGAGGCTCGTGGCTCCGCAGCCACGCCCCTCCGTGGCGGGTCAGCCGTCGCTGGCCGCCGCCCTCGACCGCGTACACCTCGGGCGGGTACGCGTCGTCCGTGAGCGTGGCGACCACCCGCCCGGCTGCGGTCGAGATCGATCCCAGCGTGGTGTCGCCGGCGGAGATCGGCCCGGGCTCTCCCCGCACCGGCACCCGCCACACCTCGTCGCGCCCTCGCCGGTTGACCGGCACGACGAGCGCGTCATCGCCGTCCCAGGCGGGCGCCGGGATCCCGGCGTACATCCAATCATGCAGATCCGAGCACCAGGCCACGGTCACCGGGAGGTCGAGCTTCCCGGTCAGGCTGCGCGGGCGCCGGCCGGGCTGCCACACGTACAGCTCGGGCTCGGCATAGTCCGGCTGGCCCGGCACGTTCGACCCCACGAACGCGAGCGTCGAGCCGTCCGGAGACCAGGCGGGTGACCAGGCGGCGCCGCGCAGCGTCACCAGGTCGCGGGGCGCGCCACCGGCCACGTCCACCTCGTGCACCTGGGGCTTCGGCCGCAGGTCGGCCCGGGGGCCGATGCTGGACGCGAAGGCGATGCGGCTGCCGTCGGGATGCCAGGCTGGATCGGCCACGTCGAAATCCCCGGAGGTGACCGTCCGCGGGGCGGCCCCCGGCCGGGCGGCAACCACGTGCAGGTGCGTGCGGTACTCGCGCTCGCTGCTGTCGTCACGCCAGTCAACGGTTCGGATCACCCTGGCCACCCGCTTCTTCGGGTCGCCGGCCCAGAACCGCGGCTCGCCGGCCCACGCCGTGAAGGCGATCCAGCGGCCGTCGGGCGAGAACACGGGGTTCCCCACCGAGCCGTGCGGGGCCGCACACACCAGCTCCGCCTCGCCGCCGTCCACCCGGATCAGGTAGAGGCGCGAATCGTCGCCCTCGCCGCGGTCGCTGGTGAAGGCCACCGTGCGCCCGTCGGGTGAGAACGCCGGCGCCGCGTCGTTGCCGGCGCCGGAGGTCAGCCGGCGAGGACGGCCGCCTCGGTAGGGCACCAGCCACAGATCGGTGCGGTACTCGCCGCCGGCCACCGTGCGCCGCGTATACACGACGAGCTCGCCGTCGGGCGACAGCACGCAGCTTCCGATCACGGCCTGGCGGTTGACAATCTCTGGTCCCAGCGCGGGCATTAGCGGCGGATGGTATCCAGTACGCCCCGCTACGGTACGGACATGGCGCACGTGATCGAGTTGACGCCCGCGGCGATCGAGAAGGTGCTCATGGTACGCGAGCGGGAGGAGCAGCCCGCTGAACACGCCCTGTGGGTCGAGGTGAGCGGCCAGGACATGTTCGGCAATCTCGCGTATGACCTGTGGCTGGCGCCTGCCGCTGGTTGCCCGGAGGGTGCGGTGGTCGAGGATCACGGCCCGTTCCAGGTGGTCGTACCGCCCGCCAGCGTGGATCTCCTGCGCGGCGCCGTGCTCGACCGCGACGGCGATCTGGCCACCGGCGGGCTCGTGCTGCATGAGCCGGCCCCGTCCAGCCCCGCACTCGACCTGCCGCCGGCCGGCGAGCTGACGGGTGAGGTGTCCGAGCGCGTGGCCACGCTGCTGGAGCGCGACATCAATCCCGCGATCGCCGCGCATGGTGGGCGGGCGGAGCTGGTCGCGGTGGAGGACGGCGCGGCATATCTGCGCCTGGGCGGAGGCTGTCAGGGATGCGGCATGGCCGCCGTCACCCTGCGCCAGGGGATCGAGCAGGCGCTGCGCTCGGCGGTGCCCGAGATCACCCAGGTCGTGGATGTGACCGACCACGCCTCGGGGAGGAACCCCTACTACGAATCGGCGAGGGAGTAGGGGCAGCCCGCCTCACCGTTTTGCTCAAGCGGCCCCTATCGGCCGCCGATGTCTTGAAGTGCGATGCTCTCCCCGAACCGTCTGCAGGCGTTGTTCGAGCTCTCGCGTGCCCTGATCGGGGCACGTGACGAGCGGCATCTCGGCGAGCTGTTTGCGACACAGGCACCGAATCTGTGCTCCGGCCGGCTCACACTGTGGACGTGGGAGCGCGACCGTGAGCGGCTCGTGTCGCGAGGCACCCAGATCGTCACGGAACGTGTGCTGTCCCAGTTCCCGGACCGGCGGCGGGCGCTCGAGCAGCGGATGCCCGTGCGCACGGGCGCGGCCTTCCTGGTGCCGCTGGCCGGCAGCTCGGGGGTGCTCGGCCTGATCGAGGTCGAGGACGCCGCGGCCGGCGACCTGGCCTCCGGCGGACTGGGCTACTGGCAGTCGCTGGCGAGCGTGGTGGCGGCGGCGGTCGAAGCCGTGGGACGGCTCGCAGAGGTGAGGCGGGCGGAGGCACGCTTCCGTTCGCTGGTGGAACAGATGCCGGCCGTGACCTACGTGGACGCTGCCGGCACCGGCGATCCGATCTACGCCAGCCCGCAGCTCGAGAAGCTGTTCGGTGTGCCGGCCCACGAGTGGCTGGACGGCGGCGCAGGGTGGACGCGCCGCATTCACGCGGAGGACCGGAAGATCGCGGCCGAGAGCTATGACGAGGCGGTCGCCAGTGGCGAGCCGTATCAGCACGAGTACCGCCTGGTCGACTCCGAGGGCAACATCCGATGGGTGCGCGACGAGGCCGTCACCACCACCGACACCGAACGGGGCGCGGTGGTGCAGGGCGTGATCTACGACATCACCGACCGCAAGCTGGCCGAGCAGCGCTACCTGGATGCCCAGGCGCGGTTCCGGACGCTGGTCGAGCGGCTCCCGCTGGCGATCTACGTGGACGCCCTGGACGAGCAGGGCACGTCCATCTACAACAGCCCGCAGAACACCGAGATCACGGGCTACACGCACGAGGAGTGGGTCGCCGACCCCGACCTGTTCGCCCGCTGCATCCACCCCGACGACAGGGAGCGGGTGCTGGACGGGTTCGAGGCCGCACGGCTCAGCGGGCAGCCCTTCGCGGCGGACTACCGGATCGTCCGTCCCGACGGCTCGGAGGTGTGGGTGCACGACGAGTCGGTGGTCGTGCGCAACGAGGACGGCGAGCCGCTGTACCGCCAGGGATACCTGCTCGATATCAGCGGTCTCAAGGAGGCCGAGCGCCGGCTGTCGCACCTGGCCTACCACGACTCGCTGACGAACCTGCCCAACCGCGCCATGTTCCACGAGCACCTGGAGGTGGCGCTGGCCCGTGCCGAGCGCGCCGGCCAGGGCGTGGCGGTGCTGTACGTCGACCTCGACGACTTCAAGCTGGTCAACGACAGCTTCGGCCACGGCGCCGGCGACGAGCTGCTGTGCGAGGTCGCCCGGCGGCTCCGCCACGCCACCCGGAACACCGACGTGGTCGCCCGGCAGGGCGGCGACGAGTTCCTGATCCTGGTCGCCGACCTGGACGTCGGCAGCGACTCGGAGGAGCTGGACATCGGCGAGGTGGCGCGCATGGTGGCCGAGCAGCTTCGCGACTCCCTGAGCGCGCCGTTTCAGATCGCAGACACCGAGATCTACTGCTCCGGCTCGATCGGCATCAGCATGTACCCGGTGGACGCCGCGGACGCCGAGAGCCTGCTCAAGCACGCGGACATCGCCATGTACCGGGCCAAGGAGTCGGGCCGCGACGCCGCTCAGGTGTACGTGCGCTCGAGCGGCGACTCCATGGCCCGGCTGTCGATGGCCGGGCGGCTGAGGCGGGCCATCGAGCGCGAGCAGTTCGTGCTCTACTACCAGCCGCTGGTCGAGCTGCGGTCGGGCGCCATCGTCGGCGTGGAGGCGCTGATCCGCTGGCGGGACGGCGACCGCGGGCTGATCCTGCCGAACCAGTTCATCCCGCTGGCCGAGCGCACGGGCATGATCTCCGACATCTCCGAGTGGGTGATCGCAGAGGCCTGCCGGCAGGGCGCGGTGTGGCGCGTGGAGGGCCTCGACCTGTACGTGTCGGTCAACCTGCCGCCGGTGTTCTGGCAGCCCACCGCGATGCGCCAGGTGCTGGCCACCATCGAGTCGTTCGGATTGTCGCCGGACCGCATGATGGTCGAGCTGACCGAGTCGGCGATGATGACGCACCACCACCACGACGAGCCGATCATCGCGGAGCTGCACGAGCGCGGGCTGAAGCTCGCCATCGACGACTTCGGCACCGGCCACTCGTCGCTCGGCCGGCTGCACCAGATGGCGGTGACCACCCTCAAGATCGACCGCTCGTTCGTCAAGGACCTGCCCACGGACAAAAGTGCCGCGGTGCTGGTGTCGACGATGATCAGGCTGGCCGACGGGCTCGGCCTGCAGGCGCTTGCGGAGGGCATCGAGACGCCGGCCCAGCGCCGGTGGCTGATCGATCAGGGATGTCCGCTGGGGCAGGGTTTCCTGTTCAGCCGGCCGGTTCCCGCGGAGCGCATTCCGGTGCTGTGCTGGATGCCGCCGCGCGCGGCCTGAGTCACGTAACCCGGTTGCGCGCGTCCGCGAGGTCGAGGTGGAGGCCCTGCCCGACCACACGGCAGATCGCGTCGATCGCGTCCCACACGTCGGTGAACCGGGTGTAACCGGGCGCCAGCCCGAGCCGGATCGAGTCCGGCCCGCGGAAGTCCGGCACCACGCCGGCGCGCTCGATCAGGGCCCGGCAGATCCGCCACGCCTCGGGGTGGCGGACCGACACATGCGAGCCGCGGCGGGCGGCCTCGCGCGGCGATCCCAGCTCGAATCCGAGATCGGCCAGGCGCGCGTCGTGCAGGGCGACCGCCAGCTCGGTCAGCTCGACCGACTTCCGGCGCAGCGCCGGCAGCCCGGCCTCCAGCAGGTCGGCGGCCCCGGCCCGCACGGCCTCGATGCCCGCGATCGGCGGCGTCCCGGCCAGGAACCGGGTGATGCCCTGTGCCGGGTTGTAGCTCGGCCCCATCGCGAACTGGTCGGCCTGCCCGAACCAGCCCTGGATCGGCGAGCGAAGACGGTCGATCAGGTCGCGCCGCACCCACAGAAACGCCGGCGCTCCCGGCCCGGCGTTCAGGTACTTGTACGTGCAGCCGACGGCGAGGTCGGCGCCCGACCCCCGCAGGTCGATGTCCACCACGCCGACCGAGTGGCACAGGTCCCACACCATCAGCGCGCCGCGTTCATGTGCGTCCACCGTCACCGCCGGCATGTCCAGCAGCTCGCCCGAGCGGTAGTTGACGTGCGACCGGCACACCAGCGCGGCCTGCGGCGGCTCGGCGCCGACCACGGCCAGCTCGCGTCCGTGATGTGCGGCCAGGCCCGCCAGCACGTAGCGGTCGGTGGGGAAGTCGTCCGGGTCGTACACGATCGCGCCCGGCCGCTGGGTCAGCGCCGCCCAGGCCAGCTTGTACAGGTTGACAGTCACCGAGTCGCACACCAGGAGCTCACCGGGGCCGGCTCCGACCAGCGGCGCCAGCTCGTCGCCGGCCCGTTGTGCCAGGTCGACCCAGTCCTGCCAGCCGGCGACCAGCCGCGTGCCCCAGTCCTCGACCAGGGATGCGATCCGCTGGGGCGTCGCCGTCGGCAGCCGGCCCAGGGAGTTGCCGTCGACGTAGATCGTGCGGTCGTCGTGGACGTAGCGATCGCGCAGCCAGGCCAGCGGATCGGTGGCGTCCAGGGCTTCGGCGTGCGCCCGGTCGGTCACAGCCATTCGGCCACTGCCCGCCACGACTCGGATCCGGGGTCGACGTGTTCCATGTGCCCTTCGTGCTCGGGAAGCACCGTCGCACAGCGCTCGCCGGCGGCGGCCGCGAAGGCGACGGTGTGAGACTGCGGGACGGTGTCGTCAAGGGCCCCGTGGACGAGCAGCGTGCGGCAGCGAAGCGGCAGCCGTTCCGCGGGCGATGCCTCCCTGTACCGCTCCGGTTCCGATTCGGGCTCGCCTCCGAGCATCCGCTGCACCTGTCCGCCGCACACCCCGTCGCGGGCGCACGCCGTCAGGTCGGCCAGCGGGGCCTGGCCCACCGCGGCGGTCACCGGCACGCGCGGACGGTCGCGGCCGGCCGCCCACAGCGCCAGGCAGCCGCCGGCCGAGTGGCCGATCACGGCCATCCGGGTCAGGTCGAGCGGGGCGTCGATGTCGGGCAGCGTGTCGATCGCCCTCGACACGTCGCCGAACGTCTGCGGCCACCCACCGCCGGAGCGCAGCCCGAGGCGGCGGTACTCGATGTTCCAGGACGCCCACCCTCGCCCGGCCAGGTCGGCGCAGATCGCCTCCGTGCCGGTCAGGTCGTACCGCGGCCGGAAGCACCCGCCGTGGATCACCGCGGCGACGGGAAACGGCCCGTCGCCCTGCGGCAGACGCAGGTCGGCGAACTGGCTGCGGTGGTCGCCGTAGGCATGGCGGCCGTTGGTCACGGCGGCATCCTACGCGGCGGCGCTCAGGCGATCACGGCGTCGCGCTCGACGAGGCCGGCGTAGCGGCCGCCCAGGGCCACCAGCTCGGCGTGCGTGCCGCGCTCCACGATCCGGCCGTGGTCGAGCACCAGGATCAGGTCGGCGTCGCGCACGGTGGACAGGCGGTGGGCGATGACCAGCGTGGTGCGACCCTCGCTGAGCCGGTCGAGCGCGTCCTGCACCGCCCGCTCCGTCTCCACGTCGAGTGCGCTGGTGGCCTCGTCCAGCACCAGCACGGGCGGGTCGCGCAGGATCGCCCGCGCGATCGCCAGCCGCTGCTTCTCGCCTCCCGAGAACCGGTACCCACGCTCGCCGACCCGGGTGTCGTCGCCCGCCGCGAGCGACATCTGGTGGTGGTGGTGGCGGGCCGCGCGGGCCGCCTCCTCCAGCTCCTCCTGGGTCGCGCCGGGCCGCGCGAACAGCAGGTTCTCGCGCACGCTGCCAGATCGGAAGAGCGTCGTGTAGGGAAAGAGTGT
>JBQCGJ010000069.1:0-2590 GCA_051955775.1 Gaiellales bacterium | reverse complement strand
GCACTGAAGCTGATCGAGCTTCTGAGCGAGAGCGGCGCCGTCATCTCCTACCACGATCCGCATGTCCCCAGCCTGGCGGACGAGGGCTTCGACCTGACCTCGACCGAGCTGACCGGCGAGGCCCTGGCCGGCGCCGACGTGGTGTGCGTGGTGACGGCCCACTCAGGCATCGACTATGCACGGGTGGCGGATAGCGCGCAGCTCGTGGTCGACTTCAGAAACGCCGTGCCGGCGCGGGATGGAAGGGTGGTGGCGCTATGAGCGATCCCGTGCGCGTGGGCATGGTCGGCCTGGGCGGCTGGGGCAAGAACCTGCTGCGCAACTTCGGCGCGCTGCCGCAGAGCGACCTGCGCTGGGCGTGCGACGCCGACGCCCAGACCCGGGAGCGGTATGCGCCCGCACATCCCGACACCCGCTTCACCGCCACCCTCGATGACCTGCTGGACGACCCGGAGCTGGAGGCGGTTGTCCTCGCGACGCCGGTGCCGACGCACTTCGAGCTGGCCCGGCGGGCGCTCGAGGCGGGAAAGCACGTGATGGTCGAGAAGCCGATGACCTGGCGCGCATCCGAGGCGCACGAGCTGCGCGAGGTGGTGCGGGCGACCGGCCGCACGCTGATGGTCGGCCACCTGCTGCGGTTCCATCCCGGGGTGGACAAGCTGCGCGAGCTGATCGACACCGGCGAGCTGGGCGAGGTCCGCTACGTGTACGGGAACCGTCTCAACCTCGGCGTGATCCGGCAGGACGAGAACGCGCTGTGGTCGCTGGGGGTGCACGACATCTCCGTCGTGCTGCACCTGATCGACGACGAGCCGGTGGAGGTGTGGGCGCGCGGCGAGGCCTACGTGCGCGACGCGGTGGAGGACGTGGTGTTCGGCTACATCCGGTTTCGCAACGGCCAGATCGGCCATCTGCACCTGTCCTGGCTCGACCCCCACAAGATGCGCAAGATGACCGTCGTGGGGTCGGTCAAGATGGCGGTGTTCGACGACATGGAGCCGGAGCGCAAGGTGACGGTGTACGACAAGGGGGAGGTGCGCACCCCGGCCGGCTCGATCTCCACCCACACCGGCGACATCCAGATCCCGCACATCAGCCTGGAGGAGCCGCTGCGGATCGAGTGCCGGCACTTCCTGGAGGCAGTGCGAAGCGGCGCCACGCCGCGGGCCAATGTGGACGAGGGCCTGGCCGTGGTCGAGGTGCTGGAGGCCATGCAGACCTCCCTGGAGCGCAGCGGCGAGACGATCAGGCTGGCCGCGGTGGCCCGCTGATGTGGGCCGCCGCCGAGGCTCCGGGGCTGGTGCTGGCCGACGACGCGGTGGTGGGAGAGGACGTCCTGTTCGGCGCGGCTGTGGTGGTGCACGAGGGCACCGTGATCGGGGATGGATGCGCCGTGGGCGATCACGCGGTGCTCGGCAAGCAACCCATGCTGTCGGCCCACTCGACGGCCCGGCGGACCCGGCTCGAGCCACTGCAGCTCGGCCCCGGCTGCCGTGTGTCGGCGGGCGCGGTGCTGTCCGCCGGCTCGCGGCTCGGCGCAGGGTGTGTCGTGGGCGAGCTGGCCACGGTGCGCGAGCGGGTCACGGTGGGCGACCACGTGGTGATCGGGCGCGGCGTGTGTGTCGAGAACGACACCCGCATCGGCAGCCACACCAAGATCCAGTCCAACGCCTACATCACGGCCGGCTGCACGCTCGAGGAGCACGTGTTCGTGGCGCCGTGCGTGGTCACGACGAACGACAACTTCATGGGCCGCACCGAGCAGCGGCACGCCCTGAAGAAGGGGCCGACCCTGCGCCGCGGCGCGCGGATCGGCGGCGGTGCCACCCTGCTGCCCGGCATCGAGGTGGGCGAGGAGGCGTTCGTGGGCGCAGGGGCCGTGGTGGTGCGCGACGTCCCGCCGGGGATGCTGGTGGTCGGCGTGCCCGCCCGGGTGCTGCGCGCGGTGCCGGCGGAGGAGCGGCTGCCGGCGGGCTGACTCGGGCTCAGACCGCCGACAGCCGGTGCACGCGGCCCTTGCGGTCGGTCACCTCGACCTCGGTGGAGTCCCAGTCCGTGAGACGGCCGCCCCGCCGCAGCTCCTGGACGACGAACGCGCGGTCGTACATGCGCCGCGTCGAGACCGGGTCGCAGCACCCGAACGCGCGCAGCCTCAGCCGCCCGTTCTCGTCACGCCGCAGCACGAAACCCGGCATGCCCGAACCCTACTCCGATCCTCATCTCCGGCACGGTTTGTCGGTCACAACCGACGGGAACGGAGTCTTCGACATGGCAGAAGAACCGCACACGCCGGCGGATCCTCAGCCTGACGCAGCGGACGAGCGCGGCGCGGGCGACCCGCGCCAGCCACTCGACGCGCCGGCTGTGCCGTTTCTCGGCCGGCGGTCCGGAAGCCGGAGGCGGATCGAGTCCCTGTTCGTCAGGCTGGTCGCCACCAGCGGGATCATCGGGCTGTCCGTGGCCGTCGCAGCCATCCTCGGCACGCAGTCGGTGCGGGCGTGGGTGATCGGGCTGGTGGCGTCGGTGATGAGCGTGGTGCTGGCTGCCCTGCTGTGGTCATCCCGGACGCTGTGAGCGTCAGGTCGTGACC
>JBQCGJ010000068.1:0-2824 GCA_051955775.1 Gaiellales bacterium | reverse complement strand
CTCCAGCGAGGATGCCCAGGGCGTGCTGGAGATCGCCCGCGACGCCGACGGCCTGATCGCACCAGGCACCGACTGGCCCGTGCGGGTGGCGGCCGAGGTGGCCCAGCAGCTCGGGCTGCCCCATCCGCTGACCGCCTCCGTGGCCAGGGTGGCAACCGACAAGATCGCCCAGCGTGCCGCGCTGCAGGCGGCCGGCGTGCCGCAGCCGGCGTGGTCGACGGACGGCCCGCCGGGGTTTCCCTGCGTGGTCAAGGCGGCCGACCGGCAGGGACAGCGGGCGATGACCATCGTCGGCTCGCCCGCGGAGCTGGCCCGTGCAGTCGAACGGGCGCGGGAGGCGTCGCGCTGGGGTCCGATCCTGATCGAGGAGTTCATCCCCGGGCACGAGGTGACGGTCAACGGCTTCTGTGCGGGCGGTCGCCACGTAGTGGTGGGCGTGACCGACCGCGAGCACTTCCACGACGCGCCCGGGGTCGCCCGCCGCCACGTGTATCCCGCCCTCGACGGCGGCGCGGCGGCGGCGGAGGTCGCGACGGCCGCGGTGGGGGCACTGGGCATCGCCCAGGGGCCGACCTACGTGCAGGTGATGGTGGGCGACGACGGCCCGCGCATCATGGAGGTGGCGGCCAGGCTCGGCGGGGGACACGATTCGGAGCTTCTGCGGCGCACGACCGGGGTCGATCTGGCGGCCCAGGCGGTGCGCGCGTCGCTCGGCTGGCCCGTCGATCCGGCCGCCCTCCAGCCGCAACCGCAGTGCGCGGGGGTGGTGGAGTTCCTGCGGGCGCCGGTGGGTCGTCTGGCGGCTGCTGAAGGGCCTGCGTGCGCGCGCTTCTATCATTCCCCGGGACACGTGTACGGCCGGCTGCGCATCGCGACCGACCGTGCCGGTTACGTCCTGTGCACGGCCGACGGCCGGGAGGAGGCGCTCGCGTCAGCCCGAAGTGCCGTTGAACACGTTCGATTCAGCACACGATGACAGGTCCTCACCCATCCGCGCTCGCGCTCGACGGCGCCCAGCCCGTCCGCGACACGCTGCTCGAATTCTCCCCGCCGGTGATCGGCGACGACGTGATCGAGTCGGTGGTGGCGACGCTGCGCTCGGGCTGGCTGACCTCCGGCCCGCGCGCCCTGGAACTGGAGGAGCGGTTCGCGGCCTACGTGGGCATGCCGCATGCGATCGCCACCGCGTCCTGCACCGCCGCGCTGCACCTGGCGCTGATCGCAGCCGGCGTGGGCCCCGGCGACGAGGTCGTCACCAGCTCGATCACCTGGCCGGCGACGGTCAACTCGATCCTGCACACCGGGGCGACGCCCGTGTTCGCCGACGTCGAGCCGCACACCCTGACGCTCGACCCGGACGCGTTCGAGGCGGCGTGCACAAAGCGCACGCGGGCCGTCGTGCCCGTCCACCTGGCCGGCGCTCCGTGTGCGATGGACGACATCGAGCGCATCGCCCGCGCCCGCGGGATCGCGATCGTGGAAGACGCCGCCCACGCCGTCGAGACGTGGGCGGGCGACCGCAAGGTGGGCTCGATCGGGGATTTCACCTGCTTCTCGCTGTACGCGACCAAGAGCCTGGCCGGCGGCGAGGGAGGGCTGATCACCACCGCCTCCCCCGCCTCCGCGCGGCGGCTGCGCCGGCTGCGCGCGCAGGGCATCACCCGCGACACCTGGGAGCGGCATGAGCTGCGCACGCTCGGCCACTACGACGTGGAGGAGCCGGGCTACAAGGCGGGCCTGTCCGACCTGCACGCGGCCGCCGCGCTGCCGCGCATCCAGCATCTGGAGGAGTTCTGGGAGCGGCGGGTGACGATCGTCGACCGCTATGACGCCGCGGTCGGGCGGCTGCCCGGGATCTCGCCGCCGGGCCGTCCACAGACCGGCCGCCACGCCCACCATCTGTATGTGATGCGCATCGATCCGGCCGCCGCCGGGGCCGATCGCGACCGCTACGCCCGTGCCCTGCTGGCCGAGAACATCTCCACGGGACTGCACTTCCTGCCCGTTCACACGCTCACCTGGTATCGCCGGAACCTGCCGCCGGTCACGCTTCCGGTGACGGAGACGGCGGGCGCGTCGGTGCTCTCGCTGCCGCTTGCGGCCGGCCATACCAGCGCCGACGTCGACGACGTGATCGCCGCGCTCGGCAAGGTACACGCAGCCTTCACAGGGTCGTGAGCCGACGCGCACGTGTCGTCGCCGAGGCCGTTGTCTCGGCAGTCGTGCTCGCGGTCCTGCTCGCCCGCGCCGGGGTCGAGCAGGTCGCACACGTGCTTGCCCGCACCCAGCTTGAGTGGCTGCTGCCGGCGATCGGGGTGAGCATCGCGACCGTGTTCCTGATGGCCTGGCGGTGGCGGCTGCTGCTGCTGGCGAAGGGCATCCCTGCACCCATCGGATGGCTCACCAGGACGTACTTCGTGGCGCTCTTCGCGGGCCAGTTCCTGCCCGCGGCGATCGGCGGCGACGCGGTGCGGGCGGTCGAGCTCGGCCGCCGTACACGGGATGCGCCGGAGGCCGTGGCGTCGGTGCTGATCGACCGCCTTGTCGGGGTGGTGTCGCTGGTTGTGCTGGCGCTGGTGGCGTTCGCCATCGGCGGCAGCGCCGCCCATCGGCCCGAGGTGGTGGTGGCCGAGGCGGCCTTCGGGCTGGCCGCGATCGCGATTCTGGCCATGCTCTTCTCCAGCCGCCTGCGCGGTTTCGTAGCCCGCACGCTGGGGCCGCGGGCCGGCGGCAGGCGGCTGGCCGCGGGCCAGCAGTTCTACGAGGCCCTGCACACCTACCGCCACCACCGGGCGGCGCTGGCCGCGGTGTTCGGGCTGGCCAT
>JBQCGJ010000067.1:0-8811 GCA_051955775.1 Gaiellales bacterium | reverse complement strand
GCTGACGCGGTAGGTGTGGCCGGTCTGCACGTTCCGCACGAACACATCCCACTTCCCGTTGGTGTCGCCCGGCACGAGGTTGGACGCCTTCGAGTTGAACAGCACGAACCGCCCGTCGGGCGTGACGGCGACCACATCGCTCGCGCCGTTACCGGCGCCGCCGGTGGTCGACACGCTGACCAGCGTCGTCGTCGTGCCCCCCGTCGCGCCGGCTGTTGCGGCCGGGACCACGATCGCCCCGGCGACAACTGCGAGGACCCCAAGCAGCCTGATCACGGCAAACCTCTCTTGTCGACGCCGCACTACCCCGCGCAGATGTGCGGGTGCCCGTGGCCCTCAGACGCTCGAGGGGCGGCGATTTCTTCCATCTTGGTTTGACGTGATGTCAGGCGCCGCCGTTCCACGCGAAGAGGTTCGAGAACAGCTCGGCCTCGCCCATCGCGTCATCCAGCGCGTTGTGGGTATGCGGGAATCTGCTCTCGAGCACGTGCTTCGGCATCGAACGTTGGTCGAGGTACGCACGACGGCCGCCGCGAATGCGAGCAGAATGATCGATTGCGCAGCTGCCGTCACGGTCACCAGGTGGTCTGCCGTCGACATTCCCAGCGGCGCGATCCCGACCGCGAACAGCGCGACGTACCGAACCACCGCGATCGCGGACAGGAGCCACCACCAGATCGCGCTCGTCTCCAGCAGCGCCACGAACGGCACGATCCACAGGGCGTACTGGGGCGACCCGATGACGTTCAGCGCGATCACCGCCGCCGTCGCCGCGGCGCACCACTGCACGACCGCGAATTCGCCGTTCGCGCGCACGAGCAGGAGCGCTGTGACCGCGCTCAGCAAGACGATCAGCATCAGGAAGCTGAGCTGCTTTTCGGCCTGTGACGACAGGCTGTGTCCGAGAACCGCCCAGATCGTCGTCATGTGATCCGGCGCGCGGCTCATCTGGAATCGATACGTCGCCCACCATCCGGACGCGTTGATGAGGACGAACGGCAGGTTGATCAGGGCGAACGATCCGATCCCGACGGCGCCCGCCTCCACCGCCGCCCTCGAGCGCCGGCGGATCAACAGGTCGCACACGAGCGGCGCCACGAACACGAGCGGGTACCACTTGAGCGCGCCGCCCACGGCGAACGCGAGGGCCGCCAGTCGCGGCCGTCCCGACCACCACAGATACAGGCCTGCCACGCAGGCGGTGATCGCGAGCACATCCCAGTTGTGGAATGCGTACAGGGCGAGGATCGGCGATGCCGTCCACCAGATCGCGCGCCTGCCGGCCATCCGAAACACAAGCCAGGTCGTCACCGCCGCGCAGGCCGACAACAGGATCATCTTGACCACGAGGTACGAGGACGAGCTCAGGGCGAGCCACCCGACGGCCCACGCGAACAGGCCCGTCAGCACCGGGTACTCGTTGAATCCGCGCGAGCCCACGTCCCCGGCCAGCCTGGCGTGGATGTACGGAAACACGTGGCGGCCGATGCCGCGTGCGCGGTACAGCGGCTGGATGTCGTTGTAGCACGGGCGGGAGCGCCAGTTGGCTCCGTCGGCCCCGAAGCATTCGCCCTTCAGCGTCGCCCCTGCGCTCAGCGTCACGGCCAGTGACACGGCCACAAGAACGGAGCCGGAGGCGACCAGCCGACGGGCGAGGACGAGCGACATGGGGTTTCGACTTCCGGCGGCCGCGTCGGGTTCCGGCGGCCCCGCCGGATGTCTCGACCCGCCAGCCTACACATGGACACCCAGCCGCGGCGACACCTCCGACTAGCATCTGGCCATGCCTGAGCGCCCGGCCGAGCCCGACACGAACGCCGATGTGCGCCGCCGCTGGGACGGCAACGCCGCGTTCTGGGACGAGCACATGGGCGCCGAGGGCAACGACTTCCACATCACGCTCGTGCGCCCAGCGGTGGAGCGCCTGTTGGGCGGCGTGGGCGGGCAGCGGGTGCTCGAGATCGCGTGCGGCAACGGCCTGTTCGCCCGTCGCCTGGCGGCGCTCGGGGCGACCGTGGTGGCCACCGATACCTCGGCCGCCATGATCGAGCGCGCCCGCGGTCACGACTCCGCCGGGATCGACTACCGCGAGCTGGACGCCGCCGACCCGGCGCAGCTGGCCGGCCTTGGGGGTGGGCCGTTCGATGCCGTCGTGTGCAACATGGCGCTGATGGACATGGCCGAGATCGGGCCTCTGGCCGAGTCGTTGCCGGGTCTGCTCACGGCGCCCGGGCGTTTCGTGTTCTCGATCACGCACCCCTGCTTCAACACGCTCGGCGTGCGGTTCGTGCATGAGTTCGAGGACCGTGGCGGCCTGCCGTTCGAGGCCAGGGGCGTGGTGATCACCCGCTATGCGACCCCCGCGATGGGCGAGGGCGTGGCGATCTTCGGCCAGCCGCTGAACCAGCTCTACTTCGAACGGCCGCTGAACGCGCTGCTGCGGCCGTTCTTCGACGCCGGGATGGCGGTGGACGGCCTCGAGGAGCCGGTGTTCCCGGCGCCGTCCGAGCCCGCCCGGCTGCGCTGGCAGTCGTTGCCGGAGATCCCGCCGGTGCTGGCGGTGCGCCTGCGCCGCGCCGGTCAGCCCTGAAAGCCGGTCAGGCGGACGACGGTCGAGCTGCCGCCCGTCACCTGCACCACGGCGCGCGGTTGCATGGCCTGCGGACCGTTGTAGGCCAGCGCGATCACGGTGTACCGGCCGGGCGGCACGTCGCACTCGAACCGGCCGCGTCCGTCCGTCGTGAGGTGCCGCTCCAGCGAGGCTCCGGCCGAGGTGGTGCCGGTGACCACCAGCGGCGCGTGGGGGAGCGGGTGGAACTCCGCGTAGGGCAGGTCGACCGGCGGCCCGCCCTTGATGCGGGCGATACCGACGATCGAATGATGCGCTTCCGCGGCCCTGACCCCCGCGGGCCCGGGCGACGCGGCGAGCGCAGCGACGGCCAGCGCGACCGACCCGGCCGCGCCCATGCCGGTCAGGATGCCGCCGGCGGCCATGGCTCAAGAGTATGCACTAGAGTCGCCACGTGATCAGCGTCGCCTGGCAGATCAGGATCGAGCGGCCGCCGGAGGATGTGTTCGACTTCGTTGCCGACCTGCGCAACGAGCCGCAGTTCAACCCAGACGCGTCGGACGTCACGCAGGAGACGCCCGGCCCGATCGGGCTGGGCACCGTCTACACCGAGACGTTCCGGCGGGTGGGGCGCTACCGCACGACCATCGACCGCTACGAGCGGCCCACGGAGCTGGGTTTCGACGCCCGCAATCCGAAGGCCGACGCTAGCGTGCAGTTCCGGTTCTCGCCGGCCGGTGAGGGGGCCACCGACGTCAGTTGCACGGTCGAGCTGCGGATGAAGGGGGCCATGCGGCTGGCGGAGCGGGCCCTGGCGCCGACGATCCGCAAGCAGATCGAGCACACCCGGGGCCCGATGCTCAAGCAGGCGCTGGAGTCACAGAGCTAGAGGGTTCGTCCGACCCGGACCACGACTGTGGCCCGGCGGGTTTCCCCACCGGGCCACAGGGGTCTGGGTCATGGATCAGGCGGTCGGGATCGCTGTACCGGACGGGCCCTTGGTCACCGGCTCCTCAGCGGACTCATCCCGCCGGAGCTGGAGCTTGAGGTGGCCCAGGGGGCCGCCCAGCGCCAGGATCACGAATCCGGCGCCACTCAGCAGCAGGGCCACTCCGACGACGATGCCGAAGTAAGAAAGCTGCTGTGCCATGAACGAGGAGTTGAGCGCCGTGGTCAGCGCCGTCTCCGTCACCCAGATGTTGCGAGCCTGGTTGTCCTGGGGCGCGCCGTTGACCTTGAGGGCCTTGGCCACGTCATTCGTGCCCTTGCCGTCGGCGGTCGCGTAGCGCGGCATCTGGCTGTAGGTCAGGCCGCCGGTCGCCTCCATCGTGTGGATGCGCATGTACTCCGCGAAGCAGCGGGCGCGGTCGCCGCTGTTCACGGTCTCATTGGCCACCGAGCACGTCGGCAGCTTGATCGAGGCCGGCACGTGTGCCTGCTTGGCCTCGACGGCGATGGCGGCCGGCGTCATGTCGGGCGTGCCGACGATGTGCTCGTCCTTGAGGCTCGAGTTCACGGTCGACAGGCCACTCGCGCCCATCCAGATCGCGGCGATGCCGAAGGCCACAAGGACCACCCCCGACACGATGCCTCCGTATTGCAGTACGCGCTTCATGGTGTCCTCCTCGTTCAGCTGGATATCTCATGTGTGATATTCGGCGAGATGGGCTCCGTTTACATTGGGGGAAACGCTGAACTGGGCTGGAAGAAACTCCCTATCCGCATCTGTGGAAAAACCACGTGCGGTTGTCGGTCAAGCGCCGTAGCCCGGCGGCCGATTAGGGGGGCGTGACCGCGCTTCGCCGCCTCGTCGAGATCCGCCGGCATCCGCTCGGCCCGCGCGTGTACCTCGCGGGCCGGCGCATCCATGAGTGCATGGCCGGAGCGGTGGCCGTGGCCGTGCTGTGGCTGCTGGTGCTCACCCACCACGCCCACCACCGCCACCTGGAGGGCGCGGTGGGCCTGGTCGCGGTGTGGATGATCGCCAAGGACTGGCCCGACTTCTTTCCCTCACGCCGCGACACCTACGGCTGGCGCATCGGGCTGCACCGCCGCGGAGACGCCGAGCTGGCCGTCACCCGCAGCGAGCGCGACACCGGCTGACGAGGTCCTCGCCTCGGCTCAGGCGGTGGTCAGGGCCTCGCAGGCCAGGCGCACGTTGCGGGTGTGCGCCTCCTGGTCGTATGCGCCGCCACCGCGGTCGGGGACCGCGATCCGTTCGGCGTGCCCAGGCTCGCATCCCGCCTCGGCGTATGCCAGCACCGCATCGATGTAGTCCAGGTCCTGGTCGGCGATCTCGAGGGCCCGCTCCGTCGTATGCGGGCGGCCGTGGCCGACCACCACGTAGCGCGGTCGCTCGCGCTCGATGACGCCGATCAGCGTGTGCAGGGTGTTGCGGTAGTCGCTGACGGACGCGTACGCCGCTGGGATCTCGAGCTCTGACAGGTAATCGCCGGCGACCACCAGCTCGTCCTCGGGGAACGACGTTACGACGCCGTCCTCAGTGTGCCCACGGCCCGCCCGGAACAACGCGTGCCAGGGGCCGAGATCCATCTCGCATGGGGGCTCGACCGCGTGGTCGACGCGCAGCCGGCCGAGGTCGCCGAAGGTCACGTAGGCGTCGCGCGCACTCGTCTCGGTCGACGTCCGCGCGTCGCTGGACTCGATCCTGGCGGCTGCGCTCGTGCTGCCCACGACGGTGGCCTCCGGCAGATGAGGGATGCCGAGCACGTGGTCCCAGTCGGCGTGGGTGATCAGCACATGGCCGACCGGATCGGCATGCGCCTCCACCACCTCCTCGATCTCCCACGGCGAGATGCCCGGGTCGATCAGCATTCGCCGGCCGTCGCGCCGAAGCTCGAGCGTCGTCGTCTGGTACAGGGTGCTCGGCCACCAGATCGCGTGCTCGGTCAGAGGCATCGCCCGCGGCATGGCGACAGCATAGTATGCGGCCCGATGCGTGTGGGGATCGACGTCATCGAAATCGACCGGGTGGCGGCGGCCCTGCGCCGTCACGCGCGGTTCACCGAGCGCGTGTTCACCGAGGCGGAGCGCGAGTACTGCCTGTCGCGGCCCTCGCCGGCCCAGCACTTCGCGGCCCGGTTCGCAGGCAAGGAGGCGGTCGGCAAGGCGATCGGGTTCGGGGTGCCCTTCACCTGGCGGGAGATCGAGATCACCGGCCGCCCGAAGCCGTCGGTGTTCCTGTCCGGGCGCACGGCCTCGTGGGCGGAGAAGGTGCGGGCGGGCGCGATCGACCTCTCGATGACCCACTCCAAGGGGATTGCCGCGGCGGTCGCGATCGTGCACGACGCGGGCGACTGATGGAACTGCGCCACTGTCTGACGGCAGCCGAGATGCGGGAGTTGGAGGGGCGGGCGATCGACGACCTGGGGATCGCCGGCGTGGTGCTGATGGAGCGGGCCGGGCTGGGCGCGGCGGGCGAGCTGCTACGCCGGTATCCCGGCACCGAGGCGGTGACCATCCTGTGCGGCGCGGGCAATAACGGCGGCGACGGATTCGTGGTGGCCCGCCATCTGCACGCGGCGGGCGTGGCCGCGGAGGTGTTCCTGACCGGCGCCGCGGGCCGCCTGACGGGTGACGCCAGGGTGAACTTCGAGATCGCCCGCAGGCTGGGCGTGCCCGTCCACGAGCGGGTCGCGCCGGCCAGGCTGCGGCGGGGCGTGCGGCGGGCCGATGTGGTGGTCGACGCGCTGCTCGGCACCGGCTTCTCGGGCAAGCCCCGGCCGGGCGCGGCGGCCCTCATCGAAGCGGTCGCCGGGGCGTCCCAGGGGCCGGTGGTGGCACTGGACGTGCCGTCCGGGGTGGACTCGTCCACCGGCGCCGTCGAGGGCGCGGCCGTGGCCGCCGACCTGACCGTCACCTTCCACGCGCCCAAGGTCGGCCTGGTGGTCGCCCCGGGCCGCTTCCACGCCGGCCGGGTGGTCGTGGCCGACATCGGCATCCCTCCTCAGCTGGAGGCCGAATCGGGCGTCGGCCTGGCGGAGCCGCAGCTGCTGCAGGAGGTTCCGCGCAAGACCGCTCGGGACAGCAAGTACACGGCCGGCTCGGTGCTGGTGGTGGGCGGCGCGCCCGAGTTCGCCGGCGCCCCCGCCATGACCGCGCACGCGGCGCTGCGGGCGGGCGCCGGGATCGTGTGGGTGGCGGCCCCGCCGGAGGCCGTCCCGGCGATCGCGGGCCACCGGCCCGAGGTGATGGTGCGCGCGCTTCCCGGCGGACTCGAGCTGGCTGAGCGGGCCGGGGCGCTCGCCATCGGGCCCGGCATGGGTCGCGAGCTGGCCGCCGTGGAACTCGCCCATCGGCTGGCGGTTGACCACGCGGGGCCGGTGGTGATCGACGCAGACGCCCTGTTCGCATTCGCGGGCGCGCTGCCGGCGCTCGCCCGCAGGCGGCTGCCGGCGGTGCTGACGCCGCACGAGGGGGAGATGGCGCGTTTGCTCTCGGTTGAATCGGGATGGGTGCGGGCCAACCGTCTGGAGGCGGTGCGGCGGGCGGCGGCCGATGCGCGCGCGATCGTGCTCCTGAAGGGCGCGGACACGCTGGTGGCCGAGCCCGGTGGGGCTGTTGCCGTCGTCCCCGTTAATACCCCGGGTATGGCCACGGCGGGTTCGGGCGACGTGCTCACCGGAACCATCGCCGCGCTGCTGGCGAAGGGCATGGCGCCGCTCTCGGCGGCGGTCTGCGGCGCGCTCGCGCACGCCGCAGCAGGGGCAGCGGCGGCGGAGGCGAAAGGGGCCACCGGTATCATCGCCGGTGACGTGATCGACGCCCTGCCCAGCGCATTTCACGCATGATCCGCCAGCGCCTCGCCCGCGCCACCGTGGCCGTGGACCTGTCCGCCGTGGCGGACAACGTGGTCCGGCTGCGGGAGGTGGCCACGCCGGCCGAGGTCTGGGCAGTTGTCAAGGCGGACGCGTACGGGCACGGAGCGGTGGACGTCGGGAGGGCCGCGCTGGGCGCCGGCGCGGGCAAGCTGTGCGTGGCCACGTGGGAGGAGGCGCGCGCGCTGCGCGCGGACCTGCCCGACGCGCCGGTGTTGATCATGAGCCCGCTGGCCCCGGGGCAGGAGGAGGAGGTGGAGGGGGTGGAGGTCGCGGTGTCGTCCACCGCCTCGTACTCGCGCCTGCGATCGGCCGCGCGTGCACCGCTCGGCGTGCACGTGAAGGCCGACACCGGCATGGGCCGGTGGGGCATGACGGCGGACGATGCACTGCGGGTCGGCGAGGACCTGGCGTCGGCGGGCACGCTGCGGCTGGCCGGTCTGATGAGCCACTTCGCGTCGGCCGACTCGGCGGGGCTGGCATTTCACGCCGACGCGGCGTTCACCGACGAGCAGGGCGAGCGCTTCCAGGCGCTGTCGCAGCGGTTCCCCGACTGTCCGCGTCACATCTCGAACTCGGCCGCAGCGTTGCGCGTCTCGGCCGCCCGCTGGGACGCCGTGCGCTGCGGAATCGCGGTGCTCGGCCTGTCGCCGTTCGCCACCTCACCGGCCGACGACGGCCTGCGCCCGGCGCTCTCCTTCACGAGCTACGTGGCCGACGTCAAGCTGCTGCAGCCAGGTGAGAGCTCCGGCTACGGCCGCCGTTTCATCGCCGAGCGCCCGACGTGGATCGGGCTGGTGCCGGCCGGGTACGCCGACGGAGTGCCCCGCATCCTGTCCGGCGAGGGCGACGTGATCGTGCGTGGCCGGCGACGGCGCATGGCGGCCACCATCAGCATGGATCAGCTGATGTTCGTGATCGGCGACGATTGCGACGTGGAGGTGGGGGACGCGGTCACCCTGATCGGCACCGACGGCGGCGAGACGGTGACGGCCGAGGAGTGGGCCCGGCTGGCCGGGACGATCAACTACGAGATCGCCACCGGGCTGGAGCCGCGTCCGTGGAGGGTCGACCATGTCTTCACCGGAGCTTGAGCGGATCCGGGCCGAGGCGCCGGTTGACGGTGCGTGGCTGGTCGGCGGGAGCGTACGCGACCTGCTGCTGGGCAGACCCGTCACCGACATCGACCTGGCCGTGCCCGGAGACCCTGGGGCGGCGGCGCGGATGCTGGCCCGCACGGGCGGCGGCGCCCCCTTTCCGCTGTCCGAGCGACACGGGGCATGGCGCGTGGTGCGCTCCGGCCTGACCGTGGACGTGGCCGCGTGCCGGGGCGGGTCGATCGACGCCGACCTCGGGCATCGCGACTTCACGATCAACGCGATCGCGCTGCCGATCTCCGGCGGC
>JBQCGJ010000066.1:0-6445 GCA_051955775.1 Gaiellales bacterium | reverse complement strand
GCCAACTGGCCAGAGCCCGAACGGCCAATTGGCCAACGCGAGAACGGCCAACTCGGCCAAAGCCGCCGGCCAGCGGCCGACCCCCGCTCCCACGTTTGAATCCGGCGGCCCCCGGGCAACGTGGTTCGGATCGTGGATCTGCCCGGCGTTCATCTCTCCAGCCACGGCAGCACTGTCGTGGTGATCGCCGCGGCGTTCGTTGTCGCCGCTCTGGTCTCCCGCTTCTCGGCCCGGCTCGCGCGCCGTATCGTGGGCTGGTCGGAGCGCCGCAGCCCGCAGGGCGACAGCGCCTCGACCGGCGTGATCATGGGCATCCGGCGGCGGGAGACCGCGGTCTCCCTCGTCCAGACCACGGTGCGCTACGTGGCGTTCGGCACCGCGGTCGTGATCGCCTTCTCGCGGCTGGCCGGCGGCACCGCGGCCACCCTCGCCGGGGCCTCGGTGATCGTGGTCCTGGTGGGCTTCGCCGGGCAGCGGTTCCTGACCGACATCCTGGCCGGCCTGTTCATGTTCTTCGAGGGCTGGTTCGCGGTGGGTGACACGGTGGTGGTCGAGCCGTGGGGTCTGACCGGCGTGGTCGAGGAGGTATCGCTGCGAGCGACCAAGCTGCGCTCCCTGGGCGGCGACGTGATCCGCATCAACAACTCCCAGATACTCTCGCTGCGGCTGCTGCCGCGGGCGGCCCGCGAGGTGCAGATCGAGGCATTCTTCACCGACGAGGAGACCGCCCATCGGGTGTTCGAGGACATCGTGCGGATCGTGCCGGTCGGCCCCACGAACTTCGTCCGCGCGCCGTGGCTCAAACGAGTCGACAGGCTGGGAGACGACGTCGTGCGGCTGACCGCCGGGGCGTTCGTCCCGCCCGGCCGCGAGTGGCTGGCCAATGACCTCCTGGCGAGCCTGATGCACGAGCGCGCCGACGGCCAGCTGGTGCACGGGCCGGTGGTGACCGAATTCGACTCCCAGGCGGCCGCTCGCTACGGCCGCTCATCCGTGCTGCTGAGCGACCGCACGCCCGATCACGCGCGCGGCGCCTAGCCGCGGGCCTGCGCTACGGCTCCCAGGTGGCCCGCCGCCCCGGGCGGTGATCCTGCGCGCGGTGGGTGAAACGCATCTTCACGTGCGTGCCGCCGTTCGCGGGCCGGTCGATCTGCACCGAGTCGGCGATCATGGCGATCATCGGCAGGCCGACGCCCAGCCCGGGGCTGTCCACGCGGGGCGTCATGCCCACACCCGCGTCTCGTACAACGACCACCAGCGCGCCCTCGTAGTCCTCCGCCACCACGTCGATGTGCCCGTTCATCCCCGGGTATGCGTGCACGACCGCGTTCGCGCACGCCTCGTTGACCGCCAGCATGATCTCCTCGGCGCGTTCCCCGGAGACGTCGAGCTTGTCCAGGAGCTCGCGCAGCATCTGCCGTACCGCGGGCACGCTGTCCGGCACCGCCAACAGGCGAACCTCGAACCCCCGGCAACTCGTGGCCATACTGAACGACATACCCCGGCGAATCCTCCCGTAACGGCTGCTTCGTCTCCGCGAATACCCTCCAGTCCGCATTTCGAACGCATCGAATTGACATGGGGCGGTCGGAGGAATACCTTCTGATCGCAATTCGTGGGCGGCGCCCCAGGAGCAATGATGAGCGGCGATGCGACCCATGCACCCGGTACTGATGCGGCCCAGATCCGGGCACGGCTCGAGTTGGTGGTCGAGGTCAGCGAGATGCTTGCCCGGGCGATCGACATCGGCCCGGCGCTGCAGGGCGTCGCTCGGCTTGCCACAGGGTGGCTGTGTGACCTGTGCGCGATCGACGTGCTGGACGACGAGGGCAGCCCTCTGCGGGTCGCCCTGGCCTCCTCGTCGGGCGATCTGAGCACGCGGCCGGGAGGGCTGTGGGAACAGCCGGCCGACCCCGCCTCGGATCTCATGCGGCGTGTGCTCGAGCAGCACCAGGTCGAGATCGCGCCGCGGCCGCAGGGCGCCGCTGACGACCAGCTGACGGTCGTACTGCCGCTGGCGTCGCGTGGCACGGTGCGCGGCTGCATGCTGATCTGCAGGCT
This sequence comes from Gaiellales bacterium, assembly GCA_051955775.1. Classification (GTDB taxonomy): domain Bacteria; phylum Actinomycetota; class Thermoleophilia; order Gaiellales; family JAICJC01; genus DASUHT01. The sequence goes on along the minus strand of JBQCGJ010000066.1, from coordinate 4,384 downwards.
GGGAGCGGGACACTCGTTCGCGCCCGACGACCTGGCTGTCGCGGAGGACCTGGCGCGCCGGGTGGGTCTGGCCCTGGAGAGCGCCGCCCTGTTCGACCAGGTCACGGCTGCCAACCGGCAGGCCCGCGATCTCCAGCGGATCACGGATGCGGCGCTCTCGGCGGCCGATCTGGACACCCTGCTGCCGGCGGTGCTGGAGCCCGTGGTATCGGTGCTGGGCGCCGACACCGCCGGGCTGCTGCTCGTCGACGAGCGAACGGAAATGCTGGTCGAGGGCGCGTCGACCACCGTCGACGTCGGCTCCCGCGAGTGGCCGCGGATCCCGCTGGGGGAGGGCGTGCTGGGGCGGATCGCCGCCGGCAGCGGGCCGGTCGCAGTCGAGCGGATGGACGCCGCCGAGCTCCGAAGCGGCGTGGTGGCCGCACAGCACATCCGCTCGCTTGCGGGTGCGCCGCTTCGGGTGGGCGATCGCACCGTCGGCGTGATCTACGTCGGCACGTCCGGGATGCGCGCCTTCCGTGCAGCCGAGCTCGGCCTGCTGGGCCGTGTGGCTGCGCGGGTCGCGCTGGCTGTGGCCCACGCGCGCAGCTTCAGTGCGGAGCAGGTGGCCCGCGACCGGCTGACGCTGCTCGCGCGGCTGGGCGAGGTGCTGCTCGGCGACTCGTTCGACGTGCGGGTGGCGCTGGACGAGCTGGTCGAGGCGCTCGTTCCGAGGATGGCCGACTGGTGCAGCATCACGCTGGCCGGGCGGCCGCCGACGACCGCGTCCGCGGGCCAGGGCGCATACGCCTCTCGCTGGCAGCATCTGCCGGCCGAGCTCGAGCGGTCTCCGGCGGTTTCGGGAGCGGCCCGGGATGGGCGGGCATACCTGCACACGTGGGCTTCACCGGCTGATGCCGAGGAGGCCGATGCAGGGCCGGACGGCGTGCGCTCCGTGATGATCGTGCCCCTCGTCGCGCGCGCCCAGGCGATGGGCGTGATGACGCTTGTGCGCGGCGTCGACTCCGCGGCCTACGACGGCGACGATCTGGCCTTTGCCCAGGAGCTCGCGGGCCGGCTGGCGACGGCGCTGGACACGGCCCGCGTGTACCGGGAGCGGGATGCCGTGGCACGGACGTTGCAGCGCAGCCTGCTGCCGCCGTCCCTGCCGTCCATCCAGGGGATTCAGATGGCGGCCGTCTACCACCCGGCTGGGGCGGGTGATGTGGGCGGCGACTTCTACGACGTGTTCGAGGCCGCGGACGGGGGCTGGTTCCTGGTCGTCGGGGACGTGTGTGGGAAGGGCGCCGAGGCGGCGGCGCTGACCGGGCTGGTGCGACACTCGATCCGCGCCGTCGCCCTCAACGAGCGCAGGCCCAGCCGGGTGCTGAAGCTCGTCAACCAGACGCTCATGGGCGAGGTGTCGGACTATCGCTTCTGCACCGTCGCGGCGGCCCGGCTGGACGTCACGCCCGACGGCGCCATCGTCAGGGTGGCCTGCGCAGGCCACCCGCCGCCGCTGGTGATCGGTCCGGGCGGGCGGATCGATGTTGCCTGCGGGCCGGGGACGCTGCTGGGAGTGTTCTCCGATCCGCAGCTTCAGGAGCGCCAGGCCACACTGGGCGCGGGGGACTCCCTCGTCCTGTACACCGACGGCGTGACCGAGATCCGGCGCGACGGCCACATCTTCGGCGAGGACCGGCTGCGCGGGCTGCTGGCCGAGTCTCGCGATCTCGCCCCGGCGATGATCGCCGACCACGTCGAGCGGGCCGTTCTGGAGTACAAGGCGGGGGCGCCCGACGACGACGTCGCGCTGCTGGTGGTCAAACGCACGACCCACGACTGACGGCACCTCGCCAACCGGGACCCGGTAGCCTGTAGAGAATGAGTGCCATGCTGGATCTGGAGCAGGCGAGGGCCGGCGTGGAGGTCGTGGTGGTTCGCGGGGAGCATGACCTGGCGTCGGCCGAAGAGCTGCGCGGCCGGATCGAGGCCGCCTCGACACGGGCCACCGGCCTCGTCGTCGACCTCACCCAGGCCACGTTCATTGATTCGGCGGTGTTGCAGGTGCTGCTGTCAGGCCGCGATCGGGCTGCGGCCGCGGGCATCGCGTATGTGATCGCCCTCGGCGAAGGCACCGGCCATGCCGTCACGCGGTTGTTGGAGCTGACCGGCCTCGACCGGCGGCTGCCGCTGACCCAGGGCCGGGAGGCGGCGATCGACGCCGTCGTCCCCAACGGAACTCGCCCAGCTCAGAGTTAGGCCGCGTCGGGCTCGACGACTTCCAGGGCCGCCTGCATGTCCGACAGCGCGCGGCGCAGCAGCCGCGAAACATGCATCTGGCTGATCCCCAGCTCCGCCGCGATCTCGGACTGCGTCTGGTCGTGGAAGAACCGCAGCGCGACGATCCGCTGAGCCCGCGGGTCGAGCTGTTCGAGCGCGCCTCGCAGCGCCTGACGGTCGAGCGTCAGCTCAAACCCGTCGTCGGTCACCTCCAGCGCGCGCTCTCCGGGGCGCGTGTCGCCGTTCTCGTCCGGCGATGAGTCCAGCAGCGGCTCGGCCGAATAGGCGCGTCGCGCATCGATCGCCGCGACCACCTGCTCCTCGCTCTCGCCGAGCGCCTCGGCAAGTTCGGCGGTGGTCGGAGGACGGCCGAGCTTGTGGGCCAGCCCGTCGCGGGCGGACTTCACCCGACGCCCCAGATCCTGAAGCGGCCGCGGGACATGCACGGCCCAGCCGCGATCGCGGAACAGGTGCATGATCTCGCCCTCGATGGTCCTCGCGGCATACGCTCGAAGCGGGACGCCGCGGCTGGCGTCGAAGCGGTCGACCGCCTGGATCAATCCCAGATAGCCGGTCTGTACGAGGTCGTCGTGGGACATGCCGCGGCCGGCATAGCGGCGCGCAATGGCGCGCACCAGCGAGGCGTGGCGGAGGATCAGCTGGTCGCGATCGGTCTGTGCTGCGGTTGTGCTCATGCCCTGTATGTGTGCTCCGCGGGCCGCGAATGAAACATTCCCGTTCTCCGAATGCGCTCACAGACCCCGCAGCGGAGGGGGGCGAAGGTGGATCTGGATGCGCCCTTCATCGGCCGTCGCGGCGCCCAGGCCGTCCAGCAGCGCAGCACTGGGACGCCCGGCTCCCAGCAGTTCCAGGAGGGCGTCCCCGGTCCCGATGGAGGCGGTCATGATCACGGGACCGGGCGCTGCTGCGACCGCGGACTCGAGCGCCCGCCCGGCCCTGTCGGCCGCCAGCGGGCCCATCCCGGCGGCCAGCGCGGCCCACGCCGCGACTCCGCCGGCTACTGCCGCGCCGCGCGCACCCTCCAGCACCTCCAGGCGAGCAGTAGGCTGTGCGTCATGGGTCACCAGCCGGCTCCCTTCGCCCGCCTCACCGTCGCCGCAGAGCCCGAGACGCTGGCCCTGTGCCGGCATGCGCTGGCCGGCGCGCTGCGGGACGTCTCGATCCCCGAGGATCTGGTCGACGACCTCAAGCTGGTGTTGTCTGAGGTGTGCAAGAACGCCATCGAACATGGGTACCAGGGCAGGCCGGGCACGATCGAGATCGAGTTTCGCATATCCACCGTCGAGTTCGAGGCCAGCGTGCGCGATAGGGGCAGCGGTGCCCCCTGGTCTGGCAGCGCCGGAGCGGGGACGGCCGTGCTGCAGTCGCTGACCTCGCGGCACGAGGTGTCGTACCCCGCCTCCGGCGGCACGCTGGTCACGTTTGCGCGGGCGGTATGAGGGCATTGCGTTTTGACCCTCGGTTCACACGAGGCCGGGGATCTGCGATCATCGCACCACGGTATGGGCAATGCCGATCTCATAGACGGGATGTACCGGGCGTTCTCCGCGCATGACGCCGACCAGCTGGCTGAGCTGATGCATCCGGATGTGGAGCTGCACCTGGTCAGCTCACCGCAGCCGATCGTGGGCCGGGAGGCGGCGCGGGAGTGGTACCGGGAGGCGTTTCACAGCCGGCTGCGGTTCCAGGCCGACGCGGCCGGGCGGCAGCTGGAGGACGGCTCCTATCTGCTGCAGGGACGGGTGAGCTGGTTCGGGCCGGGCGGCGGCTCGGATCGCAGCAGCTCGTGGGTGGTCACGTTCCGTGACGGCCTGGTGGCGTCGATCCGATCGGTCGACCTACAGCCTGATTAGGCACCACGTTTGCCCGTGCTTCACTCGGGGCATCGACCGATGGGCACCCTCCGCTGGAGGTCAGATCATGGTCGAACACGAGAGCACGACCAATCTGGCGGCCGCCCGTCGGCCGCCCAAGCGACCGCCGCACCTGGTGCTGTGCATCCTGGTGGGCGCCGCGATCGGCTTCATGCTCGGCGCGGCGCTGGTGCTGGCCGTGAACGAGAGGCGGATCACCGGAAGCCGCGACGACGTGTTCACCTTCC
>JBQCGJ010000065.1:0-6106 GCA_051955775.1 Gaiellales bacterium | reverse complement strand
CCGCCGTACGGCTCAGGCCTGGACGACGCGCCGGGGCTGCACGAGGACCTCACGCCCAAGCACGGCGGGCACGCCCCGGAGCCGGTCGGCTCGACGGCGGTCAGACAGGCCATCGAGGAGTTCCGGCCCGGCCTGACGCTGCACGGGCACATCCACGAAGCCCGCGGCCACACCCGCATCGGCGACACCCTGTGCATCAACCCGGGCAGCGCCTACGAGCAGGGCGACCTGCTTGGCGCGCTGGTCGACCTGGACGGCAAGAAGGTCAAGAAGTTCGTGCTCACGAGCGGCTAGAGAAAGGAGCAGCGAGCAATGGCAGCCGCTGATGTACCAGTCGAACGCACCCTCTTCGTGCGCAAGGCAACCGGGCTGGTGAAGGGATGGTCGGTGTTCGACGCCTTCATCTACTCGGCCTTCGCGATCAACCTGATGGCGCTCGGCTTCGGCTACGCCTTCACCGGGATCGCGGTCTTCCCCGAGGGTGGCCTGATCGCCGCCATCATCCTGTCGGGCCTGTTCGTCATCTTCGAGGTGGTCACCTACGCGTCGATGATCGCGGTCATGCCGCGCGCCGGCGGTGACTACGTGTGGCAGACGCGCGTGTTCGGCGGTGGGGTCGGCTTCGTGCTGGCCGCCACCGGCTGGTGGTTCATCCTGTGGCACTGGGTGCCCATCTACGCCAACATCCTGATCATCGAGGTGATCCAGCCGATCCTGAACGTGCTCGGCTACAACGGCACCAGCACCTTCCATGCGGCCTGGTGGAACCCGCTCCACGGCACCGGCATCTTCGTGGCCTCCCTGTTCACAGCGGTGATCGCCTCGGTCGTGGTGTCGATCGGCATGCGGAACTATGCGCGCTTCCAGAAGTACTGCTTCTACGGCGCGCTGATCGGGCTGGCGTTGATGCTGCTGATCTTCCTGTTCCACTCCAAGGCCGACTTCGAGACGGCATTCAACCGCCAGACCGACATCTACGGCACCCATGATCCCAACGCCTTCCAGGGCACCGTCGACGCCGCCCACAAGGCCGGCGTGGGCTTCAAGGGGTTCGGGGCGTTCCCGCTGCGCGCGACCCTGCTGCTGGTGCCCTTCATGCTCTTCTACAACCTGTGGCCGAACTGGGGCGCGACCCTGTACGGCGAGGTGCGCGGGGCGTCCGACTTCCGCAAGAACATCTACGCCATGGGCGGGGCGCTGGTCTTCACCACGGTGGTGGTGGTCGCGACCTTCGCCGCCATGGCGCACGCCATGGGCTTCAACTTCTACGGGATCCTCAGCGCGGAGTACTGGGCGTCATTCACGGCGCCGACGTACTGGTTCCCGTATCCGGGCATGCTGGCGGCGATGTTCTTCCACAACGGGTTGGTGCAGGTGGTGCTGCTGCTCCTGCTCTCGCTGTGGTTCTTCGGCTGGGCGGGCAGCGTGTTCCTGAGCTCCACCCGGGTCATCTTCGCGGCCGCGTTCGACCGCGTGCTGCCCGAGTGGGCGGCCAAGGTCGACGACCGCACCCACGTCCCGCTGGGGGCGCTGGCGCTGATGCTGATCCCGTCCATCCCGATCAGCTACCTGTACGCCTACAACTCCACCTTCTACGGCTACACCCTGGACGCCACGGTGGTGATCGCGATCACCTACTTCGGGACGACCCTGTCGGCGATCATCCTGCCCTGGCGCAAGCGCGAGATCTACCAGGCCTCGCCGATCTCCCGGTACGAGATCGCCGGCATCCCCCTGGTCACGCTGGTCGGCATCGTGTTCGGTGCGTTCCTGGCGTTCTGCGGGTACAAGTGGTTCTCCACCGACGCCTACGGGGTCAACCATCACAAGTCGCTGATCTACATGGCGGCGCTGTACATCGTGGCCATCGCGATCTACGTGATCTCCCGGGTGGCCCGCTCGCGAGAGGGCATCGACCTCAGCAAGATCAACTCCGAGATCCCCGTGGAATGACCACGCGATCCGGCCCGGGGCTGTGCGCCCCGGGCCGGAGCCGGGATCCGCGCGTTGACTTTCCCCCATGCGTGGGGGAAGATCACCGGTCTAGACCGCCTCCGTGCCAGAAAGGAGTCGTATGTCCGGAATCTCCGAGTCGTCGGACGCCCGGGACCTCGAGGGCTTCGGCTACAAACAGGAGCTTCACCGAACGCTCGGCAGTTTTTCCTCATTCGCCGCAGGGTTCAGCTACATCTCCATCCTCACCGGCATGTTCCAGACGTCGTATCTGGGCTTCCTGTTCGCAGGCCCTGCGTTCATCTGGGCATGGATCTTCGTCCTCTTCGGCCAGATGATGGTCGCCCTCCAGTTCGCGCAGCTGTCCGCGCACTACCCGCTTGCGGGGTCGGTCTACCAGTGGTCGAAGCAGGTGGCCGGCAGGGGCTGGGCGTGGAACACGGGATGGATGTACATGTGCGCCCAGATCGTCACCGTGCCCGCGGTGGCCCTGGCCTGGCAGATCATCCTGCCGCAGATCTCACCGCGCTTCCAGCTCGTCGGATCCTCGGCGAACTCGCTCAACTTCTACTCCAGCGACTTCGCCAAGAACGCGATCGTGCTGGGCATCATCATGGTCTGCCTGACCACGCTCATCAACGTGGCCGGCGTGTCGGTGATGTCCAGGATCAACAACATCGGGGTGCTGGCCGAGCTGATCGGCGCCACCGGGCTGGTGATCATCTTCCTGGTCAACACCACGCGCAGCCCGAGCGATGTGCTGACCAACACCGCCGGCACGGGCACCGGGCACTCCTGGGGCTATCTGGGAGCGCTCCTGATCGGCGCCATCATGCCGCTCTATGTGATGTACGGGTTCGACACGGCCGGCTCGCTGGCCGAGGAGACCGACAACCCGCGCAAGCGGGCGCCGCGGGCGGTCATCCAGGCGCTGGCCACGGCCGGCACACTGGGCTTCCTGCTGATCCTGTTCGGCACGATGGCGGTCAGCGACAAGCTGTACGCCAATCCCACGGCGCTCAGCCTGACCGTGATCACCAAGGACGTGCTCGGAAACACCTGGGGCAACGTCTTCCTGGCCGACTGCGCGCTGGCCATCTTCGTGTGCTGCCTGGCCATCCACGCCATGTCGGTGCGGATCCTGTTCGCGATGGGCCGTGACAACAACCTGCCGGGCGCGTCCCGGCTGGCGTCCGTGTCGGGCACCCGCCGGGTGCCGGTGTTCCCGGCCGTGCTGGTGGGCGCGATCGCGATCGCCATCCTGGCCTTCAACATCTACAACCAGTACGCGTTCGAGGTGATCATCGCGCTGGGCATCATCTTCATGTACCTGGCGTACCTGGGCGTGAACATCCCGCTGCTGCAGAAGCGGCTCAACGGCTGGCCGGACAACCTGCCGACCGGCAACCAGGGCCTGTTCAGCCTGGGCGGGTTCGCGGTCGTCACCAACGTGCTGGCGATCCTGTACGGGGCGGCAATGGTGATCAACCTGGCGTGGCCGCGTCCCGAGTTCTACGGGAATATCCATTGGTATCAGAGGTGGGGGCCGATCACGGGTGTCGCCGCGGTGGTGATCTCGGGCCTGATCGTGTGGTTCGGGTTCCAGCAGCACAAGGGTGACGTGCTGCCGGAGCATCGCGCCGGGGACTCCGCCGAAAGCCTGTCGGTCGCGATGGGCGAGCCGCCTCCGGTTCACGGCGGCCCGTAAGCCACGTCCGGTGTGTGTGGGGCGGGCGGTGCCCGCCCCACACGCTACGGTGATCCGATGCAGCAGGAGGATCTGCGCAAGCTCGTCCGCCGCGACCTGATGGTGGCCGGCGGCGGGTCGGTGATCGCGATCTGGACGTGGGCGGTGGTGGCCGCCGCCCGCTTCGGCTGGATCTCGCGGATCACTGCCGGGCGTGTGGCCGTGGTCGTCGGCGTGGTGGTCGGCGTGGGGTCGCTGTGGTGGTGGGCGAGCGGCCCGAGTTCGCTGATGCGCGACCGCCTGCTGGTGCTGACGCCGGTGTTCCTGGTCGCCGCCCCGGCCCTGATCGGCGTGCACTACCTCGGCGGCGGGATCGTCGTGGCCATCCTGTCGGCGGCTGTGGGGATGACGGCGGCGGCCGTGCTGGGCATGGCCTGGTCGCGGCGGAGGGAGACTCGGCCGGGAAGCTGATCTATCCTGGTGCGCCGTGAGCGACACCTACGTCTACACGATGCACCGGGCCAACAAGTTCTACGGCCCCGAGCGCCAGGTGCTGCGCGACATCTCGCTGTCCTTCCTGCCGGGGGCGAAGATCGGCGTGCTGGGGCCGAACGGCGCGGGCAAGTCGACGCTGCTTCGGATCATGGCCGGGCTGGACGAGCCCTCCAACGGCGTCGCCCAGATCGCGCCCGGGACGACCGTCGGGCTGCTGCCCCAGGAGCCGCAGCTCGACCCGGCCAAGGATGTGCGTGGCAACGTCGAGGACGGCGTGGCCGAGAAGCGGGCGCTGCTCGACCGCTTCAACGAGATCTCCGCTCGCTTCGCCGCCGAGCCGATGTCGGACGAGGAGATGCAGGCGCTGCTGGAAGAGCAGGGCGAGGTGCAGGACCGTATCGACCGCACGGACGCCTGGAGCCTCGACCGCATGCTCGACGTGGCCATGGACGCACTTCGCTGCCCGCCCGGCGAGGCATCCGTCGACACCCTGTCGGGCGGCGAGCGGCGGCGGGTGGCGCTGTGCCGGCTGCTGCTGTCCTCGCCCGACCTGCTGCTGCTGGACGAGCCGACCAACCACCTCGACGCCGAGTCGGTGGCGTGGCTGGAGCGGTTCCTGGCCGAGTTCCAGGGAACCGTGCTTGCGGTCACCCACGATCGGTACTTCCTGGACAACGTGGCCGGCTGGATCCTGGAGCTCGACCGCGGCCACGGGATCCCCTTCCAGGGCAACTACACGTCCTGGCTCGAGCAGAAGCAGGCCCGGCTGGCTGTGGAGGAGAAGCAGGAGTCGGCCCGCCGGCGGACGCTGGCCCGCGAGCTGGAGTGGGTGCGAATGGCGCCCAGGGCGCGGCAGGCCAAGTCGAAGGCACGAGTCGCGGCCTACGAGTCGCTGCTGGCCGAGGAGGAGAACGTCAAGCTGGACCGGGTGGAGATCCACATCCCCGCGGGTCCGCGGCTGGGCGACCTGGTGGTCGAGGCCCGCGACCTGCGCAAGGGCTACGGCGACCGGCTGCTGATCGACGACCTCTCGTTCTCTCTGCCGGCCGGCGGGATCGTCGGCGTGATCGGGGCGAACGGCGCCGGCAAGACCACGCTGTTCCGCATGATCTCCGGTCAGGAGCAGCCTGAGTCGGGGTCGCTGCGGATCGGCGACTCGGTCGAGATCGCGTACGTCGACCAGGCCCGGGCCGATCTCGATCCGGCCAACACGGTGTGGAAGGAGGTGTCGGGCGGCCTCGACCGGATCACCGTCGGCAAGAGCGACATCAACTCGCGAGCGTACGTGGCGTCGTTCAACTTCCGCGGCTCCGACCAGCAGAAGCGCGTCGGTGACCTGTCGGGCGGTGAGCGAAACCGCCTGCACCTGGCGAAGCTGCTGCGCTCCGGGGGCAACCTGCTGCTGCTGGACGAGCCGACCAACGACCTCGACGTGGACACGCTGCGCGCGCTGGAGGACGCCCTGGTGTCGTTCGCCGGCTGCGCGATGGTGATCTCGCACGATCGCTGGTTCCTGGATCGGGTGGCCACGCACATGCTGGCGTTCGAGGGGGACTCACAGGTCGTGTGGTTCGAGGGCACGCACGAGGAGTACGAGCGAAACCGCCACGAGCGGCTGGGCGCCGAGGCCGACCAGCCGCACCGCATCAAGTACAAGCCGCTGGTTCGGGCCTAGCTCCGAGGGGCCAGGCCCCAGAAACCGGGGCCCGGCCCCGCATTCGATGGCGACCGACAGCCGGGGCCTGGCCCCGGTTTCCCGCACTCAGCTCAGGTGCTCGTCCAGGAAGCGCAGCGCGGGGCCGGCGGCCTGCCGCCAGAAGCCGTCGTCATGGCAGCCGGCGCTGAACATCGTGCGCGGCGCGGGCCGCAGCCGCCGCGCGAACGCCACGTCTGCACTCCGCCGGCGGTGGCGCCGCGGCCCGGCAGGCAGTACACGGCCGGCACTCGCGAGCCCGGATGATGCCGATGCGG
>JBQCGJ010000064.1:0-3746 GCA_051955775.1 Gaiellales bacterium | reverse complement strand
CTTCACCGACAAGCTGGTCTCGATGGGCGCCCGGATCATCCTCTGCGACCCGCACCGGGCGGTCGTCACGGGGCCCGCGAAGCTGTTCGGCGAGCGCATGGCCAGCCCCGACATCCGGGCCGGCATGGCGATGCTGATCGGCGCGCTGTGTGCGGAGGGCACCAGCCAGATCGGCAACGTCGGCGAGATCGACCGCGGATACGAGCGGATCGACGAGCGGCTGCGCGCGCTGGGCGCCCGCATCGAGCGCGTCTCGAGCTGAAGCTCCGTCGTTCGAGGTAGTCGAATCGGCGCCGCTGCGGATGCAGGGAAAAGCCGCACCGGTTTTGCGCCCCCGGTACATTTCGGTTCTTGGAACGGCTGTCGCTCACTCGCGACTCGGTTGGCTCGGCGGTTGCCATGCTGCGTCCGTCGCCCGAGGCGCGCGATGACGTGCAGCGGACGGTCGCGGACATCGTCGACATGGTGCGCGCGGGCGGCGACGACGCCGTTCGCCGGCTGACGCTTCGCCTGGACGGCGCCGACCTGCCCACCAGCCGGGTGGCGGCGGCGGCGCTGGCCCGGGCGCTGGCCACGCTGGACGCCAGCGTTCGCGAGGCCCTGGAGCTGATGGTCGAGAACCTGCGCACGGTCGCCTCGGAGCTGGTGCCGGCCCAGACGCGGGTCACCCTGGCGCAGGGCCAGACCGTGTCCACCCGCCATGTTCCGGTGCAGCGGGCGGGCGTGTACGTGCCGGGTGGGCTGGCCGCCTACGCCTCGACCGCGGCCATGGCGGTGGTGCCCGCCCAGGTGGCCGGCGTGCCGGAGATCTGCGTGTGTTCCGCCCCTGACCCCGACGGGCTGCCGCGGCCGGCAGTGCTTGCGACGTGCGCGCTGCTGGGTGTGCGCGAGGTGTATGCGATCGGCGGCGCCCAGGCGGTGGCCGCGATGGCGCTGGGCACCGAGCAGATCCGGCCGGTCGACGTCCTGGTCGGGCCCGGCAACCCGTATGTCGAGGAGGCCAAGCGGCGGCTGTTCGGCGAGGTCGGGATCGAGTCGCTGGCAGGCCCCAGCGAGCTGATCGTGCTGGCCGACGATGCCGCGCCTGCCGACATCCTTGCGTCAGATCTGATCGCTCAGGTCGAGCACGGGCCGGGCGCCCAGTCGGTGCTCGTGACCACCGACGCCGACCTGCTGGAGGCGGTTGCCGGCCTGGTATCGGGGTACGACCAGATCGCGCTGGCCGAGGCCGACTCGTGGGATACCGCCGTGGCGTTCGTGAACGCATACGCGCCGGAGCACCTGCAGCTGATGGTGGCGGACCCGGAGGCCGCCCTGGAGCAGATCGTGCACGCGGGGGCGATCTTCCTCGGCGAGTGGAGTGGCACGGCGTTCGGCGACTACGTGGCGGGCTCCAACCACATCCTGCCCACGGGGGGCCACGTGCGGTTCTCCCAGGGGCTGTCGCCGGCCGTCTTCCTGCGTGCGCAGGAGGTGATCGAGGTGCCCGCCCCGGCCGTCGATGCCCTGGTCGGCCCGCTTCAGGCCCTGGCCGAGGCGGAGGGGCTGCCCAACCACGCCCAGTCGGCCCGCGTCAGAGCGGAGCGGCTGCGCGATGCCACCACCCAGAAAGGACAGCGATCGTGACGAAGGCCGTGATCGTGGCCGACGGCGCCCCCAAGCCGTTCGAAGGAGCCCCCTATAACCAGGCGATCCGCGCCGGCGGCTTCGTCTTCTGCGCCGGCCAGGTCGGCGCCGACGCCGCCACCGGCGCGCTGGTGGAGGGCGGCGTCGAGGCGCAGACCCGGCGCACCCTGGACAACCTGAGCGCGGTGCTGGCCGAGGCCGGGACGGGGCTGGAGGCGGTCGTCAAGACCACGGTGTTCCTGACCGACCTGGCCGACTTCGCCGCCATGAACGCCGTCTACGCCGAGTATTTCGCGTCCGACCCCCCGGCGCGTTCGACAGTGCAGGTGGCCGGCCTGCCGGGCGGGGCGGCGGTGGAGATCGAGTTGGTCGCGCTGGCCGCCTGAGCCAGGCTGGTCTGCGGGCACGCTGGCTGTGTCCCACGCGGCGTGCGGTGCTCGACGTGGGAACCCACCACGCCTGCGCTCCGCTCGCCGCTCGATCCTTGCCAGCGCACCCGCATCCGTCGCCTGGCCCCGCGGGCCACTGTGGAACGACCTCCATCTCACCTCGTCGCCGAGGGGCCTGGCCCCGGTTTGTTGGGGCCTTGAACCGCGGCGACCTCCATCTCACCCCATACAGTGTGGGCATGCGCCCGCAGCAGGTGATCGTGACACACGCCGGCATGGACTTCGACGCCCTCGGGGCACTGGTCGCGGCACGCCGCCTGTACCCGCAGGCGCGGGTATGTGTGCACGGCGGGATGAACCGCAACGTGCGCGAGTTCGCCTCGCTGCACGCGGACGAGCTCGACCTGGCAGACCCCTCCAGCCTCGATCTCAGCGGCGTCACGCGGGTCGTGGTGGTGGAAACGCCGCACCGCTCGCGGCTCGGCCCGTTCGCCGAGCTGCTCGGCCGGGAGGGCGTGGAGGTGACGCTGTTCGACCACCACCTGGGACCGGACGAGCCGTCGCCCGACTGGGTCAGCCCCGGCTGCCACGTCCGCTCCGCCGACGGCGCGCTGTCCACGACCATGGTCTCGATCCTGGCCGAGCGCGGGCTCGAGCCGACGCCCACCGAGGCCACGGCGCTCGCGCTCGGCATCCACGAGGACACGGGATCGCTGACCTACCCGACGACGACCCTGCGCGACATCGAGGCGCTGGCGTTCTGCGCCCGCCACGGCGCGTCGCAGGAGCTGGTCGGGGGCTTCCTGCACACGCCTCTGGGCGGGGACGAGCGGGTGCTGCTGACAACGCTTCTGGACACCGCGCGCACCCACATGGTGGGCGGCACGCCGGTGCTGGTGGCGGCGGCCGCCTGGCCACGGTACGTGGACGGCGTGTCAACCCTGGCCACCAAGATCGTCGAGCTGTCGGACTGCCGGGCGCTGGTCATGCTGGTCGAGATGGAGGGCCGCGTGTTCGCGGTCGGCCGCAGCCGCGTACCCGCCCTGGACATGCGGATCGCGCTGGCTCCGGTGGGCGGAGGCGGCCACGCCCCGGCCTCGTCCTCGATCGTCCGCGGCGCGACGCTGGCCGAGGTTCGCGAGCGGATCGTGGCCGCGCTGCCCGACGCCATCGCGGCAGCCCCCCGCGCCCGCGACATCATGTCCACGCCCGCCTGGTTCGTGAGCGCCGCGGCCACCATCGACCAGGCCCTGGACGAATGCCGCAGGCGCCACACCTCCGGCGTGCAGGTGGAGGCAGGCGGGGTGCTGGCCGGCGCCGCCGCGCGCGAGGACCTCGACAAGGCGATCGGCCACGGTCTGGGCCACGCGCCGGTGCGGGCGGTCATGAGCTCCCTGGTCGCCGCGGTGTCTCCCGACGCTCCGCTGGCCGAGGTGCAGCGGGCGCGGGCCCGCAGCGCCGCCGGCCGGCTGGCCGTCGTCGCCGAGGCCGCCGGCGCGCCGCCCGCAGTGGAGTCCGTGCTCGGCGTGGTCACCCGCAGCGACCTGCTGGCCGCGCTTCGGGACGCGCGGGCACCGGTCGAGGAGCACGCCGCACCGGGCGACCTCGGCGAGCAGCTCGCCACGCTGGGCCTCGACCGCCTGTGGCGGGCCGTCCAGCATGCGGCCGGGGGTTTCGAGGGGGTATACCTGGTCGGCGGCGCGGTGCGAGACCTGCTGCTCGGCGAGCGCA
>JBQCGJ010000063.1:0-9280 GCA_051955775.1 Gaiellales bacterium | reverse complement strand
CGATGCACCAGGGTGACCTTGGTCGCGAACTTGGACAGGAAGGTCGCCTCTTCAAAGGCGGAGTCGCCTCCGCCCACCACCACCACGTGCTGGTTGCGGAAGAAGGCTGCGTCGCACACGGCGCAGTAGCTGACGCCCTTGCCCTGCAGCTGGCGCTCGTTGTCCAGCCCCAGCTGGCGGGCCGTGGCGCCGGTGGCCACGATCACCGAGCGGGCCTGGTGCTCCACGTCGCCCACGTACACCTTGAACGGGCGGGAGGAGAAATCGACCCTGGTCACGTCGTCTGACACCATCTCGGCGCCGAATCGCTCGGCCTGGGCGCGCATGGTGGACATCAGCTGGGGGCCCAGGATGCCCTCCTCGAACCCGGGGTAGTTCTCGACGTCGGACGTGATCATCAGCTGACCGCCGAAGCTGAAGCCCTCGAACACCAGCGGATGCAGGTTGCCGCGCGCCGCGTACAGCGCTGCCGTGTACCCGGCCGGCCCCCCGCCGATGATGATCACGTCTCGGATGTCGCTCATATGGTGTGTCCTCGATTCCCTGTGGTGGCGTTTGCCACGCTAATTGCCTTCACTGTCTGCAACGCGGATGACCTCGAAACATTCCCCGCAGCGGTCGCACACACGTGCGCCGTCGGCCAGGCGGGTACCGAAGAACGACCCCAGCGGCTCGCCGCAGTACGGGCAGAATGCCACGGCCGTCGGCGGTTGCTCGGGCTCGTCGCTCACGTCTCTGTCAGGTAGGCGCCGATGGCCACGGCGGTCAGGCTGAGCACGAGCATCAGCACCGATGCGCCGATGCGCTGGCGGGGTGTGCGGGCGACTCCGTGGCCCGCCAGCAGCGCGGCCACGGCGATCAGGATCAGCACCTTGGCGTCGACCAGCCCTGATCGTGAGGCGGGCACCTCGTGGGACGCCAGGGCGGCCCCGGTGGCCAGCAGGGTGGGCAGCGCCACCGCCGCGACCACCGCCAGCCGCTTGCCGATGTCGCGCACGAGCGCACGGGCCTCCTCGGAGCCGACCCGCCGCCGCAGCAGCGGCACGAACAGGAACAGGGCGAGCTGAAGACCGACCCACGCGGCGGCCGCGGTCAGGTGGAGGAACCGGATCAGCGTCCACACGGGCGCGGAGTGTACCGGGAGGCACGTGGCGCGCCCGGGTATCGCTACAGTAAACGGCGAGGTGAGCAAGGGCCAGAAGCAACGAACCAACGAGAAGCGCGACCGCCGCCTGGGCAGCGGCCAGGGCATCGCATCCTCGTCGTCGCGCCGCCCGGCGCAGCGCGGGGGTATCCCGCTGTGGGCGTGGCTGGTGTCCGGCTCGGTGATCGTGGCGGCGGTGGTGGTCGCGGTCGTGCTGGTCTCCCGCGGCAGTTCGGCGGCCAGCGGCGGTCAGAGCGCGTCCTGCGTGCAGGCGCGCCTGTCGCACGCCACGCTCGACCCGCTGTCCCAGCCGACGTGGCCGGCCAACTACTCCAACCTGCCGTGTGCGCTCGACTCCCTCGGCCTTCAGCCCAGCGCGGAGCAGGCGGCGATCACCCACTACCACGCTCACCTGACCCTGTACGTGAACGGCAAGAAGGTGCTGGTGCCGGTGAACATCGGCCTTCAGAACCCGCCCGCCATGTCCTCCGACGTGCATACGCACGACCAGAACGTCGACCCCGGCAAGAACGGCATCATCCACGTTGAGTCGCCCACCAGGGGCTTCCACGCCACGCTGCTCCAGTTCTTCGACGTGTGGGGCGTGTACGCCACCGGGCAGTGCCTGGGCGGCTACTGCGACGGCGTCAAGGTGTGGGTGAACGGCAAGCCGGCGCCGGCCGGCGTCAACTCGGTGATGCATGAGCACGACGCGTTCACCATGGTCGTCGGCAAGCAACCGCAGGGCTTCAAGCCGGATACTCACTACACCTTCGAGCCCGGCGAGTAGCCGATGGCGCTGCGCCGCCGCCCCAAACGAGCCTGGCGGAAGCCGATCCCGCCGCCCCCGCCCGAGCTCCACGAGGGCGATCGCGTACGGCTCAAGACCTCAGGGGCGCGCGGCACCGTGCTTCGCGTGCGCGGACGCAGCGTGCTGCTGGAGATGGACGAGCCGTTCTCGGTGGCCGGGCTCACCCAGCGCCGGTACTACAGCTATCCCGGCGAGCTGGAGCCGATCAAGGTGGCCGGGCGAATGGGCGCGCAGGTGCTGTACGCCGAGGAGGACGGCGACCTTCTCGAGGACGAGGAGTAGCGCCGGGCCTGACCCTACGGGTCGACCAGGTGGCTGCGCAACGCGAAACGGGTGAGCTCGACCCGGTTTCGCAGGTTGAGCTTGCGCGACAGCTTCTCGCGGTGCCGGTCGACCGTGCGCGGGCTGATCACGAGCAGCTCGGCGATCTCCTTCGTGGTGTGACCGTCGGCGATCAGGCTGAGGATCTGCGCCTCGCGCTCGGTCAGGCGCTCCGCGGCCGCCGATGTCTCGCGATCGAGCACGGACCCCGGCTCCCGGCCGCGGATGGACGGCGTCGGCACCGCCCGTCCAGCGGCGGCGGCACGGCATGCCGAGACCAGGCTGGAGCCGCCGTCGGACTTCAGCACGTACCCGCAGGCGCCCGCCCGCAGCGCCTCATGCAGGTACTGCTCGTTGTCGTGCATGGACAGGATGAGGATGCGAACGGAGGGCCTCAGGCGCGCCAGCTCGCGGGTCGCCTGGAGCCCGCTCATGCCGGGCATGGAGAGGTCGAGCACTGCCACGTCGACGTCGTCCTTGAGCGCCCGCCTGACCGCGGTCGCGCCGTCCGCCGCCTCGCTGGTGACGAGCAGGTCGGGCTCGGATTCCAGCACCAGCTTCAACCCTCGGCGCACCACCTCGTGGTCGTCCGCCAGCAGGATCCGCACCGGCTCGCGCCGGGGACCGGCGGGGCTCACCTTGCCACCGGGATCCGCAGGCGCACCGTCGTGCCCGTCGGCTGGCCGGGCGTGATCTCGAGCACCGCTCCGATCATGTGCGCCCGCTCGCGCATGCCCCGGATGCCGCCGCCTGCGACTGCTCCGGGCAGGCCGCAGCCGTCGTCCGACACCATCAGCACGACCGCGTCGGGGGCGGTCTTCAGCTCGACGTGCACCGCGGTCGGCCCGCCATGCTTGATGGCGTTCGTGAGCGCCTCCTGCGCGATCCGGTAGACGGCCAGCTCGACCTCGCCGTCGATCCCTTCGCCCAGCGGCTCCACCGTGGCGACCACCGTGATGTGGGGTCGCCGGTCGGCGCCCGCGCACAGCTCCTCGATGGCGCTGGCCAGGCCGAGCTCGTCGAGCGCCGCCGGGCGCAGCTCATAGCTGATCCGGCGCAGCTCCTCCAGGATCTCCCGAGCCAGATCGACCATGTCGACCAGGATCTCGGCGGACTCACCCTGGACGTGCGGCGAGAGCCGCTCCGCGTCCAGCAGCACCGCCATCACGTCCTGGCCGATCTGGTCGTGCAGCTCGCGCGCGATCCGCCGCCGCTCGGACTCCTGCGCGCTCAGCACGCGGTGGATGGACGAGCGCCGTTCCTCCTCGAGGCGTGCCAAGGTGGCGTTGAAGACGGCGATCACCTCGGCCACCTCACGGCTTCCGGTGGCCTGTAGCCGCCGTTCGGGCTGCAGCAGATCGACGCCATGCATCAGCCACGTCAGCCGCCGCAGCGGGGTCAGGCTGAGCCGCAGCAGCACGGCGTTGGCCAGCAGCATCACCGCCAGGCCGGCCACAAGCACGGCCAGCTGGGCGTTCGTGGTGTGCTTGTCGATCGCGAACGGGGTGAATGCGAGCAGCGCAACGGCCACCGCGAGGATCGCGGCGTTGACCGCGAACACGCGCCAGTACATCCCCAGGGTCGAGGCCGAAAACCTGCCGGAGGACGGCTTTCGAAGCCGTGTGTCAGGCGATGCGGTAGCCATCGGCGGTACGCCCGTGAAGTCTAATGGGTGGAATTACCCACCGGGCGGCGAGATAGCGTCTTCACATGTCGGTGTGCCGCCGATACGTAAGACGCAAGCGGCGAGGAGGTCCTGGATGTCGTCAGTCGTGGATATGATCGAGGAAGCCCGCAGGATGCTGGGCGAGGGCCGCGACAAGCAAAGCGCCGACGTGCTGACGGTGGCCGCGTCCGAGTGCTCCGATCCAAATCAGGCACGCATGATCATGTCGCTCGCGCTGGAAGGTCAGGAGCGAGCGGGGCGCTTCTCGAAGCGCAGGTGGGACGAGGCGATCCGGCTGTCGCAGAAGCGGCTGGAGACGTCGGCTCCGGTATAGACCGCAGAGGCGTGTGCCCGTCGACTGGCAGGCGGGCGCGCTGGGGGCCGCTCCCGGGTATCTAGGCGCCCGGGAGCGGCGCGGGGCCGTACACGGTGGACATCGGCCCGAGTTCCCGCCCCGCCGTGCGACCTCCTGGGATCATCAGCCTTTGGGATCCAGCCGGTACAGCCTCGAGAAGCCGGAGATGATGAGGGAGTTGCCGGCCACGATGCACGGTGAGTACTTCCCGTCGGGGAACACGAACGCCAGCGACATGTCCGATCGGTTGTAGCCGACGATCTGTCCCGATGAGGCCCGGCTCGGGCCGACGTTCGAGAAGTACACGATGTTGCCGACCACGACCGGACTGGCCATGGAGTGGTGCGTGCTGGTGTGTCGCCACTGCACCGCGCCGGTGTATTCGTTCAGCTTGTAGTACGTCCCGTACGTGCTGCCCCAGGTGGACGTGTAGACCGAGTCGCCGGCGATCGCCGGCGATCCGTACGCCGACGGCGCAACGGTGGTCTTCCACAGCTTGGTGCCGTTTGACGCCCGCAGCGCCCACACGCTGCCGGCCCGGCTGGCCAGGAAGATCAGCTTGTCAGCGTATGCGACGCTGCCGTACACGCTGAGCTGGCTGTATGTGTGCCCCCATGCGGGGACGCCGTTGGATGTGGCGAGCTTGTACACATCGCCGTAGTAGTCCGCCACGAACAGGTATCCCTGCGAGTAGGCCATGGCGGCGTTGATCTGGGACGAGGTGGGCCGCAACGGCAGCTGACGAACCCACCTGCGGGCGCCGTTCCACGCGTCGTAGCACGCGACGACGGCGGTGCGACTGTCGGCGGCGCACACCTGCGGGTCGGGGATGCCGGGCACGACGGTGGGAGAGCCCTCGCCCATGAGCGACTGGTGCCAGATGATCTTCCCGCTGTTCGCGGAGACGGAGAACAGTCCCTTCGGGCGCGTCGAGTTGACGCCCTGAGGCGAGGTCTCGAACACCAGGTGGCCGCTGTAGTAGGTGGGGGACTGCCGGATCTGCGCGAACCGCTCCTTCCACACCGTGGCGCCGGTGGCGGGGTTGATGGCGAGCAGCCAGCCGTCGTCCATACCCAGGAACAGCCGCCCGGCGGCGTAGATCGGCGGGAACTCGATCAGGCCGTGCTCGTTGACCGCCCACCGCTTGACGAACGGAGGCTGCACGGGCGACGCCGCGCAGTCGTTGCGGGTTCGCTGGTAATTGCCACCGTACGTCGGCCACGTCTTCATCAGCGGGGCCGTGCAGGGCACGACGCCCGCTGGTGCCGCGGATGCGACTGCAGCCGACGCGAAGAGCCACGCGGCGGCGGTGCCGATCGCGATCAGCGCGGCCGCACCCTGCAGGCGCCTGCGCGCCCCTGCGGACCGGTCTCCCACGGGCGGTGACTCTACCGGCGGGTCACCGCGCGGGTCAACAACTCCCCCGCAAATTCACAATTTCTGGAAGTCGCTTGGTGCGAATGGAACAAATCGGCGCCGCGAAGCGTCTTAACCCTTGCAGGCTCCGACAGGGGTCCGATTGACATGGATGAGCTTCCGCGCAAAGACTGGCCCACAGGCCCAGTCGTGACCTTCCTCACGATGGTGTCGATGATCGCCGTCGTGGGGTGGATCCTGCTGCTCGCGCTGGGCTTCGCAGGGCACGGCCCGTTCGGCTCCTGAGTCACGTCTCCGGCTAGCGGCCGGCGTTTGCGTACGGCGACTCGGCGCGGGGACGTGCGACGAACACGGCCGGCGGGAGAGGCTCGACCACCGCCCGGCGGATCACGATCGGCGGCAGCGAGTCGAGCTGGAATCGTTCGGGGCGAGGCATGCCGTCGAGTCTTGCTCGCCGCCCGGGTGGCCGCGGTGTGGCCTGCGCGGGACCGAAGGGGTGCTGGCCACACTCTTCGAGGGTGTGGCTGATCTCCCATGGTCGGCGGCGTTGGAACCGAGGCGCCTGGTCCGCTGTCGAACAGGCGTGCGCTACCTGATTCTGTTGTTGGCGGCTGTATGTATCGCAGCGTCGTGCGCGGGCCAGTCGGCACGGGCTGCCCGAACCAGGCTGAGGGTCGTTGTCCACACCGCGCACACGACGACGCACTATCGGCTGGACTGCGAACCCGACGGCGGATCCGCCCCTCACCCGGTGGCGTTGTGCCGGGCGCTCGAGGACTTCATCCCCCGGCGCGTCGCCTCCAGGATGGTGTGCCCGTGCGCCCTCTTCACCGACTCGATCTCCGTGACCGGGATCCTCCGAGGCCGGCGGCTGGCACAGCGGGTGGACGTCAACTTCTGCTCGGCCTGTGGACTGGGAGGCAAGGCATCTGCTGATGTGCAGCACGCTTTTCGGGCCGTGGGGCTCAGCTGAACACGTTGACGGCGCGGGCGATGACCAGGCCGACGACCACCAGCCAGATCACCGATTGCAGGGCCATCGTCAGCTTGGCCCACGCCCGCATCGGCATCACGTCGGTTGGACTGAACGCGGTGCTGGTCGTCAGGCAGAGGATGAAGTAGCCCACGTACAGCGGCCGTCAGTCTGGTGGGGCGAGCTCGGGGTTGAATTCGGCGCGAGCTCGCATTCCCGGACTTCGCGTTCCCACAGCACGTCGCGCGCGACCGGACCGCCGCTGTCCGGCAGCCAGTACAGAAGCCCGCGCGGCTCGACGGGCGACCGGCTCGGCAGCCGGCTGAATCACCTGTACCGGCGCGATCTGCTCGCCCTGGTGGCCGCTCATGACGGGAGGCTACTGCGGTGAGTCCGCGTCCGCACCGCGCCTGGCGGCCGGCCGTAGGATCGTGGCGAACGCTGCAATCAGCAGGAGGAGGGGGACTCATGGCTCGTGCGCGTCGTCTCATCCCGTCGCCCGCGATGGCGGGTGCGATGGCCGCGTTAATCGTCGCGGTCGGTGGCCAGGCCGCCTACGCGGCGGCGGCGAACTTTCTGCTCAACACCATCAACACCGGCACCGCCCAGACGACGCTCAGCGGGTCTGGCATCGCCGGCAGGGCGCTTCAGATCACGAACACGAATACCGGTGCCGGAGCTACGGCGCTTGGCCTGAACGTGGCCTCGGGGCATACGCCGTTCACCGTGAACTCCACGACCAAGGTGGCCAAGCTGAATGCCGACCTGCTGGACGGGATCAACTCCACGGGCTTTGTGCAGGGAACGGGGTCAACCTATGGAACTCGGTGGCCATGCTCCCGAGCGGTCCGGTGGTCCCACTCGCCATCGGCCCCACCTGACTGCAAATCTGCAGTGCTCCTCGGGAGACCGAGCTCGTCCAGATAGCCACCGTCGACCAGACCGCCATGAACGGCTTCGGCTGGGACGCCAACGGGAACTTCACTGGGCTTCCGTATCTGGGGCACATCGTCTCGGCCGGGGTCAACGCCGGCACAGCCGGTGACCTCGTTGAGTACTCCCTCCAGCAGGATCTCAGCAGCGTGCAGACGGTCACCAATGTCACCGTTGGGTTGGTCTTTCACTCGAGTCCGGACGGGTGCGACTTCCAGATTCAAACGGTGACCATGCATCAGTAGCAGTGACGCGATGCCGGTCGAGACAACCGCGGAGCAGGACAACGAACCGTTTCGTGTCTCCCTCCGCCATTTCGGGTACGGGAACCCGCCTGCCTGTTTGCGGCATTATGGCACCACGCCCGCAACCCGTCGAGACACAATTTGAGATGGGTGCGATAGCGACGCTGTGGCCCCGTTCGCCCTACACCATGGCGGTGAGCCGACCCGCTGCGACCATGGATATCTGATTCCCATTTCCGGGTCTTGCGACCCCGGCTCGGTCAGATTGTGCGGTGCGTCGGCCGCTGGGCGGTACCACGCGAACAGGGAGCGACTCGAGCCGGCGCAGGCCACGTCCATGTACACGACGGCGATGAAGATTCCAGAGGTTTCTGCTGCGCGGAGCGTGGTATGCACATCGCACCCTCCGAGTGAAAGGAGTGTGTGATGAGCACGATGAAGACTGAGATGTGGGTGTACCGCGAAGCAGGATGGGCCGACCAGCAGACGCCCGTCACCGGATACTCGGTGGAGGCGCGAGACGGCTCGATCGGCAAGATCGACGAGGCGACCTACGACACCGGCACGAGCTACATCGTTGTAGACACGGGTCCGTGGATCTTCGGTAAGAAGGTCATGCTGCCCGCCGGCGTGATCAACCGCATCGACCACGACGACAACACGGTGTTCGTTTCGCTAACCAAGGACGAGATCAAGAACTCGCCCGAGTTTGACGAGACGAGCTACCGCGACCCCGCCTACCGCGGCTCGCTGAACACCTACTACGAGCCCTACTACGATCGCGAGCACACCAACTCCCGAGGTCGCTAAGGGGCGCGCCGACTCCCCCGACGAGCCCGCTCGTCGGGGGAGTCGAGCCGCAGCGCTCACACACCCGACGGTGAGTTACTCAGCGGCGTTTGAGACGCTGCCCACCTTGACCGCGACGATCTTGCTGAACGTCGCGACGGCCCCCATCGGTGCGAGATCCGTCAGTCCATCAGCGCAGACAAACGAGGCGGTGAACGAGGTCGTCGATGAGTGCACGACGACGAGATTCATGGCCGCGGCCATGCGATCGACGAAGCTGTTACTGCTTGTCGAGCCTTCGGTTCCCTGGCTGACGGTGTCCGAATCGGCTCCCGCCGTCAAAGTACACGTCGGAAACGTCTTGATCTGACACGGGACACCGCTGCACTCCTGCGTCGTGTCGATCTGTGCCTTCGCCGTGACCACGTAGCTTCCCGCCGCGAGGTTGAGCGTGAGCAGCGTGCTGCCGGACTGCGACAGGCTCACTGCACCGTCGTGATGCGCCGCATAGGCGTTGCTCGGCCCTGGCGGCCCCTTCACGTTCCAGTTCAGCGGCGTCGTCCCACTCGGACACGAACCGGTCACGGCCGTGTCGATAACCCGCAGGGTATGCGGCGAGGTGTTGGCGTAGCAGCCGTGGATCACCCCCTTGCTGTCAGGGATCGA
>JBQCGJ010000062.1:0-5829 GCA_051955775.1 Gaiellales bacterium | reverse complement strand
GCTGACTCTGGCGCCCTGGTTCTCGATGAACCTGTGCGACTCGCACTCGTTCCCGCAGACCGCCTGCAGGCCGCGCTCGGACTCCAACGCGCCCAACCCGAGCACGGGCTACCCGGGCGGCGGGTCGGCGTTCATGGAGCTGCAGTTCTACACTCCTGGCTTCGCGCCGTTCAGCACCTCGATCAGCTGCGACAACACACACTGGTGCTCGGCGCTGACCATCGACAGCCTGGAGTGCCAGGCTGACGGGACGTGCAACGACACCTGCAGCGAGCCGGTCAACTTCGCGTGGATCCAGGGCAACGGCGTGCCCACCGGCCCGCCCAGCCCGCAGGAGTCGAACCTCGCCACCTACACGCCCAACTCGCACACGCTGATGATGAATCAGGGCGACACGATCCGCATCCACATGTTCGACGCGAACGTGCGCGGAGGGCGGGCGCTGGAGATCCGGGAGACCGACCTCACAACCGGTCGCAGCGGGTACATGATCGCCTCCGCGGCTAACGGGTTCATGCACACCGACATGGCCGACTGCGCCGGCGACCCGTTCAACTTCCAGCCCGAGTACAACACGGCCCGGCACGCCAACACCTCGCCGTGGGGCTTCGGCTTCTACAACATCACCACCCAGTACGAGATCGGGCACTTCGAGCCGTGCACCCGCATCACGGGCAAGGTCAGCGGCCCCGGCATCGACACCTTCTGGAACAACTGCAAGGGCCCGTACGAGCCGGCGGCCGACTCCACCAATGCGGACCTGGAGCCGAACGACTCGCCGTGCTTCCCCAAGGGGGACACCCACGGCGGGACTGCCCCGCCAAACCAGGTCACCGGCTGCGACGTGTTCAACGACGCCATCGGCGACCTGGACTACGACGGCAGCTCCTACCGTGCCGACTGGCCGACGGCGGTGCATCCCAACAGCTATCCGTCGACGTTCCTCCAGCAGGCGCCGACCACACACGGCCACAGCTACGGGAAGATCCAGTTCGTGACCGACACCAGCGCGACCCAGTCCGGTTGCGATCTGACCTCGGGCGCCGGCTGCACCCTGCCGCCGCCCGGCCCCGGGCACTTCTATCCGTACTTCACCCTGGCCAGGGTTGCCGGGCACTGCCAGTGGGAGTTCGGCAATGTCCGAAACGGCAACACGTTCGGCCGCTTCAGCCAGTACGGCGCGGTCGGCCCGGGTTCGCTGGGGGCCTTCGAGAGCCCGATCCGGCGCACGCCGGCCTGCTAGGACAACTGAGGCTGGGGGGCGCCCTCGCGCTCCCCAGCCTCGTCCGCCAGCCGCTCCAGCGCGTCCATCCAGGCCTCGTAGTAGGAGCGGTCGGGCTGCTCGGCGATGGCCGCCTTGAGCCGGTCGCGAAACTCGTCCCAGTCCGCCCCCATGCGGTCCGCCGCCACCACCGCCATGGCGAAGGCGCGGGCCTGCCAGGGCTCGGTGAACGGCTGGTCGTCCGGCCGCTCGGGCGTCATGCGGCCACCTCCAGCCGCGGCACCGTAACCCCGATCATGCAGTCACGCGTGACCAGCCCGGCCAGCTCCTGCTCGCTCATGCCGTCGGTGCCCTCCGGCCGCATCGGCAGCACCATGTAGCGCATCTCGGCGCTGGAGTCCCAGATCCGGATCTCGACGTCCTCGGGCAGCTCCAGGCCGAACTCGGACAGCACCGCCCGCGGCTCCCGCACGATCCGCGCGCGATACGGCGCGCTCTTGTACCAGACCGGCGGGATGCCCAGCACCGGCCACGGATAGCAGGAGCACAGGGTGCACACGATCGCGTTGTGCACGCCGGGGGTGTTCTCGACCACCCGCAGATGGTCGCCCTCGGCCCCGGCGTAGCCCAGCTCGGCCGCGGCCGCAGCGCCGTCGGCCAGCAGCCGCTCCCGGTAGGCCGGATCGACCCACGCCCGGGCCACCATGCGGGCGCCGTTCTGCGGGCCGATCTCGTTCTGGAACTGGTCGACCACCGCATCGATCGCGTCGGTGGACACCAGGCCCTTCTCGATCAGCACCGCCTCCAGCGCCTCCGCGCGCAGCTGCTGCGGCGACTTGGGGCGGACGGGATGGTCGTGCTCGCTCATGTCGGCTCCTCCAGATGGCTCTCCCACAGATCGACCAGCACGGTGTGGCCGCCGGTCTCCGGCCACAGGTCGCGCGCCGCGAAGGCCACGGTGTACCACGGCTCCGGCACCACCCGCCCGTCCTCGTTCTCGTAGGTGTCGAGCAGCGGCTGCGCCGCATGCACGCGCTCCACCGTGCCCGGCGCACCGCGCAGGTAGCCGGGGCAGCGGGTGTGGCCCGCCGGCAGGATGCGGATTACGCGCACCGCGTCACCTGCCCCGAACCTGGGCGGCGGGGCGTCGTACCGGGCCACGTCCGATTCGCGCAGGTAGCCGCGCACCTGCGCGGCCATGTCCGGGTCGTCGTGGGCCGGCACCGGCTCGCCGGCCGCCAGCCGCTGCTCCCACCCCTTAAGGTCCTCGCGCGTGAAGATCCCCCGGCGCACCCCGCGCACCTCCATCGAGTGCAGCCAGTGCTCGTAGTAGGACGTGGTCAGATACTCGACCGGATCCATCTGCTCGATGGAGTGGCGGAATCCGGGTCCCAGCGTGACCGCCATCGAGATGCCGTGCACCCGCCCCTCCCACGGCTCGTGGAAGGGCGGCTCGCCGGCCTCGGGCACGACGCGACCGAACCCCTGCCGGCCCCCCAGATCATGGGCTCCATCCACGCGCGCACCCTAACCCACGCGACGCCCGAAAGTGCGTCGCCGCGCATGGCATTCCGAAATCCCCTCCTGCTACCCTCCCGCGGCGAATGGCCAAGACACTGATCATCGCCGAGAAGCCCTCGGTCGGGCAGGACTACGCGAAGGCGCTGGGCGACCGTTTCGCAAAGCACGACGGCTACCTGGAATCCGACGAGCGGATCATCTCGTGGGCGATCGGCCATCTGGTCGAGCTGGCGGAGCCGGAGGACTACGACGAGTCGCTCAAGCGGTGGTCGATCAAGACCCTGCCGGTGCTCCCCGAGTCGTTCAAGCTGAAGCCCGACGCGCGCGGCAAGAAGCAGTACGACGTGCTTCGCAAGCTGCTCAAGCGCGCCGACGTTGACGCCGTCGTCAACGGCTGCGACGCCGGCCGCGAGGGCGAGCTGATCTTCGCCTACATCTACGAGAAGGCCGGCGCGGCCAAGCCGGTGCAGCGGCTGTGGGTGAACTCGATGACCAAGACGGCGATCCGCGACGGCTTTCAGGACCTGCGCTCGGGCGAGGAGATGCGGCCGCTGGAGGCCGCCGCGCGTTCGCGGTCGGAAGCCGACTGGCTGGTCGGCATGAACGCCACCCGGGCGGCCACCGTACGCGGCCGGGCGCTGGGCGGCGTGGTGTCGCTGGGCCGGGTGCAGACGCCGACGCTGGCGCTGATCGTGCGCCGCGACCTGGAGATCGACGCCTTCGAGCCCGAGACGTACTTCCAGGTCGACGCGCGCTTCGAGCTCGACCAGCAACGGACCTACAAGGGCAGGTGGTTCGAAGGCAAGCTCGACCGCACCCCGCAGCGCGAGGTGGCCGAGAGCGTGGCCACAGCCGCCCGCGGCCAGGCTGCCACCGTCGAGCAGGTCAAGAAGACCGAGCGCCGTACGCGGCCACCCCTGCTGTATGACCTGACCGCGCTCCAGCGCGACGCCAACAGCCGCTGGGGGATCTCCGCGTCTCGCACGCTGCAGGCCGCCCAGCGCCTGTATGAGGGATCGTCCGCCGGCGCCCTGATCACCTACCCGCGCACCCGCTCGCAGTTCCTGCCGTCCGACCAGGTGGGGTCGCTGAAGGGGATCGCGCACGCGCTGGCGGCGCTGCCCGCGCACCGCCAGGCCGCCGAGTACGTGGCCGGCCTGGACGTGCTGCCGCTGGCCCGCGTCGTCAACGACGGCAAGGTCGACGACCACCACGCCATCATCCCCACCGGCGAGCGGCCGACCCGCGAGCTGAGCGGCGACGACGCCCGCATCTTCGAGCTGGTGGTGCGCCGCTACCTGGCCGTGTTCCACCCCGAGGCGGTGTTCGAGGACACCGACGTCATCACCGAGGCGGGCGGTCAGCGGTTCCGCACCAAGGGCCGGCGGCTGATCCAGCCGGGCTGGCGGGCAGCCGCGTTCGGCGACGAGGCGGCCAGGGAGCCGGGGAGCGACGACGAGGACGACGGCGACCAGGTGCTGCCGCGCATCGACCAGGGCGACAGCGGAGTGTGCACCGAGGCCGAGGTGCTGGAGAAGCAGACCAAGCCGCCGCCCCGCTACTCCGAGGCGTCGCTGCTCAAGGACATGGAGACGGCCGGCCGCGAGATCGAGGACGAGGAGCTTCGGGAGGCCATGAAGGACTCCGGGCTGGGCACCCCCGCGACGCGCGCGGAGACGATCGAGAAGCTGATCCGCGTGGCGTATGTGGAGCGCCTGGGCAGGCAGCTGCGGGCGACCTCCAAGGGCCGCCAGGTGATCGGCCTGCTGCACGACCACGCGCTCACGTCGGCGGAGCTCACCGGGAGCTGGGAGAAGCGGCTGACGGGCATCGAGCGCGGCCAGGACCAGCGCGACGGTTTCATGCATGACATCCGGCAGTTCACGTCCGAGCTGGTCGAGTACTTCCGCAACCTGACGCCGGAAGAGGTGCGCGCGCAGCGGGCCGAGATCGGGCCCTGCGCCAACGGCGACGGGGTGATCCGCGAGAACCGCGCGGCCTACGGCTGCAGCTCCTGGCAGAGCAAGGAGGAGCCCGGTTGCGGGTTCGTGATCTGGAAGCAGCAGAAGGGGCGGTCGATCTCACCGGCCGAGGCCCGCGACCTGCTCGAGCACGGCCAGACCGAGCTGCTGGACGGGTTCAAGACCCGTCCCAGCCGGGCGCGGCTGGTGCTCGTGGACGGCAAGGTGCAGCTGCTCGCCGAGGACGGCACACGGCTGGACGCCCCGGCGGGCCCGCGCGAGGTGATCGCGGAGTGCCCGAGGTGCGCCGCGCAGGGGGTCAAGAACGAGATCCGCGAGAACAGCCGCGCGTACGGCTGCTCGTCCTGGAAGAGCCGCAAGGAGCCCGGCTGCGGGTTCGTGATCTGGAAGTCGACCAAGGGCCGCCAGATCACGCCCGAGGAGGCCAAGCAGGTGATCGAGCACGGCCACACCGACTGGCTCGACTTCCGCGATCGCAAGGGGCCGTTCCGCGGCCGGCTGGTGCTGACGCCGGATCAGGCCGTGGAGGTCGAGCGCGAGGACTCCGGCGGCGAGCGGGCCAGCGAGGCCGCCTGACCCGATGCCGATGCGCGCGATCGTGACCGGCGGCGCCGGCTTCATCGGCTCGCACGTGACCGATGCGCTGGTCGCCCGAGGCGACGAGGTGGTCGTGGTCGACAACCTGGCCACCGGCCGCCGCGAGCGCGTGCCGCAGGCCGCTGACTTCCACCGGCTCGACATCCGCGACGGGCAGGCCATGCGCGCGCTGGCCGGGGAGTTCCGCCCGCAGGCCGTGTTCCACCTCGCCGCCCAGGCCGATGTGAGGGTGTCGGTCGGCGATCCCGGTTTCGACGCCGACGTGAACGTGCGCGGCACGGCCGAGCTGCTGGAAGCCGCCCGGCTGGCCGGCGCGCGGATGGTGTTCTCGTCCACAGGCGGCGCCATCTACGGCGAGGTCGACCAGATCCCGTCGCCCGAGTCGACCCCGTGCGCGGCCATGGCGCCGTATGGGATCTCCAAGCTGTGCGGCGAGCACTACGTCGATCTGTACAACCGGCTGCACGGCACCGACCACGTGATCCTGCGCTACGGCAACGTGTACGG
>JBQCGJ010000061.1:0-7478 GCA_051955775.1 Gaiellales bacterium | reverse complement strand
GGGCAGGCGCCGTGCGGCGAGTTGAACGAGAAGATGCGCGGAGCCAGCTCGGGCAGTGAGATGCCGTCGTCAGGACAGGCGAACTTCTCCGAGTAGGTGTGCGTGGGGCCGTCCACCTCCGCGACCTCGACCAGCCCCTCGGCCAGCCGCAGTGCCGTCTCCACGGAGTCCGTCAGGCGCGTGCGCAGGCCCTCTTTCATGACCAGCCGGTCGACCACCACCGAGATCGTGTGCCGGATCTGCTTGTCGAGGTCGATCGGCTCCTCGAGCAGGCGCTGCTCACCGTCAACCTTCACGCGCGTGTAGCCGTCGGCACGCAGGTCCTCGAACAGGTCGCGGAACTCGCCCTTGCGCGTGCGCACGACTGGCGCGTCGACGGTGAACCGGGTGCCGTCGGGCATCGCCAGCACCTGCTCCACGATCTGCTCCGCCGACTGGCCGGAGATCTCGCGCCCGCACTTGGGACAGTGCGGCCGGCCGACGCGCGCGTACAGCAGGCGAAGGTAGTCGTAGATCTCCGTCACCGTGCCGACCGTCGACCGCGGGTTGCGGGTGGTCGTCTTCTGGTCGATCGCGTTGGCCGGCGACAGACCCTCGATGGAGTCCACGTCGGGCTTGTCCATCTGGCCCAGGAACTGCCGGGCGTAGGCCGACAGCGACTCCACGTAGCGCCGCTGGCCCTCGGCGTACAGGGTGTCGAAGGCAAGGCTCGACTTGCCCGATCCAGACAGCCCCGTGATCACCACCAACTGGTCGCGCGGCAGCGCCACGGTGACGTCCTTGAGGTTGTGCTCCCGAGCCCCCCGGATCAGGATCTCATCACGTGCCACGATGCAGAAAACTCCTCGAAAACGGCTTGAACAAGCGGAATCTCCCTATTCTATCAGTCTCGCCGAGAACGAACACATGTTCGGACGAAGGAGGTTATCACCCCCCGCGGACGGCTGCCGGGACGAGACCAACGGCCTTCCGCACGCGGCGCAGCACCCCCGCCGCCCGCTCGCGCGCGACCGCCGCGCCACGCTCCAGGATCCGCTCCACCTCGACCGGGTCGGCGAGCAGCTCGTGGAACCTCGCCCGCGGCCCGGCGAAGCGATCGGCTAGGACGTCGGCAAGCTCGCGTTTGGACTGCCCGTACCCGACCCCGCCGGCGCTCAGACGCCCCCGCATCTCCTCCGCCGCCTGCGGCGAGAGGACGAGCCGGTGGATGGCAAACACGGGGTCGGAGTCCGGGTCGCGGGGTGCGTCCACAGGCCGGGAGTCGGTCACGATCCCCATCACCGCCGAGCGCAGCTGATCCTCCCCGGCCAGCACCGGGATCGTGTTACCGCGGCTCTTGCTCATCTTGGCCCCGTCGGTGCCCGGCAGCGTGGCGACCCGGTCGTCCACCAGCGGGTGGGGCAGCCGCAGCACGTCGCCGTGCGCCGCGTTGAATGCAGCGGCGACGTCGCGCGCCACCTCGATGTGCTGAAGCTGGTCGGCGCCCACCGGCACCAGCGCCGCGTCCATGCCCAGGATGTCCGCCGCCATCAGCACCGGGTACAGATACAGCCCGGCGGTCACCCCGGCGTCGGCATCGCGCCCATCGTCGACGTTTCGCTGCACCGCCGCCTTGTACGCGTGCGCGCGGTTGAGCAGCCCCTTGGCCGTCAGGCAGGACAGGATCCAGGTCAGCTCGCACAGCTCGGGGACGTCCGACTGGCGATACAGAACGGTGGTGGTGGGGTCGAGCCCGAAGGCGATCCACGCCGCCGCCATCTCCTGGCTGGTCCGGCGAACGGCGTCGGGATCTCGGACGGAGATCAGCGCGTGCTGGTCGGCCACGAAGCACAGCGTCGGCACCTCGGCAGCCAGACGCAGCGTGGGCTCCATCATGCCCAGGTAGTTGCCAAGGTGGACCTGGCCGGTGGGTTGTATGCCGGTGACGGCGAGTTCCATGTCGGTCTCCCCTCGACGGCCGGCAACGAGCCGGAGGGAGCTCCCGAAGGGATGGGCTCAGCGTACCAGCGCCAGCACGGCGATCACCACCGGCGGCAGCACAAACCAGGCGATCGCGGTCAGCGCGATGGCGCCGGCGGCGATGCTGCGGCCGTCATCCTGCGGCGGGTCGCCGCAGTCGCCGATCGTCTCGTACAGCGCGCGCAGCGGCGGCGCGAGCACGACCGACGCCCGGCGGTGGGCCAGTCCGGCCCCCTGGATCAGCACCCACGCCATGACCGCGAACACCACCGCCAGCAGGGCGATGATGAGGGCGATCCCCCAGCCGTACAGCGGCACCCCTCCGAACTTCTTGGCCGCCGAGGCCAGTAGCGGGATGGCTGCGCCTCCCGCCACGATTGTGGTCAGCGGCGACACGGCGCCGCGAAATCCCTGGCTCAGGCGGTCGGTCTGGGCGCGTGCCCGGGCGAGCATCCGTCGCTCCTCGCTGAGCGGCTGGGCCTGACTCTCTCGCCGCGCGTACAGCCGCGACAGGCCGCGGACGACGTCCGACACGTGGCTCTGCACCACGTAGCGGGCCACGTACTCCACGCCGGGCTCGGCCAGCGAGCCGAGGAACCACAGACGGGGAAGCCGTGGATGCCGGTGGCCGTCGCGGTCGAGCACCTCCAGCCCGCGCATGGCCAGCCGGTGGGCGTCCACGAACCGGTCCGGGTACGCCAGCGGATCCTTGCGCGCGAGCTGCCCCAGCAGCCTCGCCTCCGTACGCGAGTCGACGCCGATCCCGGCGAACGCGATGTCGGCCGCCTGGTCGGCATCGCCCCGCAGCAGCCGGAAGGCCTGGTCGAGCTGGTCGGAGACGTCGTCCAGGACAAGCCGCTTGCGGCGTTCGTCGCCGTCGCTCATCGCTCCCGCAGCGTGCTCACCTGCCGCCGGCCGGCGCCGCGCCGGCCGGCCGCGGCTGCGCAATCCGGCGCGTGCGGGCGGTGATCCGCTCGTCGAGCCCGAGCACCAGCCCGAACACCAGGTCGGGGTCGGGCAGCCGCCGCAGCCCGAAAAGGACGCCGCGGTGGCCGCGCGTCGACACCACCAGCCCGCCGTAGCGGAGCAGCCGCCCCAGCCCCGAGGCCCGCACCTCGACGCCGTCGACGGTGTCCAGGGGCATCACCGCAACCCGCCGCGACAGCCCGCCCGAGACCAGCATCGCCCGCCGGTCGGTGACCACCAGATGGCGCGTGTGCCAGGCCACCACCGACCGCAGCAGTCGCATCATGACCACCACCGCCAGCAGCCCCGCCAGCGCCGCGGCGCCCGTTCGCACGGGGCCCAGCGGGCGCGCGCCGGCCGCGACGTATGCGATCACGCCGAGCACGCCGAGGCCCGCGGCAGCGCGCAGAAACGCCGGTGCGAGCACCACGCCGTGCTCGCGCGTCACCAGGTACACGCGCTCGGAGGGTGCCAGCAGGCGGTCGATACTCGACATTGACGATGCCTGTTTCGGCGCCGACCGTCGCGGCTCCTGCGACGCGGTCACGCGATTGGGCTACATGCACCCGCCTGCGCTGCCGATATCACGGGCATGCTGTTCTCGTCCCAGAGCCCGCAGGGCGACGCGCTGTCGCTGCTTCTCGGCCTCGTGCCGACCCTGCCCACCGAGGTCGACGTGACCTCGCCCGAGGTCGGCAACGCCCGCGTGCTGCTGGCCTCCGTGGACGCCGGCAGGCTCGTCGCCTACGGGCCGCAATCGCTGATGCAGGACGGGCTCACGCTGGCTCTGCGCGTGCGCGACTCGAGCGGCGGCGGCACCGACTTCGCGGTGCGGGTCGACCGCGCGTACTACCAGGTCGGCGACCAGTGCATGCTGCATCTGGTGGTGGACTCGGCGGAGGAGCGGCCCGGCCACCGCGAGGCGCCGCGGTACGTGCTGGACGACTCGGCCGAGGCATTCGTGCTGGAGTCCGCCAAGCTGCAGCAGCAGAGCGTGGCCGTACGGCTGGCAGACCTGTCCGAGACCGGGTTTGCGTTTCTGACCGAGCTGGAGTGCGCGGCCGGAGACGTGATCATGCTGACCTTCAGCATCGGCGAGCGCCCGATCACCATCCAGGGCCGGGTGCGCAGGGTGGACGCGGCGCCGCTGCGAAACCGCACCGCGTGCGAGATCTCGGGCATGCAGGAGTGGGACCGGGAGGCCATCGGCCGGCTGGCGCGGATTCAGGAGGAGATGCTGGCGCGACCGGATGCCGACCGCCGCCCCGAGGTGGCCCAGGCCCGCACCCAGAGCCGCCGCGAGCAGCATCAGCTGCAGGTGCGGATGGCCCTGCGCAGGCTCAACGAGAGCTGACCACGCCGGCGCCGCCCTCGGGCGCCCCGGCCGACAGCTCCCGCCGCAGCTCCTTGATCTCGTCCCGCAGCTTGGCCGCGTACTCGAAGCGCAGCTCCTCGGCCGCCGTGAACATCTCCTCCTCGAGCTCCACCGCGAGCTTCTCCAGCTCCTCCTGCGTCATCCCCTGAGGCTGCGAGCCGCGCCGGCGGCGGCCGGGGACGTGGGGCTGGGACTCCAGCGACAGGAACTCGGCGATGTCCGACACGCCCTTGCGGATGGACTCCGGCGTGATTCCGTGCTCGTCGTTGTAGGCGATCTGGATGGCCCGCCGGCGGTTCGTCTCCTCGACAGCCGCCCGGATCGCCTCGGTCACCTTGTCGGCGTACATGATCACCCGCCCGTTGACGTTACGGGCAGCCCGGCCGATGGTCTGGATGAGTGCCGTCTGGCCGCGCAGGAAGCCCTCCTTGTCGGCGTCCAGGATGGCCACCAGCGA
The DNA here is from genome assembly GCA_051955775.1 of Gaiellales bacterium. Lineage (GTDB taxonomy): Bacteria > Actinomycetota > Thermoleophilia > Gaiellales > JAICJC01 > DASUHT01. The sequence goes on along the minus strand of JBQCGJ010000061.1, from coordinate 2,721 downwards.
CACCTCGGGCAGGTCGAGGCCCTCCCGCAGCAGGTTCACGCCCACCAGCACGTCGTAGTCGCCCAGCCGCAGCTCGCGGATGATCTTGATCCGTTCCAGCGTGTCCACCTCGGAGTGCAGGTACCGGGTGCGCACGCCGGACTCCAGCAGGTAGTCGGTCAGGTCCTCGGACATCTTCTTGGTCAGCGTGGTCACCAGCACCCGCTCGCCTGCCTCCGACCGGGCCTTGATCTCGTTCAGCAGGTCGTCGATCTGGCGGCGGGTCGGGCGCACCTCGACCTCCGGATCGATCAGGCCGGTGGGGCGGATGATCTGCTCGGCCACGTGGGTCGAGCGGCTGAGCTCGAACCCGGCCGGGGTGGCCGACACGAACATGATCTGGTTGATCCGCTCGAGGAACTCGTCGAACCGCAGCGGCCGGTTGTCGAGCGCGGAGGGCAGCCGGAACCCGAAGTCGACCAGGGTCTCCTTGCGCGAGCGGTCGCCCTCGTACATGCCGCCGATCTGCGGCACCGTCTGGTGCGACTCGTCGACGATGATCAGGAAGTCGTCGGGGAAGTAGTCCAGCAGCGTGTGCGGAGGCGTGCCCGGGGCGCGCCCGTCGAGGTGCCGCGAGTAGTTCTCGATGCCGTTGCAGAACCCCATCTCGCGCAGCATCTCGATGTCGTACTCGGTGCGCGCGCGCAGCCGGTGAGCCTCCAGCATCTTGTTCTGGGCGTCGAGCTCGGCCAGCCGCTCGGTCAGCTCGGCCTGGATGCTGGAGATCGCCCGCTCGAGCTGATCGCGCTCGGTCGCGTAGTGGGTGGCCGGGTACACGGCCAGGTACTCCAGGCGCGCGTACACCTCACCCGAGATGGGGTCGAAGTGGGTGATCGACTCCACCTCGTCGCCGAACAGGCTGATCCGGTAGGCGGACTCCATGTTGGCCGGCTGCACCTCGATCACGTCGCCGCGCACCCGGAACCTGCCGCGGCCCAAAACGACGTCGTTTCGCTGGTACTGGATCGCCACCAGCTTGCGCAGGATCTCCTCGCGCGGGCTGTCGTCGCCCACCGATAGGAACAGCACCTGGCTGGAGTAGCTGTCCGGGGAGCCGATGCCGTAGATGCACGACACCGAGGCCACGATGACCACGTCCCGGCGGGCGAACAGGCAGGCCGTGGCGGCGTGCCGCAGGCGGTCGATGTCGTCGTTGATCGAGGAGTCCTTCTCGATGTACGTGTCGGACGACGGCAGGTACGCCTCCGGCTGGTAGTAGTCGTAGTAGGAGACGAAGTACTCGACCGCGTTCTGGCTGAAGTACTCTCGAAACTCGTTGCACAGCTGGGCGGCCAGGGTCTTGTTGTGGGCGATCACCAGGGTCGGCTTCTGCACCCGCTCGATGACCCGGGCCATGGTGTGCGTCTTGCCGGTGCCCGTGGCGCCCAGCAGGGTCGAGAACTTGTCGCCGCGCGAGATCGCCTCCGACAGCTCCGCGATCGCCCGCGGCTGGTCGCCGGTCGGCTCGTAGGCCGCAGAAACCTGGAACTCCGCCATACCTGCATCATAGGTGGCGGGTCGGCGCCGGACTCGGGCCCCCTCACCCCGGCGGTCCGCTGTATCGTCGGCGGGGTGAGCGTCGCAATCCACCGCGCCGTGATCGTCGAGGCCAAGCCGGCGGAGGTGTTCGCCTACATGCACGACCCCGACAGCCGCGCGCACTGGGACCGCATGAGCGACCTCATGCGGTACGAGGCGGATGCGCCGGCGAAGGGCGTCCGCGTGCACTTCCGGGGCCGCCGCACCGCGCCGTCCTGGGTCGGGGAACTCGTCGAGTACGACCCGCCGCGACGCTCGGTCATCCGCCTCGTGGAGGGCGTCGGGATGCCGTTCCGCGACTTCCGCCAGAGCATCATCGTGGCACCCTCGGGAAAAGGCAGCCGGGTCGAGATGGATATCGACTACGAGCCCAGGGGCGTCATGCGCCTGCTGGAGCCGATGACCGCCCGCCCGCGTATGGCCAAGGCGGTCGTCCGGTCGCTGAACGCGGTGGCCGGCCACTTCGTGTGAAAGGACGGTTCAGATGGACAGTTGGCCCCAACTGGAGCTCGGCCGGCGCTACGCGCTGAACGTCGCCGCGGACGGCGTGGTCGTCAGACCCCGCGGGGTGCTTGCAGAGGTGTCCGGCGAGTGGGCGAGGATCGTCCACGAGGAGGTGCCGGGCGAGAGCGCCCCAAAGCACTCCTGCTGGGTTCCGCTCGCCCGCGTGGTGACGATTGCCGAGCTCGAGCCGCGCGACGACGAGCTGCACCGCGCTCCCGCTCCGGCGGCTGAGGCGCTGGCCGAGCAGGATCATGCCCGCTGGCGGCGGCCGCGGCCCGGCATCGACGAGCTCACCATCAGCGTGCTCGGGGCGTGAGCGCCCCGCGACTACGGCCGGGGTGCGCGGCAAGCCTGAGTAACCGTCGCGCTGAACCGGCTGCTCGTGCTGCGCCGCCCAGGCTTCACCTTCACGGTCTGTAGAGGGTGGTCGCGCGTCAGGTGGCTGCGGGGCCTTTCAGCGCGGCGACCATGGAGTCGGGCAAGAGCCACGTCCAGTGATCGCCGCGGTTGGCCGCGTCGAGAGTGATCATGGCCGATGTGTGCTTGTTCTGCCCGTGCGCGACGGTGACGCGAAGCTGCATCTCGACGACGGGCAGGCCGTCTCGGCGGATGTGGCGGGCTTTCACCCTGGTCGCGCTG
>JBQCGJ010000060.1:0-31533 GCA_051955775.1 Gaiellales bacterium | reverse complement strand
CACGTGCACACGGGCGTGCGCGGCGCCGACCGCGCGATGGCCGTGACCTCCGCCATGCGCAGCGTGCTGCCGGAGCTGCTGGCGGTCTCGGCCAGCTCCCCGTGGCTGGAGGACCGGTACACCTACCTGCACTCCACCCGCACGCAGATCTTCACCCGGTTCTTCCCCCGCTGCGGCATCCCGGACGCCCTGTGGACGTGGCGGGAGTACGCCGATTTCGTGCGTTTCCTGATCTCCACCGGGTCGATCCGCGAGCACACGGAGATCTGGTGGAGCGTGCGCCCGCACCAGTCGTTCCCCACGGTCGAGACGCGGATCTGCGACGCCCAGCCCGAGTTCGCCGAGGCGGTCGCCGTGGCCGGCCTGATGGTCGCGCTGTCCGCGTTCTTCGCCCGCGCGTACGACGACGGCCGGCGGCTGCCCGACCATCCTCCACGGCTGCTCGAGGAGAATCTGTGGAGGGCCATCCGGTGGGGCATGAACGGGGAGCTGATCGACCTCGACGAGGGCGTCGCCGTGCCGGCCCGGACGCGCATCGACCAGCTCCTGGACGAGGTCTCGGAGGTCAGCCGCGAGCTCGGCATCGAGCCCCATCTGAAACCGCTGCAGGGGCCGAACGCGGCGCAGCGGTACATCGCCGAGCTGGAATCGGGCGCCACGCCGCGCGAGCTGTGGCCAGGCGTGGTCGCCCGCACCCACGAGTCGGCCGCCGAATGGCTGGCCGTACGGGAGGCGTCGTGAACGAGCCCGGCCAGGGGCCTGAGCAGCAGGCCGAGATCCCGCCCGCCGCCGATGTGCTGCTGTCGACCGTGCACCTGCTGGTCACGGTGGGCTTCGAGCGCACCGGACTGCGCCCCGGATCCACCCGAGATCTGGGCGAGGTGGAGCTGTCCGTGGAGTCGGTCAGGGCGCTGCTGCCCCTGCTCGAGCGGCTGCTGCCGCCGGACGTGTTCAACCAGTACCGTCAGGCGCTGTCGGAGCTGCAGATGGCGTACGCCGAGGCGGTCCGCTCCGCGCCCGAAGGTGCCCCGCCCGCGCAGGGGCAGGCGCCCGCGCAGGAGCAGGAGCGGCCCCGGCAGCCGCCCCCCGTCGACACGCCGCCCAGACCCAAGATCTGGACGCCGAGAGGAGATGTATGAGTGACGCCGACATCGGAGTCTTCGGAGGCTCAGGGTTCTATTCGTTCCTGGACGACGCCGAGGAGGTGGCGGTCGACACCCCCTATGGGCCGACCTCCGACCGCTTCGTGATCGGCTCGGTGGGCGGCCGCCGGGTGGCCTTCATGCCCCGCCACGGGCGCCACCACCATCTGCCGCCGCACGCCATTCCCTATCGCGCCAACCTGTGGGCGATGCGCGAGCTGGGGGTGCGCCGGGTGATCGGCCCGTGCGCGTCGGGGAGCCTCAGCCGCGACGTGCCGCCGGGCACGTTCGTGGTCTGCGACCAGTTCGTGGACCGCACCAGCGGCCGCCGGGACACGTTCTACGACGGGCCGCTGACCACGCACGTGTCCGCCGCCGACCCGTACTGCCCTGACCTGCGCCGGACGCTGCTGGACACGGGCCGTGAGCACGGGCTGGACATCCGCGACGGCGGCACGGTGGTGGTCATCCAGGGCCCCCGGTTCTCGACCCGTGCCGAGTCGCGCTGGTTCTCCTCGATGGGCTGGAGCGTGATCAACATGACCGCCTATCCCGAGGGCTGGCTGGCCCGCGAGCTCGAGCTGTGCTACGCCAACGTGTCGCTGATCACCGACTACGATGTCGGGCTCGAGGGGGAGGAGGGCGTCTCACCCGTCAGCCACGAGGAGGTCGTTCGCGTGTTCACGGAGAACAATGAACGGCTACGGCGGCTTCTGTTCGAGGCAATCCCGAAGATCGGCGACCAGCCGCGCGACGGGTGCGCCACGGCGCTCGAGGGAGCCCGGTTCTAACCCTGTTTCGCCCGGCAGGTGCATCACGATCTACGGTCGTAACCGCTTGGTCAAGCCGACCTCGCTGTTACAATCCTCCGGTTTGTTTCCACCGTCTTAAGGAGTCCACCACGTGAGTTCGCTGGCCCAGCATGCCGTACTGATCGCACTCGTGTGCGGCGCGGCAGCCGTCATCTACGGCCTGATCCTGACCCAATGGGTGCTCAAGCAGAGCGCCGGAACCGAGCGTATGCAGGAGATCGCCTCGGCGGTCCAGGAAGGCGCGGCGGCCTACCTGCGCCGGCAGTACACGACCATCGCCGGCGTGGCCGTGGTGGTGACGGTGGCGATCGCCGTCGCCGGCCACTGGACGAGCGACCTCGGCCCGAAGGTGGCGATCGGCTTCGTGATCGGCGCCGTGCTGTCGGCGCTGACCGGCTTCATCGGCATGAACGTGGCCGTGCGCTCCAACGTGCGCACCGCCGAGGCGGCCAAGTCCGGCCTTGCGCCGGCGCTGTCGATCGCCTTCAAGGGCGGTACCGTGACCGGCATCCTGGTGGTCGGCCTGGGCCTGCTGGGCGTGGGCGGCTACTTCGGCGTGCTGATGCTGAACGGCGACAGCGACCTGGCGGCCGCCAAGGCGCTGGTCGGGCTGGCCTTCGGCGGCTCGCTGATCTCGGTGTTCGCCCGCCTGGGCGGCGGCATCTTCACCAAGGGCGCCGACGTGGGCGCCGACCTGGTGGGCAAGATCGAGGCCGGCATCCCTGAGGACGACCCCCGAAACCCTGCCGTGATCGCCGACAACGTGGGCGACAACGTGGGGGACGACGCCGGCATGGCTGCCGACCTGTTCGAGACCTACGCGGTGACCGTCGTGGCGTCCATGTTCCTGGGCGCGCTGGCCCACAACCCCGACGCCGTGCGGCTACCGCTGCTGCTGGCCGCGTTCGCGATCCCGGCCTCGATCGTGGGCACGCTGTGCGTTCGGGTGTGGGGCAACATCAGCGTGATCTCGGCGCTGTACGTGGGCGTGATCGTGTCGGCGGTGTTGTCGGCCCTGATCTACATCCCGGTCATCGCCAACTCGGGCAAGGGTTTCGAGGACTTCACCGGCGGCGCGTCCTGGGGCAAGATCTACGCGTGCGGCCTGGTCGGGCTGGTGATCACAGCCCTCATCGTGGCCATCACCGAGTTCTACACCGGCACCCGCTTCGGGCCGGTGAAGCGGATCGCCCAGCAGTCGACCACCGGCCACGCCACGAACATCATCGCCGGGCTGGCGGTCGGTATGCAGGCCACCGCGCTGCCCGTGATCGTGATCGCCATCGGCACGGTGATCTCCTTCAAGCTGGCGGGCATCTACGGGATCGCCGTCGCGGTCACCGCCATGCTGTCGATGGCCGGCATGGTGGTCGCCCTCGACGCGTTCGGTCCGATCACGGACAACGCCGGCGGCATCGCCGAGATGGCCGACCTGCCGGAAGAGGTGCGGAACGATGTCACCGACCCGCTGGATGCCGTCGGCAACACCACCAAGGCCGTCACCAAGGGCTACGCCATCGGCTCGGCGGGCCTCGCGGCGCTGGTGCTGTTCCAGTCGTACAAGACGGAGCTGGGCGACAAGGTCGGGTACTCCGTGAACTTCCAGATCAACGACCCGTGGGTGGTGGCGGGGCTGCTGATCGGCGGCCTGATGCCGTTCCTGTTCGCGTCGCTGGCCATGGATGCCGTCGGCCGTGCAGGCGGCCAGGTGGTGGAGGAGGTGCGCAGGCAGTTCCGCGAGATGCCCGGGATCATGGAGGGCACGCAACGCCCGGACTATGCGCGCTGTGTCGACCTGGTCACGCGGTCGGCCATCCGCGAGATGCAGCTGCCGGCGCTGATCCCGGTCGTGGTGCCGATCGTGGTCGGCCTGATCTCCTACCAGGCCCTGGGCGGTCTGCTGGTGGGGACGATCGTGACCGGCCTCTTCCTGGCCATCTCGATGACGTCCGGCGGCGGCGCCTGGGACAACGCCAAGAAACTGATCGAGGACGGCGCGTTCGGCGGCAAGGGCTCTGATGCCCATGCGGCGTCGGTGACCGGCGACACGGTCGGCGATCCCTACAAGGACACCGCCGGCCCGGCCATCAACCCGATGATCAAGATCACCAACATCGTGGCGATCCTGATCATCCCCCTGGTCGCTCGCTGACACCGTGCAAGGCAGACACCGTCACGGGTTTGTGACGGTGTCTGACACCGCTGGTGTTCGAGTCTCCACCGGCCGCCGGCGCCGATGATAATGGCGCCATGCCGGTAACACGTCGCCGCGCCGGAGGCCTGCATCGCGTGCTGGGCACCGCGCCGCTGTTCGCGACGGCGTACGGCAACGTCGGTTCGTCGATCTACTACGCGCTCGGCCTGGTGGCCGTGTATGCGGCTGGGCTAACGCCCATTGCGTTCTTCATCTCGGGCGCGATCTTCTTCCTCACCGCCATGACCTACGCCGAGGCCACGGCGCGCTTCCCCGAGGCCGGCGGCTCGTCCTCGTTCACGAGGCATGCGTTCAACGAGGTGGTGTCGTTCTTCGCCGGCTGGGCGCAGATGCTGAACTACACGGTGACCATCGCCATCTCGGCGCTGTTCGTTCCGCACTACCTGAACAAGTTCGCCCCCAGCCTGCACCTGATCGGGCACCCCAACGACATCATCGGCGGCGCACTGGTGGTGGGGTTCCTGGCCGTCCTGAACGTGATCGGCATCAGGGAGGCGGCCAGCCTGAACATCTTCCTGGCCCTGGTCGACCTGGCCACCCAGGGTCTGCTGGTGATCATCGGCCTGTTCGTGGTCTTCTCGCCCTCCGTGCTGCGGGCCAACGTGCACCTCGGCACCGTACCGACGTGGGAGAATTTCATCCTCGCCATCCCGGTGGCGATGGTCGCCTACACCGGCATCGAGACCGTGTCCAACATGGCCGAGGAGGCGATCGACCCGCCCCGCCACGTGCCCCGGGCGATCATGTACGTGGTGCTGGCGGTGTTCGCGATCTACGCGTTCCTGCCGTCGGTCGCGCTGTCCTCGATGCCGGTCAAGCCGGCCACCCCGCAGATGGTCAGGGACTCCCAGCCCGGCGCCATATTCCAGTGCACCAAGCCGGTGCGCCTGGGAGAGCCGGCGACCGAGCTGGGCTGCCGGTACGCCGGCGATCCCGTGGCTGGCCTGGTCGCGACCATGCCGCGCATCCCCGACACCATCCGCACCGGCATGGCGTTCTACGTGGCCATCCTGGCTGCGACCATCCTCATCATCGCCACCAACGCGGGGATCATCGGGGTGTCGCGGCTGACCTACTCCATGGGCCAGCACCGCCAGTTGCCCGAGCTGATACGGCGCATCCACCCGCGCTACTCGACGCCGTATGTGGCCATCCTGCTGTACAGCGGGATCGCCATCCTGCTCATGGTGCCGGCCGGGGCAACCACGTTCCTGGGGCAGCTGTACGCCTTCGGCGCCCTGCTCTCGTTCACCCTGGCGCACGCCGCCGTGCTGTGGCTGCGGCGCAAGATGGCCGGCGAGGACATGCCGTGGCGCGGCCGGCTGTCGATACCGGTCAGCGGGTACGACCTGCCGCTGTTCGCGCTGGTGGGCGGCACGGCCACGTTTCTGTGCTGGCTGGCGACGGTGTATCTGAACCGCGAGGTGGCAATCGTCGGGCTCGGCTGGCTGGTCGCGGGGATGCTGGTGTACGTGCTGTATCGCACGGCCCAGCACCTGCCGCTGACGCGCACGGTGGTGGCGCCGGTGACCACGCTCGGCCCGGCCATCGAGGTCCAGTATCGGTCGATCCTGCTGCCGCTCACATCGCACCGGGTGGCCGACGAGATGACGGCCACGGCGCTCCGGCTGGCCGCCGAGTCGGGGACGCGTCTGGTGGCGCTGTATCCGATCGAGGTGCCGCTGCAGCGGCCGCTGTCCGACCCCATGACGAAGGAGGTGCAGGAGGCCGAGCGGCAGCTGCGAGAGGCCGTGGCGCTGGGCCGTGAGTACGGTGTGGACGTGATCACGCGGATCGTGCGCACGCGCAACACCGGAGAGGCGATCGTCGAGGAGGCGGCCCGCCGCCGGTCCGAGATCATCGTCATGGGTACGCCCGACCGCCGCCGCGGCGGCGAGCGGATGTTCGGGCGGGTCGTGGACTACGTGCTTCGCAACGCAGACTGCCGGGTGATGGTCGGTACGCCGCAGATGGCGAGCTGAGACGGGTGCTGCTTCGCTTCAACCAGGTGATCGCGGTGGCGTTCGTGCTGATCGGCGTGGCCGCGCTGGTGGAGACGATCTACGTGGGCGGCGGGACGCTGGGCTTCCTGCTGGCCGCCGTGTTCCTGGCGCTGGGGGTCATGCGCTGGCGCGCGCTCGACTCCCACCGGTGACCGTTGCAGGGTCTGTGTGACGGCGGACGCGAACCAGCTCATGAACGCCGTGTGAAGCTCTGTTGCGACGAGGTTGCGTCGCTGGCAAAGGAGGGGCGAGGCGGCTAGCCTGAAATCTCCAGAAAAACGATCAGGAATATGGAGATATCAATTGCCGACTCCCATGTTGATAGCTGTCGCGGTCGCCCTGCAACCTCACCAGGGGGCGCGTCGCGGCTCCCGGCCAGAGCGGGCTGGCGTCGACACGCGGCGCACACCTGGGCCGCGGGCCCATGCGCGGCTGGCCCGCAGCGCCCGTGCGGTTGCCCGCCGTCGCGTGTCGCGACCACACGGGCAAGGGCGGTGAGGCTCGCCGCCCAGGCAGGCCGAAACCGCGGCACGGTGCACACGGCTGACGATCACCAGCAAAACGAGGGATCATTCCCGGGGCGGAAGCCTTCCGAGGTAACGCTCGTTCGCGGCGACCTCCTGTACCAGGCGATCGCCGAGGCCGGCTTCGGCGATCCTCATCTGGCCACCGCCAAGGCCGACATCGTCGCCAGGCTGCTTGGCGAGGTGCCGCTGCTGGCTTCGCTGGGGGAGGCGGATCGCCGGCGGATCGCGCAGGCGGGGAGGATCGCGAGAGTGTCCGCCGGCCAGAGGCTTGTGCACGGAGACGACAGATCGGAGGTCTGCTACGTGCTCCTGACCGGAAGCGCCACGATCAGGTGCGCTGACGGAAGCACTCGCCAGCTTCGGCGGGGCGAGTGTCTCGGCCACCCGGCAGCGCCGGAACATGTCCCGCGATCGGCCAGCGTGACAGCTGATCGCGATCTGTGGCTGCTCCGGCTGACGGGACGGAAGCTGGCCCACATCCTGGAGACCGCGCAGTGAGGCCCGGAAGCTACGGCCGGCCCGCCGACGATTTGACGGTCGTCACATCCAACAGCTATATTTCCAACTAAGACGATGGTCAAAGTGGAAATATTGACACTTCCCCTTGAGCACGGACGGGCGCCTTGGACGATGCGGCCGGGCTCCGACCGCTTGCCGCGGCCGGTCTTCGTCCGCTGCGGAGGGTGCGGCTATGGGGCCACCTTCTACCGCGTCGCGACGGCGTGCCCGATGTGCGGGACCACCCACGCCGACTCAACGGCGACGGGGGGCCTCCGCGGCCACGCGGTGACCGTCTCATGAGCCTTGCCGAGCTCTGCCACTGGGAGACGGTGCCGCCGTTCGGCACGGACTTCCAGCCGATTCCGGAGCTGTTGCCGCCCGATGTGCAGCGGGCGGTGGCCAGCGGTGCGGTGGTCGTGGACGGGCGTTCGCCTGAGGCGTTCGAGGCGGCCCACATCCCCGGCTCGCTCAATGTCCCGATGAACGCCGACGACTTCGCCGAGCGGTCGCACGCTGCGCTCGGGCAACACGCAGCCGTCATTGCGGTTGCTGCGGACGACGTCGATTCCCGTGCAATGGCATGGATGCTCGCCGAGACCGGATCCGCGGAGGTGGTGCGCGTCGGTGACGGGGGAGTGCGCGGCTACCAGTCCGCCGGGTACGGAGTCGTCAGCCAACCGACGGTCGGCGCCGACAGGCTGTTGAGCGATCTTCGGCTGGGTGGGGTCGAGCTCCTGGACGTACGGGATGACCATGAGTGGCAGCGCGGACACGTCGCCGGGTCCCTGCACGTGCCGCTGCGCGCGCTGGCGGTTGTTGAACGGCTGCTTCCACGAACCCCGGTCGTGGTGGCGTGTGGCGACGGCATCCGCTCGGCCACCGCCGCGAGCGTGCTCCGCCGCCTGGGCCACACGAACGTCTGGCGGGCGGCGGGCCAGAGCATGCCGTATTTCCTGCGCATGCAGCTCAGTCTCGGCCGGGGCTAGCGCTGGTGCACACGCCGAGCGGCGCCGGATCCGCCCTCGATCAGATCACCCGGCGGCATGTCCTCCGCCCGCAGTATCGTTTGGCTCCGCACGTGTAGTCACCGAACCGGCCCGCTCGAGGCCGGCCCACCCCAGCACACATGGCTCGAAAGATCCCGCCGCTCGGCCGCTTCCTGGGCGCTCCGGGTCTGTTCGCGATCGCCTACGGCGAGATCGGCAGCTCCCTGTATTACGCGCTGGGCCTGACGGCCATCTACGCGCTGTCGATGACTCCCATCGTGTTCCTGGCGGCGGGGCTGCTGTTCGCGCTGGCGGCGGCGGCGTACGCGGAGGGCGGGGCAACGATCCCGGAGCCGGGCGGCGCGGCCTCGTTCGCGCGCCGTGCGTTCAACGACCTGGTCGGCTTCATCGCCGGGTGGGCGGCGGCGCTCGACTATGTGATCGCGATCGCGCTGTCGGCGCTGTTCCTGCCGCACTACGTGGCCGGCGCGTTCGGCCATCCCGAGGCGCTGTCGAGCCGCGAGGCGGCCGCGATCGCGGTGGCGATGCTGGTCGTGGTGACCGCGTTCCGGATCGTCCGCCGCACCGACGTGTACAGGATCGGCGTGCTGCTGGCCGCGCTCGACCTGCTGGTGCAGGTGAGCCTGGCCGTGCTCGGGCTGGTGCTGCTGTTCGAGCCGCACAAGCTGGCCGCCAACATCAACCTCGGTGAGCGCCCGACCTGGAACTCGCTGGCCTTCTCGCTCCCCGTCGCCATGGTTGCGTACACAGGCCTGGAGAAGGTGTCGACCCTGACGGGCATGGCCAAGACCCCCGAGAAGACGGTGCCCGACAGCGTGCGAACGTCCGTATTCACGGTCGTCATCGTGTACGCGGCGGTGGCCACGGCCGCCCTGTCGGCCTTCCCCGCGCATAGGGATCCGTCTCAGCCCGGGGGCTACGCGAGCGGGCTCTCGACCACCTGGGTGAACGCGCCCCTGCTCGGCCTGGTTGACGCCATCGGCCGCCACACGTCGCACGCCGTCGAGGTGGTGATGCGCGTGGGGGTGGGGATGACGGCTGCGGCCATCCTGCTGCTGGCGATCGCCACCGGGTTCTCGGGCTGCGCGCGGCTGACCGAGTCGCTGGGCCGGCATACCCAGCTGCCCTCGGTGTTCGCGCGCCAGAGCCGGCGCAGCCGGGTGCCGACCGCCGGCATCGTGGGCGTGGGCGCGGTGTCGGCCGCCTTCCTGGTGGTGGCCGCGTTCTTCCAGGAGGAGGAGGCGCTGACGCTGGCGTCGCTGTACAGCTTCGGGATTCTGCTCGCGTTCATGCTCACCCAGGCATCGATCGTGTGGCTGCGGATCATCGAGCCGGACATGCCCCGGCCGTTCAAGATGAAGGGCAACGTGTGGATCGGCGGCCGGCTGATCCCGATCACATCCGTCGTCGGCGCGGTGCTGGCGTTCCTGGCCTGGGTGGTCGCTCTGGGTACCCACCCCGGCGCCCGGGTGGTGGGTCCGCTGTGGATGCTGGGCGGGCTTCTGGTGTACACGGCGGTTCGCGTGCGAGCCGGCCTGCCGCTGGTCGAGCGGGTCGAGGAGGCGCAGCCGCCGCCCGCCTACGTGACCGAGCTGACCAACGGCGCGGTGGTGGTGCCGCTGGAGCGGCTCGACCCGATCGCCGAGGAGATGATGGCCACGGCATGCCGGCTGGCGGTCGAGGCCGACGCGACGGTGGTCGGCGTCAGCGCGATCGTCGTGCCGGTGCGCGATCCGCTCGACGCACCCCGTCCCGAGCGCGAGCGTGAGGTGGAGGAGGTACAGCAGATGGCCATGTCGCTGGCCGCCGAATACGACGTCCTGTATGTCGGCATCGTCCAGCGCACGCGAAGCCCGGGGCGGCTGGTCGTGGACGCAGCCATCCGGCACAAGGCAGCGCTGATCGTTGTCGGCTCGCCCGAGAAGCGACGGCTTGCCCGCAGCGCCCAGGAGCAGTTCTTCGGCAGTACCGTCGACTTCATCCTGCGCAAGGCGCCCTGCCGGGTGATCGTCACCCACTTCCCGCCCGGCGCGGAGATGGGCGAGTCGCTCCCGCTGGAGCGGGTGCCCCGCTGAGATGGCCCCTCAGCCGTGATCGCGCCGCCAAGCCCTCGTAACCCCCTGCGCGGCTCGTGTCTGTGCGGCGGCGTGTCGTTCGTGATCACTGCGCCCTTCCGGCGGGCCAACCACTGCCACTGCTCGCGCTGCCGCAGGCACTCGGGGACGTTCGGCGAGACGCAGGGACGCGTGCCGCGATCGGCGTTCCGGCTGGAGCGCGGGGCCGATCTGATCCGCAGCCACCGTCCGCCAGGCGGCGCGGTGAAGGCCTTCTGCTCGGCGTGCGGCTCCAGCCTCTTCGGCGGCTCCTGGCCGGATGGAGACGAGGTGTCGGTGCGCCTGGGGACGCTCGACGGGGACCCCGGCATCCGACCGCAGTACCACTCGTTCTGCGCCTCCCGCGCCCCCTGGGACATGCTCCCGGAGGACGGCCTGCCGCGCTACGACGGCCCCAACCCGACGGCGGAACCTTTAGATCCGCTCGAGGACCGGCAGCACGACCGGCTGTGAGCGGCTGATGCGCAGCGCTCCCACCACGTCCACCGCATCTCGCACCGCCCCTTCGAGCGCGGCGTGGGTGAGGATCACGATGTGCACGTCGTCGCCGGACTGCCGCTGCACGACCTGCGCGACGGACACGCTGTTGTCGGCCAGGGCGCTGGCCACCTGTGCCAGCACGCCGGGCTCATCGTCGACCCCGAACCGCAGGTAGAACGGGCTCTCCAGCCGTCGCACCGGAACCCGCGCGAGGCGCCGATAGTAGCCGTCGTGCTGAAGGAAGCCCGTGCCGCGGGTGCCGATCACGGCCAGCAGGTCGCCGATCACCGCGGTGGCCGTCTCCTCGCCGCCGGCGCCCGGGCCCTCCAGGATCACCTCGCGGATCGAGCGCCCGCGCAGCATGACGGCGTTGAACGCGCCCTCCACGGCCGCCAGGGGATGGTCGCGGGCGAGCAGGCTGGGGTGCACCCGGGCCACCACGCCGTCGTCGAGCTGCTGAGTCGACGCGATCAGCTTGACCGCGTAGCCCAGCTCGGCGGCGTGCTCGACGTCTGCCAGGTCGAGGCCGTCCACCCCGATGTGCTCCACCTCCTCGAGGCGCACCCGGGTGTGGAACGCGATCGACGCCAGGATGGCGATCTTGGCTGCCGCGTCCGACCCCGTGACGTCCTCCGTGGGGTCGGCCTCGGCGTAGCCCAGCGACTGCGCATCGGCCAGCGCCTGTTCGTAGGTTGCGCCGTCACGGGTCATGCGGGTCAGGATGTAGTTGGTGGTGCCGTTGACGATGCCGTCGATGCGGTGCACACCGGTCACGATCATCGACTCCCGGAGCACCTTCACGACCGGGATGGCGGCACACACACTGGCCTCGAAGCGCAGCTGCACGTTGCACCGCTCCGCCTCCGCGAACAGCTCCTCGCCGTGGCGGGACAAAAGCTGCTTGTTGGCCGAGACCACCGACTTGCCCGCCCGCAGCAGCTCCAGCACATACGACCGGGTCGGGTCGATGCCGCCCATCACCTCGGCCACCACCGAGATGTCCGGGTCGTCGCGGATCCGCGCGAAGTCAGTCGCCAGCAGGCCGTCCGGTGCTTCGGGATGCTTCGAGGGGTCGCGCACGAGCGCAGCGGCGATCCTCACCGGCTGACCGGTGACCCGTTCGATGGCCGCCGAGCTCTCCCCCAGCAGCCGGTGCACGGCCGAGCCGACGGTGCCGAATCCCAGCAGTCCGATGGTGATCGGTGCCATCCTGCAGACGCTACTCCAGCGGCCTCGCACGCGCGCAGCCAGTTGCGCCGCGCGATAACCTTCAAGTATGAGATTGCTGATCGTAGGTTGTGGCCGAGTGGGCTCGGCCATTGCAACCAGAATGACCGAGGACGGCCATGAGCTGAGCGTCGTGGACGAGGACGCCGAGGCGCTACAGCGGCTTCCGGAGGACTGGCCGGGCCGGTTCGTGCATGGCCACGGGCTCGACCTCGATGTGCTGATCGACGCCGGTATCGAAACGGCCGACGCCGTCGTCGTCGCCACGGACGGCGACAACACAAACATCGTGATCGCCCAGGTGGCGAAACTGCGGTTCGATTGCCCGTGTGTGATCGCGCGGATCCTCGACCCGGCGCGAGCCACCTTCTATGCCGGCCAGGGGCTGCAAACGGTGTGCGCCACGTCGGCGGCGATCGAGACGACCACACAGGCCATCTGCGCGACACCCGGACGGGCTGCCGCCAGCCAGTAAGCGTCCAGGGAGGACACCCGCATGTACATCCTGATTGCAGGCGGCGGCAAGGTGGGTGCCAATCTGGCCTCTACCCTGCTCAAGATGGGCCACGAGGTGACCCTGCTGGACAACGACCGGCACCGCTATGCGATCCTGGAGGAGCGGTTCGAGCATGTCGCGCGGTTCGGCGACGCCACCGAGCTGTTCGTGCTGGAGCGGGCCGGCGTGGAGCGCGCCGATCTGGTGATCGCAGTCACCGGCGACGACGAGGACAACCTGGTCGTGTGCCAGGTGTCCCGCGAGAAGTACGGCGTGCCGAAGGTGATCGCGCGCGTCAACGACCCGCGCAACCAGCCGCACTTCGACATGCTGGGGATCAATCTCACGGTGTCTGCCACCGCAACCATCCTGGCCCTCGTCGAGCACGAGCTGCCCGAGCACGAGCTGGTCACGCTGCTCGATCTGCGCCGGGAGAACCTGGAGATCGTCGAGTTCGCGATCGACGCCGGTTCGCCCGTGGCCGGGCGCACCGTGCGCGAGCTGAACCTGCCCAACAAGTCGCGCCTGATCTCGGTCAGCCGCGCCGGCAAGGCCGAGATCGCCGTCGGCGAGACGGAGCTGCGGCCGGGCGATCTGGTGATGGCGATCATCGAGCCCGGGGTCGAGGACGACCTGAAACGCGCCCTCATGCCCGCTTCCTGACGGTCGGGCGGGCGGATGGTCGGAGGTCGATCCATCATGAGCATCTACTGCGGCTGGTCTGCGGGTACGCTGGCTGCGTCCCACGCGGGGTGCGGTGCTCAACGTAGAACCACCACGCCTGCGCTCCGCTCGCCGCTTGATCCTCGCCAGCGTGCCCGCATCCTGCGCTTCGCGACGACGCCATGATGGAACGACCTCCAGGTGTCATCGAGCGCTACCGCGACCGGTTGCCGGTCACCGACCGCACGCCCGTGGTCACCCTGTGCGAGGGCTCGACGCCGCTTCTGGCCGCACCGCGGATATCGGCCGCCGTGGGCGCGGAGGTGTACCTGAAGTACGAGGGTGCGAACCCCACGGGATCATTCAAGGACCGGGGGATGACGGTGGCCGTGTCGAAGGCGCTGGAGGAGGGGGCGCGGGCCGCCGTGTGCGCCTCCACCGGCAACACATCGGCCTCGGCGGCAGCGTATTGCGGGCGGGCCGGAATCGACCTCGCGGTCGTGCTTCCGGAGGGCGCGATCGCGCGCGGCAAGCTGGCCCAGGCGCAGATCTGCGGGGCGCGCGTGATCGCCATCCAGGGCAGCTTCGACGACGCCCTGACGCTGGTCCGTGAGCTCGTCGACCGGCATCCGCTGGCGCTTTTGAACTCGGTCAACCCGCACCGCCTGGAGGGCCAGAAGACCGCCGCCTTCGAGGTCCTGGAGCAACTCGGCGGGACGCCCGACTGGGTCGCCCTGCCCGTCGGCAATGGAGGCAACATCACCGCCTACTGGAAGGGCTTCCGGGAGTCCGGCGCGGCGCCCCGTCTGCTGGCCGGGCAGGCCGCCGGAGCGGCCCCGCTGGTGACCGGCAAGCCGGTTCTATCGCCGTCCACGGTGGCCACCGCGATCCGCATCGGGAATCCCGCCCGGCTCGACGAGGCGCTGGCCGCAGTCGAGCAGTCGGAGGGCGGTGTGCGCGCGATCGACGATGCTGGCATCCTGGCCGCGTACCGCATGCTGGCGCAGGAGGAGGGCGTGTTCTGCGAGCCGGCCTCGGCGACGTCCGTGGCGGCGCTGATCCAGGCCATCGAGGACGGGCTGGTCGCCCGCGGGTCGACCGTGGTCTGCGTGCTCACCGGCCACGGATTGAAGGACCCCGACACCGCGGGCACGGAGGGCGCGGAGATCGTCCGCTGCCCGCCCGTCGTGGACGAGCTGGAGCGGGTGGCGTTCGACCGGGAGCCGGTGCATGCCTGAGGCGTTGCGGGTGAGCGCTCCGGCCTCGTCCGCCAACCTGGGCCCGGGGTTCGACTGCCTGGCGGTGGCGCTGGAGCTGCGAAACGAGGTGGAGATCCGCCGGCAGGACGCGGCGGGGGTGCGGATCGTGGTCGAGGGGGAGGGCGCGCAGGGTGTGTCGACGGGGCCGGACAACCTGTTCGTGCGCGCGTTCGCGGCGGCGGGTGGGGAGTCGGAGGGGATCGAGGTGCGGATGCTGAACCGCGTGCCGTTCGCGCGCGGCCTCGGCTCGAGTGCCGCGACGATCGCGGCGGGGGTGGCCGCGGGCCTGGCCTGGAGCGGGCTGGAGCGCGACCCGCTGGAGCTCGCCGCGGAGCTGGAGGGGCATCCCGACAACGTGGCGGCTGCGCTGGCGGGCGGGCTCACCGTGGCGTGGAAGACCGCCCGCGGCCCGAGTGCGATCAGGCTGCCCGGGTGTCCGGTGGAGTTCGTCGCGGCGATCCCCGACTACGAGCTGTCGACCGAGCAGGCCCGGGCCGCCATCCCGCCCCAGGTGCCGCATTACGAGGCCGCGTACACGGCGGGCCGCGCCGCCCTGCTGGTGGCCGCGCTGACGACCGGCCGCACGGATCTGATCGCCGACGCGCTGGACGACCGGCTGCACGAGCCCTACCGCGCCCCGCTGGTGCCGCTGCTGGCGGCCGTGCGGGCGCGGATCGCGGACCTGCCTGCCCTGGGGGCGACCCTGTCAGGCGCCGGGCCGACCGTGCTGGTGTGGTGTGACAGGGGGTTCGCGGCCACCGTGGCTCGCGGCCTGGAGAACCTGGATCGGGCGCAGGTGACGCCGCTGGCCGTCGCCGAGGCCGGCGCTTCGGTCGGCTAGGCGGCGACCAGCCGCTGCAGCTCGGCGGCGCCTGCCAGCACCTGCATGCCCGCGTCCCGCGCCGCCTGCGCGGTCACCGGCTCGTCGGTGACGGCGACCGCCTCGGACGCCGGCACGCCGATCTCGGTCGCCAGCTCGACCGGCGCTCGGGGCGACGGGTCGACGCGGGTGGCGGCCAGCGACCGGGCCAGCCCCAGGTGGTGCACGAGCACCTCGAACGCCGCCGGCGGGCCGGCCGACCACGCGGCCACGGTGACGCCGTCGGCGACCAGCGCGCGGATGGTCGCGTTCAGCTCGGGCCGCGGTCGCAGGTACACGGGGATGTGCTCCTCCCAGAACCGTGACAGCTCCTGCTGCCACGTCGACACGTCGTCGCCCGCCCACTCGGCCAGCGCGGCCAGTGCGTCCGCGCGGTCATGCGGGAGGGCGTCGGCGTCCAGCGGCTTGACGCGGCCCAGCTTGCGGGCCAGGTGCGAAACCGAGTCGCCGAACAGGCGGTCGGTCGGCGCCAGAGCGCGCTCGGAGAGGAGCACTGCTCGCATACGGCGCCAGCCTAGCGCGGGCGGCCGGGTCAGGTGTCACGGGCCCTGTGACACCTTGGACACGCAATCGTGGCGGGCCGGGTCTGGACCTGTGACGCCGCGGCCTCGCACCATGGGAGAGCTCCCCCCGGATGCCCCTCCCCCTCTGAAAGGACTCCGTGTGACCCCCCGACTGTCCGCGCGGCTGGCTGCCGCCGCAACCTTCGCAACGCTCGCCGTCGGCGTGCCTGCTGCCCATGCAGGCACCTACACCATCACCGACGACACCACCACAGACATCAGCGGCTGGACGTTCACTCACGACTCCGGCTTCTTTGGCTGCTCGCTGGCCGCCTACCCCGGCCCCTGTGCAGACAGTGACGTCGGCCATCCGACACCGCTTCGCATCGTCACCGCTGGAGATGCACCGGCCGAGGGCCAGGGCCTGTGGACATGGACCGCGCCGCCGTCCACCAGCATCGTCAGCGGCGCCGTCTCGCTCTACCACTCGCTGGCGGCCGATCACACAAGTGTGTTCATGAAGGCGCGGCTTCGCAGCGAGACGTTCGCCACGTCGCCGGACGTGCACTCCGCCCACGGCACGGGTGACGTCGGCTGGGGGATCCCAGCCGGGAACCAGGTTGTGGGAGTTGGGATGCGGACGTCGATCGACCACAGCTATGGCACCGGCCACAAATGGGCCAACCACATGAAGATCATGTCCCTGACCGCCACGCTGCGCGACGACTCACCGCCGACCGCGACGCTGTCCGGCGCCCTGGCCGACGGCTCGTGGCACAACGAGTCGCGGCCGGTGTCGGTCACCGTGAATGCGCGCGACGAGGGCGGCGGCGTTCGCACGATGGAGCTGCTGGACGCCGATGGGTCGGTGCTCGACACCGCAACCGCGCCTGCCACCTCAGCCAGCCAGCCCGGCTCGGTCGATGTCTCGCGCGCTCTGTCGATCGCGCCCGCCTCGCTGGGTGAGGGCGTGCACGCGCTCAGGGTGCGCGTCACCGATGTCGCCGGTGAGTTTGTCGAGCTGCCCGTGACGGTTCGAGTCGACTCACAGGCTCCCGTGGCGGTGGGCATGGTCCCGGGCCACGGCACGACTGACCGCCGGCCGCAGGTCTCGTTCCAGGTCGACGCCGGGCCCAGCGGCCTGGGTGCCTTCGAGGCGTGGCTTGACGATGCCCCGATGACCGTCTCGGGCGATTCCGCCGCCATCCAGCCTGTCGCCGATCTGGCGTACGGCACGCACGTCGTGAGCTGGCGGGCGTCGGACGGGGCGGGCAACGTGCGCGACGGCCAGTGGCGGTTCGACGTCCTGGACATGGCCCCTCCGGTCATCTCCGACCAGCTGCCGGCCGCCGGCTGGAGCGGTGAGGAGCGCCGGCCGCAGATCGGGTTCACGCTGGCCGACACCGGCTCCGGAGTCGATCCCTCCAGCCTGCGCGTGGCGCTGGACGGCGTCGATGTGACGGCGGCCGGCGACTTCCAGGACGGCCGCTTCACGCTGCTTCCGCGCAGCCCGCTCGGGTACTCGGCACACACCATTCGCGTGCTGGCCAGCGACCGCTCGGGCAACGCCATGTCGCCCGCCGCGTGGAGCTTCACGGTCGTCGACCTGACCCCGCCGGTGATCTCGGACGTGCGTCCCGACTCCGGATCGGCCGGGTCGGACCGTACGCCTGCGATCTCCTTCTCGCTGGCCGACATCGACGGCAGCGGCATCGACCTGGGCACGCTCGCGGTGACGATCGACGGCACCGACGTCACCGCGGACGGCCGGGTGACCGACGGACGCTTCTCGTACACGCCGCCCGCGCCGCTTGGCTTCGGTACGCACACCGTCACCGCGCGGGTGTCCGACCTGGCCGGAAACCGGTCGCAGGTTCAATCGTGGTCGTTCGTTGTGCGAGACGAGCAGCCGCCCGTCATCGCCGGCCGCCAGCCGGCGCCGGGAATCACCGTGCCCGGCGCCGTGGGCATCGGTTTCGACGTTGCCGACGCGGGGACCGGAGTCGACGCGTCCAGCCTTCGGGTGCTGGTTGACGGCTCCGACGTGACGCCCTGGGGATCGTTTGAAGGCGGCCACTTCAGCTACAGCCCGGGCAACCTCGGCGCCGGTGTGCACACGGTGTCCGTGTCGGTGGCCGACCGCGCCGGAAACACCGCCGGGCCGGTGAGCTGGGAGTTCGCCGTGGCCAACCCGGCCACGCTGGGCATGACGTTCCAGTCCGGCCCCTCGGCGATCACGTTCGGCAGCCGCGCGACCGAGGTGTTCGCCGCCACCAGCGACGGCACCCCACTGGCGGGTGCCAGCGTCCTCGTGTCCACCCAGGTCGCCGGGCAGGCGTCCTTTGGCCCGGCCCGTGAGCTCGCGGCGTCACCGTCCGGTCTCGTCACGTGGCCCGTTGCTCCGTCACGCACGACCGAGTTCCGGGTGGTGCTGGCCGACCATCCCAGCGTCAGCGCGACGCACACGGTGACCGTTCGCCAGCAGGTCACCCTGGGCGCCTCCGGCGGGGTGCGACACGGCTCGACGCTGCGGCTGGCCGGCCGGGTGCTGCCTGCCCACCCGGGCGCGCGGGTATCCGTGCAGCTGCTCACCGCGCGTGGGTGGGTGACAGTCGCCCGGCCGGCGCTGAGCGCCGGCTCGGGCTACGCCGCCACCGTGATCCCGCCGGTCGCCGGCCGGTACATGTTCCGCGTGGTGGCAGCGTCCACCGCCACGAACGCGGCCGGGGCGAGCAGGACTCTGGCGGTGCTCGTCCGCTAGGCGGCCGCTAAGTCGCCGTCGGTCTGGCCCGTGCCACGCACGGAAGGGGCCAGGCCCCCGATCGGGGGCCTGGCCCCGGTTGTGCTGGGGTCGGTCGTCGCGGAGGGGCCTGGCCCCGGTTGGTTGGGGCCTGGCCCCGGTTGTGCTGCGGGTGGTCGTCGCGGAGGGGCGTGGCCCCAGTTGTGCTGGGGGTCTGTCGTCGTGGAGGGGCCTGGCCCCGGTTTGGTGGGGCCTGGCCCCGGTTGTCTGCGTCCTTGCCGAGCTCGACTGCCGCTCGCCCCGGGCTGCACGGGACGTCCGGGACGGAGCACTAGAATCCGTCATGTGAGCCGGCCCGACACCGCCGCCGGGCTGTCGTTGGACGGCCTCAACCCCCAGCAGCGCGAGGCGGTGCTGCAGACCGAGGGACCCCTGCTGATTGTGGCCGGCGCCGGGTCGGGAAAGACCCGCGTGCTCACCCACCGCATCGCCTATCTCCTCGACCAGGGGCTGGCCGAGCCGCCCGAGATCCTGGCCATCACATTGACCAACCGCGCCGCCACCGAGATGAAGGAGCGGGTGCGCGACCTGATCGGGGGCGGCCTGGCGGCCCGCATGTGGGTGATGACCTTCCACTCGGCCTGCGGCCGCATCCTGCGCGCCGATGCCGGGCTGCTCGGCTACCGCCCCAGCTTCACGATCTACGACGGGGCGGATCAGCTGCGGCTGGTCAAGAGCTGCATCGAGGAGCTCGAGCTCGATCCCAAGCGGTTCGCTCCGCGTGCGGTGCATTCGGCCATCTCCCGTGCCAAGGACCGGCTGCTGACCGCCGAGGCGTACGGCGAGCGGATCGGCAACTTCTTCGAGCAGACCGTGGCCAACGTGTACGCGCTGTATCAGCGGCGGCTGTACGAGGCCAACGCCATGGACTTCGACGACCTGCTGATGAAGGCAGTGATGCTGCTGGAGAGCGTGCCCGAGTCGCGCACGCGGTGGCAGGACGCCTTCCATTACGTGATGGTGGACGAGTACCAGGACACCAATCACGCGCAGTTCAGGCTGATCTCGATCCTCGCCGAGCGGCACACCAACATCGCCGTGGTGGGCGACGAGGACCAGTCGATCTACGCGTTCCGCGGCGCCGACATCCGCAACATCAGCGAGTTCGAGCACGACTTCCCGGACGCCACGGTGATCACCCTCGACCAGAACTACCGCTCGACGCAGACCATCCTGGATGCCGCCAACGCGGTGATCTCCCGTAACACCAGCCGCAAGCCCAAGCGCCTGTGGTCGGATCTGGGCTCGGGCACGCCGGTCCAGGTCGTGGAGGCGGAGGACGAGCACGCCGAGGCGCGCTACGTGGCGGGCGAGATCGGGCAGGCCATCGACCAGGGCGCCAGCCCGGCGGACATCGCGGTCTTCTACAGGATGAACGCGCAGTCGCGCGTGCTGGAGGACCTGCTGACCCGGCAGTCGGTCGCCTACCGCGTGATCGGCGGCCCCAAGTTCTACGAGCGGGCTGAGATCAAGGATGCCATGGCGTACCTCCAGGTGATCGACAACCCGGCCGACGAGGTGGCGCTGCGGCGGATCGTGAACCAGCCCCGGCGCGGCATCGGCTCGACCTCGCTGGAGCGCCTGGGCGGCTGGGGGCGGGCCATGGGCTGGTCGCTGTGGGAGGCTGTCGAGCACGTCGAGGATGCCCCCCTGGGCGCGGCGGCCGCGGGCCGCATCGCGGCCTTCCGGGCGATGATCCAGGACCTCCAGATCGCCGCCAACGAGCTCGGTGTGGCGGCGCTCCTGGAGCGCACGCTGGCCGACACCGGCTACACCGACATGCTCGAGGCCGAGCGCACGATCGAGGCCCAGGGCCGGCTCGAGAACCTCAGCGAGCTGGTCGGCGTGGCCCAGGAGTTCGAGTCGCGCGGGGAGGAGGAGACCGGGCTCGCGGAGTTCCTGCAGGAGATCGCCCTGTTCTCCGACCAGGACGCGCTGGACGCCGCGGAGCGCGCCAGCGTGACGCTGATGACGCTGCACAACGCGAAGGGCCTGGAGTTCCCGATCGTGTTCATGATCGGGCTGGAGGAGGGGCTGTTCCCGCACCAGCGGTCGCTCGAGGAGCGCAACGAGGACGAGGAGCGGCGGCTGTGCTACGTGGGTATGACCCGGGCCCGGGAGCGGCTGGTCCTGACCCACGCCCGTGGCCGCACGATCTTCGGCGCGCGCTCGTACAACCTGCCCTCGCGGTTCCTCGGCGAGCTGCCGCAGAACGACGTGGAGTGGCACCGCCAGGAGCCGGCCTGGGGCGGTGCCGGCGTGCCCTCCGGGCCGTCGTTCGGGCCGCGCAGCCCGCGCGGTGGCGCGCGGCCGGTACCGTCGCTCAGCGTCGGCGACGAGGTCCGCCACGAGACCCTGGGCGACGGCGTCGTGACCGGCGTCGACCGCGACGGGATCGTCGTGGTGCGGTTCCGCGAGGATCGCTCGGAGCGCCGCCTGGTGCTCGGCTATGCGCCGCTCGAACGAGTCGGCTAGTCCGGCGTTCGCTCGCGGCGCGCGATGCGGCCCCGACCGCCACCGGCGGTGCGCGAGAACGGCGACAACCCGACCCGCGTGAGCAGCCAGATGCCGCCCGCCGAGGCCAGCACCTCGACCAGCGCGTCGAGCACGTTGGGCCGCGACAGCGCGAAGAACTCCCGCCCCAGCGAGCTGCCCAGCACCAGCAGGTAGCCGGCCGCCAGCGCACTGACCAGCGCCAGCACCGATGCGGCATAGCTGGGACTGGCCTGCATCCGGTCGGCGTCCACGCACAGCAGCAGGAACAGCCCCAGCACGACGAACACGGTCACCGCGGCGGTGCGCGCGTCGATCACCGAGCTCGACCGCAGCACCCGCTCCGCCAGGTAGGCGACCATCACCGCCTGTGCCATCCCCGCCCCCGCCGGGATCGAGCAGCGGGCCAGCCGCAGGAGGAACGAGCCCTGTTCGGGCGCCTCCTCACTGGGCGCCAGCGCGAGCACGAACGCCGGCACGCCGATGGTCACCGCGCCGGCCAGCGAGAGGTGCCGGGGAAGCAGCGGGAAGGATGCGGTGAGCAGCCCGAAGGTGGCGATTACGAGCGCTGCGAACACGGACTTGGTGACGAACAGCCGGGCCACCCGCTGCACGTTGCGGATGATCTGCCGGCCCTGTCCGATGGCGGCGGGCAGCGCCGCGAACTCGTCGGTCACCAGCACCGCATCGGCAGTGCTCTTGGCCAGGTCGCTGCCGCTCCCGAACGCCACCGCCAGCCGCGCCTCCTTCATCGCCGGTACGTCGTTCACGCCGTCTCCGATCATGGCGACGTAGCGTCCGCGCCCGGCCAGCGCCGCGATCAGACGCCGCTTGTGCTCGGGAGTGAGCCGGGCGAACACCACGTCGCGCTCGGCCATCGCCGCCAGCTCGGTCGCGTCCTCCGGCAGGTCTCCGCCGTCCCAGGCGCGTTCTCCGGCGGACAGGCCGACCCGTGTCGCCACCGCCTGCACGGTGGTCGGGGAGTCCCCCGAGAGCACCTTCACCGACACGTTCTGCTCACGCAGGAAGTCCAGCGTCGCCTGCGCGTCCGGCCGCATCCGCTCCTCCAGCACGACGGTGGCCATCGGCTCCGCGCGGGGCGGCGGGCCCGGCTCGCCCTCGGGCGCGTCCACCGGCTCCGTGGCCCGCGCGAACACCAGAGCCCGGCGCCCCTCCTGCTCATGCTCGGATACCGCAGCCGGCGGCCCGTCGGGGAACAGCACGCTGGCGGCGCCGAGCACCAGCGGGTCGGGCTCGCCGTCCAGCACCACGGCACTCCACTTCCAGCGCGACGAGAACGGCACCTCCACCGAGACCTGTCCAGGGTCGGCCGGAAGCGCGGCCGCGATGGCGTCCAGCGTGTCGCTGCGCGAGCGGCTGCTGGCCGCGTACAGGCCGAGCAGCCGCTCCGCCTCATCCGCCGCCGGGGAGCCGTTCGCCGGCACCACGGCGTGCAGCTCGAGCTCGCCGTCGGTGAGGGTGCCCGTCTTGTCCAGGCACACCGTGTCCACGTTGGCCAGGGACTCCACCGCGTTCAGCGCCTGCACCAGCATGCCGCGCTGGGCCAGCCGCACGCCCGCCACCGCGAAGGTCAGGCTGGTGAGCAGGATCAGACCTTCCGGGACGATGGTCACGATCCCCGCCGTGGCGGTGGCGGCGGCCGGCCGGAACGGCACGTTGCGGTGCACGAGCACCCAGATGAAGGCGGCCCCCAGCGGCACCATGACCGCCACCAGCAGGCGCAGCAGCCGGTTGATGTCGAGCTCCAGCGGCGACCGCCGGTACCGGAACTCGCGGGCTACGCCCACCACCTGCGAGGCGTAGCTGTCCTCGCCGGTGCGCTCGACCACGAACCGGCCGGCGCCCTCCACCACGAACGATCCGGACATCACCGGGTCGCCGACGGCGCGGGCGGCCGGGCGCGACTCGCCGGTCAGTGGCGACTCGTCGAGCAGCAGTCCCGTGCTCTCGACCACCGTGCCGTCGGCCAGCAGTTGGTCGCCTGCGCGCAGCGCGACCAGGTCGCCCTCGACCAGCTGATCGGCTGCGATCTCGCGTTCCGTGCCGCTGCGGATGGCGCGGGCGTGCGGTGCGACCAAGAGCGCCATGCGGTCGAGCGTGCGCTTGGCCCGCACCTCCTGCACGATGCCGATCCCGGTGTTCGCGATCAGGATGAACCCGAACAGGCCGTCGGCCGGCGCTCCGGCGATCAGGATCAGCACGAAGAACGCAGCCAGGATGAAGTTGAACAGCGTCAGCGTGTTCGAGCGCACGATGCTCTTGTAGGAGCGGCTCGACGCCGGCGGCTCGCGCGGGCCCGCGGCCTCCAGGCGGCGCGCCGCCTCCTGCTCGGTGAGGCCGGTGGTCGGTGGCCTGGCCGGTGCCTGGGGGTCTGCGTGCATGTACCAGCACGCTACCCCTCACCGGGATGCGGATCGGGCACAATCTCGCCATGGGTGTCGTCACGCACGCCGGCCGGACGCTCGCAGTGGTGGTGAACGGCGTGACGCGCGAACGGCCCGCGGCGCCGGGCCGCAGCCTGCTCGAGATGCTGCGCGAGGAGCTGGGCCTGACCGGGGTCAAGTACGGCTGCGGGGAGGGCGAGTGTGGCGCGTGCACCGTGCTCGTCGACGGGCAGCCCCAGCGCTCGTGCCTGGTGCCGGCGGCGGCCGTGCACGGCCGGTCCGTGGTGACGGTGGAGGGGCTGGCGGAGGGAGCGCAGCTGCACCCTGTGCAGGCGGCCTTCGCCGCGGCCGGCGCCGCCCAGTGCGGGTACTGCACGCCCGGCATGGTGCTGTCGACCGTGGCGCTGCTCGATCGCGTGCCCGAGCCGACCGAGGCCGAGATCGTGGCGGCGATGGACGGCAACATCTGCCGCTGCGGGGGGTATCCGGCGATCATGGCGGCGATCCGCCGTGCCGCGGGCGGCGACGCCGCCGAGCCGCCGCAGCCGGGGCCTGCCGAGCCCGACCTGGCCGCCGCAGGTGGTGCGCCGTGGGATCTGAACCCGATCGAGGAACGCGCGTATTTCGACGCGCTGGGCGACGGCCTGGTGGTGGTGCTCCCGGCCGAGCCCGAGGAGCGGGCGTGGGCGCCAGGCTCGGTCGGCGGCGGTGCCTGGCTGCACGCGGCCGCGAACGGTCTGGTCACGGTGTTCAGCGGCAAGGTCAGCGTCGGCCAGGGCACGCGGGCTGCCCTCGGGCTGCTGACGGCCGAGGAGCTGGCGGTCGACCTCGGGCGCGTGCGGGTGGTGATGGGCGATACGGACGTGTGCCCGTTCGATCTCGGCACGTTCGGTAGCCGGTCGATGCCGGTGGCGGGCCTGGCCACCAGGATCGTGGCTGCAGCGGCCCGCGATGCGCTGCGGCGGCTGGGCCGCGCCGAAGGGCCAGACGCGTCGTTCGGCGAGCTGCTGAGAGGACGGCGGATTGTCGAGCAGGTCGCCACTGGTGTCCGCCCGTCGCCGCCGGAGTCGTGGTCGGTGGCGGGCCGGCCGTTCGTGGATCCGCGGATCCGGGACGCGGTCACCGGTGCCCGCCGGTTTCCCACCGACATCACGCGGCCGGGGATGCTGCACGGCCGGGTTGTGCGCCCGCCGGGGCTCGGCGCGGAGCCGTTGGGGGCCGATCTGTCGGGCGTCGGCGACGGCGTGGTCACCGTGGACGAGGCTGGGCTGGTCGCAGTGGCGGCGCAGGCCTTCCGCGACGCCGCCGAGGTCGCCGAGCTCGTGCGGGCGCGGTGGACGCAGACGCCGCAGCCCGCCCAGGCCGAGCTGGCCGGCCACCTCCGCTCGCACCCGCTTGAGGTCGAGGGGTGGGGCGGGGTGGAGGAGCGTACCTGCGGCGACCCCGAGCGGGCGATCGCGTCTGCCCGCCTGACCCTCGCCGAGACCTACTCCACTGCGTACATCGCGCACACCCCGCTGGAGACGCGCGCGGCGGTCGCCGAGTGGGCGGCCGGGCGGCTGACCGTGTGGGTCGGCTCGCAGCGGCCGTTCGCGATCCGTGGTCACCTGGCGGACGAGCTGGGGAGCGCCGAATCGGCCGTGCGGGTGGTCGTGCCCGAGACCGGGGCGGGGTTCGGCGGCAAGCACACCCCCGAGGTCGCGCTCGCCGCGGCCCGGCTGGCCCGCGCCGCCGGCAGGCCGGTCAAGGTGCGCTGGACGCGTGAGGAGGAGTTCCGGTGGGGGTACTTCCGGCCGGCCGCTGTGATCGACGTGGCCAGCGCCGTGGATGCGGACGGCCGGCTCAGCGCGTGGACGTTCCTGAACGTCAACTCCGGATCGGCAGCCATGGGCTGCCCGTATGACGTGCCCAACCAGCGAATCCGCTTCCAGCCGGCCGAGTCGCCGCTCCCGCAGGGCGCGTACCGCTCGCTGGCGGCGGTTGCGAACACGTTCGCCCGGGAGTGCCATGTCGACCGGGTGGCGCGCCGCCTCGGCCGCGACCCGGTCGAGTTCAGACTCGATCACCTGGCGGACGAGCGCCTGCGCGCGGTGCTGGCCGCCGCCGCGGAGCGGTCCGGGTGGCCGCGTGCCGCGCCCCGATGTGGGCTGGGCATCGCGGCCGGGGTGGAGAAGGGCGGCTACGTGGCGAGCTGCGCCGAGGTGGAGCCCGGCGGCCGCGACGGTCTTCGTGTGCTCCGTGTCGTGACCGCGTTCGAATGCGGGGCGATCGTCCACCCGTCAAACCTGCGCGCGCAGGTGGAGGGGGCGACCGTGATGGGGCTGGGAGGGGCGCTGTTCGAGGCGGTGCGGTTCGACCGGGGCCGGATCTTGAACGCGTCGCTGGCCGACTACCGCGTGCCCCGGTTCAGCGACCTGCCGCAGATCGACGTGGTGCTGCTCGACCGCCCCGACATCGAGCCGGCCGGCGGCGGGGAGACGCCCATCATCGCGGTCGCACCCGCGATCGCAAATGCGATCACGGCCGCGGGCGGGGGAGAGCTGAACGCGCTGCCGCTGTTGCCGCAGCTGGCGGACCGGGCGCCGGCGTAACCCACGGCGTTACCTTACGTGGCACCTGTAATGCGCGTTACCTGATTGGCGCATCCGTCACGGTCGCCGCCGCGTAGGACACCCTACACAGTGATCGTGAAAGGGGAGAGCATGCGCCGCATAGCTGCAGGGTCGCTTGTCATCGGTGTGCTTGCCGCCGGCTGCGGCTCGTCGTCCAGTTCGTCCAACTCGTCGAGCCCATCTACCGAAAGCGCACAGAACGTGGCCGTCGTGTCGTCCATCCCGAACATGGGGATGGGCATGCCCGTGAGCTCATCACTGGCAAGCTTCCAGGGGTTCTACGACGGGCACCTCGACACGTACCTCACCACCGACGCCAGCACGAAGATGCTGGCCCATCAACTCGGGCAGGGCGTCAATGCTGCGCCCGTCCTCAGCCGGACGCTGGGCCCCGCAACACCACGGGAGTTTTACGTTCTGGGCCGCCGTGTCGCAGATCAGCCTGTGGTGTTCGGGTCAGAGCCGGGCGAGTCCGATTACTCGCCGCTATGGCTCGTCGTGACGGTGCACTGGAAGCCCGGCGTGAAGCCGGTGATGCTGCTTCGGGACGATCAGATCGACGCGCTTGCCAAGGCTGGGAAGCTGACGGAGACAACGACTCCGTGGGTGATCAACAGCCCGATCACCTCCGTCACCAAGACCACCACGCCGCCCAAGACCGCGGACGGCACGCTGTTCGGCCAGGGTCAGCCGGTGATGCACCCCACGCCGACCTTGTCTGCGTACTACGACGGCCATAAGGATGCGTACATCGTCACCGACGTCTCCAGCCACGCTCAGGCATCGCAGCTGTCGACGCTCAAGGTGAACGCCGCACCGGCCATGGCCAAGGTGCCGGCGGTGGCGGCGCCCAGGATGTTCTTCATCGAGGGTAAAGCCGTGTCCCAGCAGATCCCGGTGCTGGGATCGGAGCCGGGCGAGGCGGATTACTCACCGCTTTGGACCGAGGTGATCGTGCGCTGGAAGCCGGGCGTGAAGCCGGTGATGCTGCGCAAGGACGATCAGATCGATGCGCTCGCCAAGGCCGGAAAGCTCACCGAGACGAAGACGACCATCATCATCAACGCGCCCGTCACTCATGTGACGTAGCGCGACCGGGAGCCTCGCGGCGGCGCTCCGCCTCGGCGTTGATCTCGGCGCCCATCAGTAACGCGAGGGCGGCCAGCCACAGCCAGGTGAGCATGATGATCACCGCTGCGAGGCTCCCCCAGGCCTTGTTATATGACGAGAACCGGCTCGTGTAGAACGCGAACAGGGCGGACGCGGCCAGCCACACCACGACCGCGAACATCGCCCCCGGGGACACGAATCGCCAGGTCGGCGGATCGATGTTCGGAGCGAGGTAGAGCACGAGCGCGAAGCAGAACAGCAGGCCCACGATGAGGATCGGCCACTGGGCGCTCCACCACACCCAGTTGACGACATTCGTGTGCCCCACCCACGAGCCGACCCAGCCCGACATCTGCGGGCCGAGCACCAGCAGCACGAACACCAGGGCGAACGCGATCGTGCCTGCGAAGATCATGACCAGCGCGATCAGTCGGCGCTTGACGAAGTTTCGCGAGTCGTCGATCTCGTACGCGATGTTGGTGCCCCACATGATCGTCTGCATCGCGCCGGACAGCGACCACAGCGCGAGCAGCACGCCGACGACGATCATGATCAGCCCGCCGCTGTTCGCCTGCGTGGTGCGCGTGAGAGTCGAGTCGAGCAGCTGCACGGCGCTGGGCGGCATCACCGTGGACAGGTGGCGCATGATGGTGTGCACCGCGTTCGGGCCGGCGAGCAGGCTGAATCCGCCGACCACCACCAGCAGCGCGGAGGGGATGGCCAGGAACAGGTTGTACGCCACCGCGGCGGCGAGGTTGGTGACGTTGTGCTGCATGCCCCGCTTGCCGCCGCGGAAGATGATGGCCGGGTACTCCCGCTTGCGCAGCCGCCGCAGCGCTGGTTGCGAGCCTGCCGGGTCAGCCTCGGGTTGTGGTTTTCGCTCCTTAGGCGTTGCCTGGGTCGGAGCTTCCTCCACGCGCTGATCCTGAGCGGATGTGGGTCGACGGGCCATGTGCGCCATCCAGAGTCGTGGCAGGATTGGCCTACCCGCTGCCTGTGAATGAGAAACCCGGTTCGCAGGCGGGGCGCCGCAGCGGGCCCCGTGGCGCGACTTACGCTGTCGGGTTGTCCGCCGGATCGGCCGGCAGCGTCAGGCTCACTCGTGTCCCATGCCCGGGCGCGCTGTCGATACGAAGCTCGCCGTCTGCCAGCCGTACCCGCTCGATGGTCGAGTCGAGCCCGATGTGAAGCCGCATACGACCACGGTCAAGCGCCTTCTCGAGGTCGAAGCCGACGCCGTCATCTCGCACCTCGAACACCAGGCTGCCGTTCTCCTGGCGACCCGTGATCGACAGATGCGCCGCGTTCGAGTGCTTGCGGGCGTTGACCACCAGCTCGCGGATCGTGCGGTAGGCGAGCGCCTCGGTGGTGGGGGACTGGCGGGGCAGGTCGATGTCGACCGTCTGCTCGGCCCACGGCCCTTCGCGGGCCAGCGCGTCCAGCGCTGGTTCGAGCCCGTGGACGTCCAGCACCTGCGGGCGAAGCTCGAACATCAGGCTTCGTGTGCGTTCCATGGCAGCCGTCAGGAGCTGCTCCGCCTCGCCGAGCTCGGGGTTCCCGGGAAGCGCCATCCGAAGCCGCATGAGAACGGCCGTCATCACCTGTACCACGTCG
The DNA here is from genome assembly GCA_051955775.1 of Gaiellales bacterium. Taxonomy (GTDB): domain Bacteria; phylum Actinomycetota; class Thermoleophilia; order Gaiellales; family JAICJC01; genus DASUHT01. The sequence goes on along the minus strand of JBQCGJ010000060.1, from coordinate 2,670 downwards.
TCGTGCAGCTCCTCGGCGATCCTCGCCTGCTCCGCCTCGCCCGCGGAAACCAGCTGTCCCAGCGCGTCTCGGCGGCGGTCGCGCTCAGCCTCCAGCCGCTGCGCCGCCTCGACCTCCTCGGTCACGTCCAGCATGATCGTCTGCACGACGCTTCCGGTGACGAGCGCGGCCCATGAGCGGATGACCATCTCCCGCCCGTCGGGATGCTCGTAGCGAAACTCGTTCTGCCACGAGCCTCCCTCGCGGGCGCGGCGGCGGACGTCGACCCGAGCGCCGTGCGTGAGCTCGCGGAACCGCTCGAACCCGCCGTCGCCCAGCCAGTGCTGTGCCGGGTAGCCGAGCAGCTGCTCGATCTGACCGCCGGCATAGAGCACCTCGCCGGTTTCGGCGTCATACCGCGCGACCGCTCCCGGCGTCTGTTCGAGAAGCGTCTGGTAGCGAAGCTCGTCCTGTACCTCGCGGGTGACGTCGTACACGACCGCCTGCACCTCGCCTTCGCCGGCGATCGCGCTGTATGTGCGCAGCTCCACCCGCTCGCCGGTGTCGGCGCGGGTGAACCCAAACTGGTTCTGCCAGCCCTCGCCGCGCAGCGCGCGCTGCTGCCAGTCCGGCACGATCGGGTCGAGCATCGACTCGATGAAGTGCTCGAACCCGTCCGGCAGCATCCACCGCGCCGCGGGGGCGCCGGTCAGTTCCTCGGAATGGCCGCCGACGAACGTGTAGCGCCGCTCGTGGATGTTGTAGCGAAAGATCGCGCCCGGTGATTGCTCCATGAGCCGCTGGAAGCGGCGCTCCTCAGCCATCTCGTGGGTGACGTCGAACACGACTGCCTGAACCTCACCGCCGCCGACGACGGCGCTGTGGGAGAGAATCTCCACCCGCTTTCCGGTGTCGACGCGGGCGAAGCCGAACTGGTTCTGCCAGCTCTCGTTAGGCCGCCGCGCCAACTCCTGCCAGTCGGGCTCGGAGGGGGTGAGCATCCTGCTCACGAACCGTTCGAATCCGTCGGGTTCGAGCCACAGCGTCGCGGGGGCGCCGGTCAGTTCCTCGACGTGGCCGCCGACGAAGAGGAACCGCCACTCGTCGATGTTGTAACGGAAGATGGCGCCTGGTGACTGCTCCAGGAGTTGCTGGAAGCGCAGCTCCTCCTCCACCTCGCGTGTGACGTCCACCAGGATCGTCTGCGCCAGCCCGGGCCTGACGGTACGCGCGAAGCTGCGCACGTGAACGACCCGCCCGTCGGGGTGGGCCATGTCGAACTCGTTCTGCCACGCTCCGCCACGGCGTGCGCGATCCAACCAGTTGGGCACCGCCGGGTGCCGAATCGCCGCCACCAACGCGTCGACGCCGCCTTCCAGCCAATGCTCGGCGGGATACCCGGTTACCTGCTCGACCTGGCCGCCGGCGTAGAGCATCTCGCCGCTCTGCACGTCGTAGCGCAGAAGCGCGCCCGGCATCTGCTGAAGCAGCACGCGGTCCTGCTGCTCCTGCTCCACCTCACGGGTGATGTCGAACACGACCGATTGCACCTCGTCGGGGCCGATACAGGCCGCGTAGGAGCGCAACTCGACCCGCTCGCCGGTGTCCTGGCGGGTGAACCCGAACTGGTTCTGCCAGTTCTCGCCGCGCAGCGCCCGCTCCTCCCAGTCGGTCACATCCGGGTCGATCATCGACGAGGTGAACGCGTCGAATCCGCCGGGTTCGAGCCAGCGCTCGGCGGGCGCGCCCGTCAGTTCTTCGACGTTCCCGCCGGCGAACGTGAACCGACGCTCGGCCGGCCGGTATCGGAGGACGACCGCTCCCGGCGTCTGCTCGATCAGGTGTCGGTAGCGGGTCTCCTCCTCCACCTCGGCGGTGACGTCCAGTGCAACACCCTGCCAGCCTGTTTGGTGGCCGCGCTCGTCGGACGTTGGGGTGATGGTCGAGTCCAGATAGATGTAGGTGTCGTCGGCGCGGCGGAACCGTTGCCGGCGAAGCATCGCGACCCGTCCCTGCAGCAGCGTGCCTGACAACACCTGCTCCCATTCTGCGCGTTCCTCAGGGTGATAGCGGGCGGCTGCCCACTCCAGCATGTTGTGGCCGATCGCCTCGTCCGGCGGCCAGCCGGTCACCTCTTCCAGCCGCGGGCTCATATAGGTGCACGTCAGATCCTGATCGACCCGGTAGATGATCGACGGGGTGTTCTCGACCAGCTCCTGGTAGAGGATCGCCTGCTCGGCGCGCTTTCGTTCTCCTCGGCGAAGCTTGACGTGCAGAACCGCCACGCCCACAGATGCGATGGCGGTCATCCCCAGGAGCGCCAGAGCCACGTCTGGCTGGGTCGCGGTGTATGAGGCGTCGATCACGATCGTCGCCTCCGTCGAGCGATGCCGGCCTCGGACCCTGCCATCACCGACTCCCGCCCGTCCGGCGCAGTGTTCTGCATGAACGCCTCCAGGACTGCGTTCCGATCTGCCCGGCGATGAGTGTACATGCGCCACGGAAGACGCTCAATAGCGGGCCTGCTATACAGGCGCGCGCGGCGTACCGGCTGGCTGGTCGAGCCGGTATCCTTGTGGGTCGCAGGATTCGACGGTTCCAGGGGCGGTTAGCTCAGTTGGGAGAGCACCAGCTCGACAAGCTGGGGGTCACTGGTTCGAGCCCAGTACCGCCCATTCCCCCGGAAGCCGC
>JBQCGJ010000059.1:0-17950 GCA_051955775.1 Gaiellales bacterium | reverse complement strand
CCGGCGGACGTTCCACGACCTGTGCCTGCTGGTCAGCGAGCTGACGGCCAACTGCATCCAGCAGGGCGGCGACGGCCCGGTCACGATCGCGGCGCAGCTGACGAATGGGCGGGTGCACGTCGAGGTGGACTGCCCAACCAGGCAGGCGGGCGTTCAGGGGCACCCGCAGCTCGGCGCGAGGGTGCTGGGTCTGCGGGTGATCAACCAGCTGGCGAGTGCGTGGGGCGTCGACAACCACGAACAGCACAGCGTTGTCTGGGCGGACCTGACGGCGGCGCGTTCGAAGCCGCAGGCGCCGGCTAATTGATTACGGTTGAGTGCCCCACGCTGTAGGCCGTCGCGTGTCCCGTGCCGGTATCCCGGTAGCGGGCCCTGAACTTGTACGTCCCGGTCTGGGCCGGCGTGAACATCGCGCTGGTGTCGGTGCTCCCGCTCACGAACGGAACCCACGTCGTGGTGCCGGGGTTCAGCACCTGCACGTCCTCCACGAACCCCGCCGGCGGCTGATGGGTTGCCCAGGTGACCTGGAACGGTGTATTCAGCGAGCCGCTGGCCGGGTTGTCCGTCACCATCTGGACGGTCGTCGTGGCGCCGGTCGTGCCGTCGATCACCGGGTAGGCGCCGGCCGCGGCGTACGTGTAGTCGAACGCGGCCGGCGGCGTGAGCAGGCCGGACGAGAACAACGCGAACGGGCTGCCGTCGGCGATCGAGTGTGCGGTCGAGCCCTGGATCAGGAAGCGAACCGTCTTGCCCACCGTGACCTGCGGGGCGAGGGGCGTGATACCGGAGTCGCCGACCGTCTCGTAGAACACGCCCGGCGCCGCCGTGACCGTCGCCGGCTGGGACGCTGAGACCGGCGAGGTCTGGTCGGACGAGGCGGTGGCGCCGCTGCTCACGGTGCCCGGCCCGAGCGTGCTGAAGGTGACGTTCACCCTGGCCGACTGATTGGGGCTGAGCGTGCCCAGCGAGCACGTGATGGAGCTGCCCTGCGTGCAGCTGCCGGTGGACGGCGTGGCCGACACGAAGGCGGCGTTCCCCGGCAGCGTCTCGCTCAACGAGACGTGAGTGGCGTTCGCCTGGCCGGTGTTGGTGACGGTGTCGGTGAAGGTCAGGCTCTGCCCTGCTGTCACCGGCGAGTTCGAGGACTGGGCGATGGTGAGGTTGGGCTGCGGCTGCGCAGATGCGGTGCACGTGCCGGCGATCGGGAACGGCTTGAGGATGTTCTGGTTGAACCACATCACCCAGATCACCGTCTGCGGCGCAAACGTCACGTCGTCGCACTCCAGGTCCTCGTAGCGGTTGCCGCTCGTCAGGATCGGCTCGGTCTTGTCGGCGTATCCCGTGAAGTCGGGAGTGAGGCTGTACAGGCGCTTGGTGGTGGTCTGCTGGTTGGGGATGTAGAACTTCCCGCCGCCGAACACGATCCCCGACGTGGCGGGCGTCGCCCCCATCAGGCTGGCCACGTCGTGCCACTCGTTGAGCGTTGCCCCGCCCTGCACCACGTTCGGCGTCCAGTTCTGCACCACGGTGTCGAGATCGCCGCTCGTCCACAGCGTGTCCGCGCGGCCCGGGGCGCTTCCCGGATCCCAGCCCAGGCCGTTGTCACAGCCGGCGCCATGGCTCGAGCTGGCGTTGAACACCGGCGTGAAGGTGCTCGACGAGAGATCGATCAATCCCACCTCGGACATCTTGTTCTCGGGGCTCCCCGTGCCGTGGTTGTCGGTCGATGCGCAGGCCCACAACTGGCCGGTCAGGTGGTCGTACGCGAGCGCGCCGTAGGCCTGCGCGTTGAAGCCCACCCCGGTCACGTGATACACGTGGAGCTCGTTGCCACTGTTGGGGTCGATGGCGGTGATGGTGGTGTCGCCCCAGCACGAGATCAGAAGCCGGCTGCCGTCGAACGCGATCCCGGTCTGCGACATCTGGCTGGGCGTCTTGCGCAGGTTGTGCCCTGACACGCTGGCACAGGCGGTGTTGTCGTGGTTGAAGGGGAGCGTGAGCGGCGGAGTGGACGCCCGGGCCACGCCGGACATTGCGAGCAGCCCAACGATACCCACCGCGACGACGGCAAGCCGGTTCACCTCGCGCAGGTTGACCCACACAGATTGTTTGAGCACCCGGTCTCCCCTCCCAGGTCGCTGCCGGGGCATCGCGGCGACTCTACCGCCGTTGACAGACGCGCGCTAGGGCACCGAACTTCCCTGGCGGTCGCCCATCTTCGAGGGCCTGTGTGCTATGCCATGCCCCGCGATGAGTTCGGCGGGCGCCCGGGGTCTCATCGGTGTCAAGGCAAAGAGGGAAGGAACGAGGATGCCTGAACACACGATCGGAACGCGAGAGGAATGGCAGGCGGCACGGAGCGAGCTGGCCAGGCTCGAGTCCGAGCAGGCGACGCGCAACGAGGAGATCAAGCAGAAGCGGCGGGAGCTGCCGTGGGTACCGGTGGAGAAGGAGTATGTGTTCGATACCGAGGACGGCAAGAAGACCCTGGCCGACCTGTTCGGCGGGCGTTCGCAGCTGCTCGCCTACAACATCATGTTCGGGCCGGACTACGACAACGGCGCCTGCCCAGGCTGTACCAGCCTGGCGGACTGCCTGGACGGCGGGCTGGTCCACCTGAACCACCGAGACGTCACGCTGATCTGCTTCTCGCGTGCGCCGATCGAACGGCTGATCGAGTACAAGCGGCGGATGGACTGGCAGTTCCCATATGTGTCGACATACGACACCGACTTCCCGTTCGACTTCGGTCTGGCCATGACCGAGCAGCAGGCGCAGCAGATCCCGCAGGTGAAGGAGATGATCGACAACCCGCCCGACTGGCTCCAGGAGTGGTCGCAGCAGGTCGGTGCCGAGCTCAAGGACGGACTGCGCGAGGGACCGAGCTGGATCGCCTTCGCGCGAGACAACGGCACCGTCTACCACACGTACACGGTGATGGCGCCCGATCCGTTTGTTGCGCCGTACTTCAGCTTCCTGATGGAGCGCACGCCGAAGGCGCCGCAGAACGAGTTTCGCTCATGGCGGAAGGACGAATACCCCGACTGAGAGGCATGCGTGGCGGGCGCGCGCCGTCGCGTCAGAACACGGCCCGCACGACCAGCACGCTCAGCGCGATCACGACCACGAAGAGCAGCAGTGTGACGAGCCCGACGATGGACAGCTTCATCAGCTCGCCGGCGGGTGGCCGGTCGTCGCCGCCGGCGGGCGGCCGGTCCTCCTCGCCGGCGTCTGTGCGGAACGACCGCTCGAGGCTGGATTCCACACGCGAGGTCACCAGAGCCTCGATCCGCGACGACCACTCGTCCGCGCGCTGCTCGATGGTTGACACCGAGGGCGGTTCAGGCCCGCTGGTGCGCGGCGGAGGGAACGACTCGAGCAGGCCCGCCGACTCCACCTGGTAGAGGCGCTGCGGCTCGTCCAGGCCGTCAAGGGTGAATTCGCCCAGATCCCGAAAGCGGATCTCCGGCGGCGGGTCGGACCGGGCAAGCGCGCGGGTCGACTCCGACACGATCAACTGACCGCCATGAGCGGCCGAGCAGATGCGCGCGGCGTTCACGACGTCGATCCCGAGATACCCGTCCCCGCTCAGCGCCGGCTCGCCCGTGTGCATGCCCATCCGCACCCGAACGCGGGCGTCGTCCGGCCAGGCGTGCACGGACAGGCGCCGCTGAGCCTCCACCCCGGCGAGCAGAGCGGCCTTGGAGGTGGGGAAGACAAAGAAGAACGCGTCGCCCTGCATGTCCACGACCCGGCCGCCGTGCGACCCGGCGACCTCCCGCAACAGGGCCTGGTGATCCCGCAGGAGATCCCCGTACCGCTCGCCGAGCGCACGCAGCAACCGGGTCGAGCCCTCGATGTCCGTGAACAGCATCGTGACTGTCCCGGCCGGTGCGTCAGCGTCCACGCGCCGTATCCTCCACGCTCCCGGCGCGACCCGCAATCCACACGCGTCAACGCCGGGAACCGCGGTAAGGTCGGTCTGTGAGGCTGGCGGGTCGAACGGCGCTGGTGACGGGGACAAGTCGTGGTCTGGGCGCGGCAATCGCGCAACTGTTCGCATCCGAGGGAGCGCGGGTGCTGTGCCATGCCCGAAGCCGCGAAACCGCCACCGCCGTGGCCGCGACTGTCGGGGGAGACCCCGTGTGGGGTGACCTGGCGGCGCATGACGGCCTGCTCGAGATCGCACAGCGGGCCTCCGTGCTGGCGCCCGAGCTCGACATCCTGGTACACAACGCCGGAATCGGGAGCCCCGGGGGGATCGAGGACCACACGCGCCAGCAGTTCGAGCACGTGATGGCGGTGAACGCGGCCGCGCCCCTGTTTCTGACACAAGCTCTGCTCGGCCCTCTGCGAGCGGCCGGCCGCAGGGGCCGGATCGTCATCGTCAGCTCGGACTCAGGATGCTTCTCCCGCCCCAAGAACGGCATCGCCTTCCCCTACCGGATGTCGAAGGCTGCCGTCAACATGCTCACGCTCAACCTCGCGGCCGCCCTGAACGCCGACGGGATCCTCGTCAACGCGATGCACCCCGGGTGGATGCGCACCGAGATGGGGGGAGCGGATGCCCCGGTCGATCCCGGCGATGCGGCACAGGCCGCGCTCCATCTGGCATGCCTGCCGGACGGCGGTCCAACCGGCCGGCTGTGGCAGGACATGCGTCCGATCGAGTGGTAGCGCCGCGGCGGGGGCTCACTCGGCCGCCTCGGCAGTCGGTTGACCGGGGCTGGGCGGCGCGCCTGAGCCGCCTGCGCGCAGCCGCCGCAGGGGCCGCGGCGCCCACCAGTTCCACTCGCCGAGCAGCACCATCAGCGAGGGCACGAGCAGGGCACGCACGACGGTGGCGTCGATCAGCACCACCAGTGCGGTGCCCAGGCCGAGCTCCTTGATGAACACCAGCCTCGAGGTCGCGAACGCGCCGATGGCGACCGCGAACAGGAGCGCGGCGGCGGTCACGATCCGCCCCGTGCGCTCCAGGCCGATGGACACAGCCCGGTCGTTGGGGATGCCGCTGTCGTGCGCCTCCTTGATCCGCGAGAGCAGGAACACGCTGTAGTCGGTGGCCAGCCCGAAGCCGATCGCGAACAGCAGGATCGGCTGGGTCGCGTCGAGGGCGCCGTTGCCGTGGTAGGACAGCAGGCCCTGCAGGTGGCCGTGCTGGAACACCAGCACGAGGATGCCGAACACGGCGCTCAGGGTGAGGGCGTTCATCAGCACCGCCTTCACCCCGAGCACGAGCGAGCCGGTCATCAGGAACAGCACGAGCAGCGTCGAGCCGACGACGATCGCCAGCACGAGGGCGAGGTGCGTGCCCAGGCTGTGCTCGAGGTCCACGAATCCAGCGGTCTCGCCCGCAACGCCGGTGGAGAAGGGCGCCGGCAGCGCGCGCACCTGCCGCACGAGGTGCGTGGTGGCCGTGCTGTAGGTCGGCGCCGAGGGCGCGACGTCGATCAGTGACAGGCGCGGGCCGGCGGGCTGCGGCGCCGCGACCGAGGCGACGCCCGGAAGCGCCCGCACGCGGTCGGCAAAGGCCTGCACTTGAGGCGAGCCGGCCGGGGCGCCGGCCACGATCTCGAGCGGCTCGGTGCGGCCGGCCGGGAACTCGGTGCGCAGCGCACGGTCGACCTGGTACGCGCTCGCGCTCGCGGGCAGCTCGCTCGCGTTTACGGGCAGGAACGTGATCGACCTGAACGGGATGCCCAGTGCGAGCAGGACGGCCGTGGTCAGCACCGCGATCTGCAGTGGGCGGCCGACCACAAACTGCGACAGCCGGTACCAGAACCCCGACTCTGCCGGCCGGGCGTCCCGCTCGGCGGCGCGCTGCAGACGCTTCGGGGCGAGGGCGTTCACGCGCGGCCCGAGCAGCGCCAGGATCGCGGGCAGGACGACGAGCGCCAGCCCGGCCGCGACCAGCGCGACCAGCGCGCCGGCGATGCCCATCGAGCGCAGGAAGTTCTGCGGGAACACGGCGAGCGACGCGACCGCGGCCGCCACCGTCAGCGAGCTGAACGCGATCGTGCGGCCGGCGGTGGCCATCGTGCGGCGCAGCGCCTCGACGCCGTAGCCGGCGCGCGCTGACTCCTCGCGATAGCGGGAGACCGTGAACAGGCTGTAGTCGATCGCGAGCCCGAGCCCGAGGCCGGTGACGATGTTGAGCGCGAACACCGACAGGTCGGTGAAGCTCGACACGATGCGCAGCGCGAAGAACGTCGTGAGGATCGCCAGCACGCCCAGGAGCGGCGGCAGAAGCGAGGCCACAAATGACCGGAAGAACAGCAGCGAGAGCAGGAAGATGAGCGGGAACGCGAGCAGCTCTCCCCGCGCGAGGTCGCTGCTGACCTGTGTGTTGGCCTGCGCGCCGGCGATCGCCGATCCGCCCAGCTCGACGTTCGCGTCGCCGGCGAAGGCGCTCTCGAGGTGCTTCGCGTCGTCCTGGATCCTCGAGTCCGATACGGGCCGGAAGTAGGCGACGACGTACGACGAGCGGTGGTCACGAGAGACGAGAGACGGGCTGTGCGCGTCGTAGTAGCTCGACACGGCGGCCACGTCGCTGCTCGCACGCAGCTTCGACTCCACCCGGCTCACCCGGCCCCGGGCAGCGGCGGTGTTGACGTCGCCGGCGACCAGCGCGATCACCCCTGGGTCGATCTGCCGCCCCGTCGCGGCTTCGTAACGGCTCGTCGCCTGGACCGACTGTGTTCCCGGATCGGTATCGCCATAGGGGCCCAGCCGCTTCGCGACCCCCACGCCGAACACCCCCGCCGCCCCCACGCCGATCAGGGTGACGACGAGCACGCGGCGGCGGTTCCGATGCACGAACGATGCGAGGTTCTCGAGCATGCCACACTCCTTCACAAACTTGGATGATCCAAGTTTCTAGCAGCTTGGATTATCCAAGTCAAATCAGGTAGAGTGGCGGACATGGCATCCCCGATCGGATACCAGTCGTTCTGCCCGGTGGGCGCAGCGCTCAACGTGGTGGGCGAGCGCTGGTCGCTGCTGATCGTGCGCGACCTGCTGCTCGGGCCACGCCGCTACTCCGAGCTCTTGAGCGGCCTCGGCGGCATCGGCACCGACATCCTGGCCGCGCGCCTGCGCACCCTGCAGGAGCACGGGATCGTGCGACAGATCGGGAAGGGGCGAGCACGGCGCTACGAGCTGACCGACGCCGGACGGGCACTGCGCCCGGTGCTCACCGAGCTCGCCCGCTGGGGGGCGGACCGGCTACAGCTTCCCCCCGACCCGTCCCAGATCCCGCCTCGCGTCCCGCTCACCTCGTTGCTCGCGGGGGCGACCGCCATCCCCAGCCGGGCGGACGGGCTGTACGAGGTGCGGCTCGACGACGAGGCAGTCCGCCTCGGCGTCGCCGACGGCCAGGTGCACGCCGCGCCGGACAGCGAGCCGGACACCACCATCGAGCTGACCTGGCCCGGGCTGCGGGCGCTCATTCTCGGTGCCCGCGGCGGCGAGATCGAGCGGGCCGGAAACGTCACCATCCGCGGCGACCGCCGGCGCGCCCGCGCCCTGCTCGACGCCGTGGCCGGACCGCCGCTTCTCAGCGGGCTGCGCCCCCGGCTCGAAGCCGGGGGCCGGTGACAGGTCGCGCGGGCACGTGAAGGCGCTCAACCAGGGCCTGGCCTTCGTCCTCGAGCTGTGCCTGCTCGCGGCCCTCGCCTACTGGGGCTTCCATCTCGACGCAGGTACCGCCGTGCAGTGGCTGGCGGGGATCGGCGCGCCGGTCGGGCTGGCGGTCGTGTGGGGTCTCGTCGCCGCGCCCAGGGCCAGGCGGCGACTGCCGCCGTCGCAGCTGATCGTGTTCAAACTGGTCGTGTTCACGCTCGGCGCCGCGCTTCTCTACAGCACGGGCCGGCGCGACCTCGCGATCGCCTTCGGGACGCTGGCACTCGTCAACCTCGGACTCAGCGCCGCCTGGGGTACGCTCTAACCGCGTCGAACCCTTGCCCCTCCCGACGCCGAGGGTATGCCAGACTCCGGGCCGACTGAGTCGTGATAGACGCCGATCCTCCGTTCCGGCCGGTGCGCCGCCGCGATGGGTATCTCGCGCTCGAGGACATGGGGCTGATCGGTGATGGGACGACCTCGGCCCTGGTCGGCATCGACGGCACGATCCCCTGGCTGTGCCTGCCTCGGTTCGACTCCGACCCGCTGTTCTGCAGTCTGCTCGACGATGCCAGAGGCGGCCGTTTCACCGTCGCGCCGGACGAGGTGGTCGAGGCTCGGCAGCGCTACGAGCCCGATACGGCGCTGCTGGTCACCGAGCTTCGTGGCCCCACCGGCCTGGTGTCGGTGACCGACGCGCTGGTGCTGCGACCCGGCACCGATCTGAGCGACCACGCGCCGGCCGGGAACGGCGAGCTGGTCCGCTCGGCCCGGGTGCTGGACGGGTCGGTGCGGCTGCGGGTCGAGGTCGACCCCAGAGGCGGAGCCTCAGCCCACGCGGCCGCGGGCGGCCTGGCGGTGCAGGCGGCAGGACGCGACGATCTCGATCTGCACGTCCGCAGCACCCGGCCGCTGGAGTCGCTGCGCACCGTCCACGAGCTGCACGCCGGGGAGCGACTCGACGTGGTGCTGTCCTGGGCGGGCGGTCGTCGCCACCACCCCTTCAGCGAGCAGGAGCTTCTGGCCGCCACCGCCGGCTCGTGGCGGCGGTGGTTGGAGGGTTTCCACTACGAGGGCCCCGAGGCGGATCTTGTCCGCCGGGCGGCGCTGACCCTCAAGCTCTGCGATCACTGGAGCAACGGGGCGCTGGTCGCGGCGCCCACCTCCTCGCTGCCCGCGCCCGTCGGCGGGGTACGCAACTGGGACTACCGCTACACCTGGATCCGCGACGCCTCGTTCGCCGTGTACGCGATGCGGAGGGTCGGGTTCGAGGAGGAGGCCAGGGCGTTCCTGGGCTGGGTGCTGGACACCTTCGAGCACGGCAGCGCACCGAAGATCATGTACGACCTGGGCGGCGGCGCGGTGCCCGAGGAGCGCGTCGATCCCGAGCTCGAGGGCTACCGGCGCTCCGCGCCCGTGCGCTGGGGCAACGGCGCGGCCGACCAGCGGCAGCACGACGTGTACGGCGAGGTGCTGGACTGCGCCTACCAGTGGGCGCGCGGCGGCGGCGAGATCGACGAGCACCTGTGGACGCGGCTGGCGTCGTTGGCCGACCTGGCGATGGAGGCCTGGCGCGAGCCCGACCAGGGCATCTGGGAGGTGCGCAGCGAGGGCCGGGTGTTCACGTACTCCGCCGGGCTGTGCCAGGTGGCGCTCGACCGGGCTGCGAGCCTCGCGGAGCAGCTGGACATGCCCGGCCGTGTCGCGGCCTGGCGGGCGGCGGCCGAGGACCTGCGCACGAGGGTGCTGGAGGGCTCGTGGGACGAGGGCGCGCAGAGCTTCAGCGAGCACCTCGACGGGGGAGGCGGCCTGGACGCCAGTCTGCTGGCGCTGCCGCTGCGGCGGGTGGTGCCGGCCGACCACCCGCGGATGGCCGCCACCACGGCGGCGGTGGCCGAGCGGCTGTCCGCCGGCGGCGGGCTGCTGTACCGCTACCTGCACGACGACTCACCCGACGGCATCGCCGGCGACGAGGACGCGTTCGTCCTGTGCAGCTTCTGGCTGGTCGAGAACCTGGCCAGGCAACATTCGCTGGAGAGGGCATCGGAGCTGTATGCGTCGCTGTGTGCCCGGGCCAGCCCGCTTGGCCTGTTGCCCGAGCAGATCAACCCCTCCACCGGCGCCTTTTCCGGCAACTTCCCCCAGGCCTTCAGCCACATCGGGGTGATCTCTGCCGGCGTGACGCTGGCCAGGGAGGCGAGCGCCTGACGTGATCGACCGGCTGGTCATCTTCGGCGGCACCGGCGATCTGACGGGCCGCTACCTGCTTCCGGGCCTGGCCGCACTGCTGACCCGCGGACACCTCTCGCAGGGGTTCGAGCTGGTGGCCGCCAGCCCGGACGACTGGGTCGACGAGCGGTTCCGCAGCTGGGCCGGCGACTGGCTCCGGCGCGAGGGCGCCGAGGTCGACCCGAACGCCGCAGCGACGCTAGTGCGATCGTCGCGCCACCAGCGGCTCGACTTCGGCGATCCCTCCACCGTGGCGGCGTGCCTGGCCGGCGGGGATCCCGCCGCGGTCTACCTCGCACTGCCGCCGGCTGTGTTCCCCGCCGCGGTCTCGGCCCTCCACCGTGCCGGCCTTCCCGCCGAGAGCCAGGTCGTGTTCGAGAAGCCGTTCGGGGAGGACCTCGAAAGCGCGAGGTCGCTGAACGCGCTGGTCGCGGACCTGGTGGATGAACGCCACGTGTTCCGGGTGGATCACTTCCTGGCCATGACCACCGTGCAGAACGTGCTCGGAACCCGGTTGGCCAACCGGGTGCTCGAGCCGATCTGGAACAGCGCGCACATCGACGAGATCGAGATCGTCTGGGAGGAGTCGCTCGCGCTCGAGGGCCGAGCCGGCTACTACGACCACGTGGGGGCGCTCAAGGACATGCTGCAGAACCACCTCCTGCAGCTGCTGTGCCTGGTCGCGATGGAGCCGCCGATCAGCCTCGGGGAGCGCGACCTGCGCGACCGCAAGGTCGACGTGCTGCGCTCGGTGCGCCCGCTCCAGGACGGTGACGTCGCGGGCAGCACCCGGCGCGCCCGCTACCGGGCGGGACGCGTGGGCGAGCGGAACATCCCCGCCTACGTGGATGAGGACGGGGTCACGCCGGAGCACGGCACCGAGACGTTCGCCGAGGTGGTGCTGGAGCTCGACAGCTGGCGCTGGTCGGGCACCAGGTTCCGGATGCGCACCGGCAAGGCGATGGGACAGGATCGCAAGGAGCTCGTCGTCCATTTCCGCCCCGTCCCACACCATCCGTTCGAGGACCCCCAGGCGTCCGAGCCGAACCGGCTGCGCTTCGGGCTGAACCCGGAGGGCCTCGCCCTGGAGCTGACGGGCACCGGCCCCGGCGTGGCGCTGAGCCTGGTGCCGCTCACCCTCAGCGCCGAGATGGAGCCGCCCGAGCTGCCCGCGTACGGCCGGATCCTGCTCGACGTGCTGCGCGGGAACAGCGCCCTGTCGATCCGCGGCGACGAGGCCGAGGAGTCGTGGCGGGTGGTCACGCCGGTGCTGGAGGGCTGGTCGCGGAACCTGGCGCCGCTGGAGGAGTACGACGCCGGATCAGCCGGTCCGCGCCCGGCTCAGGGTGCGTAGCGGAGGATGGCAGCCACCGGGCCGTCGCCCGGGATGTCCTCCCGGCGGACCGCGAGCACCTTACCGCCGTTCAGCCACACGCGGCGGGCGATCTCGTCCACGACGCCGTAGTTGACCGCGTCGTCGGCCTCGTCGAACGTGACGGCGCCGGTCTCCTCGTCGACGTGGCCGGGCACGCTGGCATCGATGTCGACCAGCGCGGTGTCGACCAGGCCGTGAGTTGCGGCGCGTGCCACGTCGGCAATGTCGGCCGACCCGCGCCGCTGGGCGGCCCGGCGCTCGTAGGTCTCCTGGATCGACTGCAGCTCGGCCGCATAGAAATCGTCGAGCACGCGACGCGCGCTCTCGGTCAGCTGTGCATCGGAGACGGCGTCGGGGTTGCCCGGCACGGTCGTGGAAACGAGGTTCGGGTAGCTGTTCACCGAGCGGTAGATCGAGTCCATCGGCTCGGTGGCGGCGAGGATCAGCGGAAGCTCGAGTCCGTTGAGCAACGGCCGCAGGGCCTGGTCGATCTGCCGCGCGTACTGGCGCATGCGCGTCTTCTGGCCCTCGGAGCCCTGGAGCCTGCCGCTCATCGACCGGTCCTTGATCGACGACTTGCCGACCGCGCTGGCCACGTCCTTCGGCATGTCCGGGACCCTGATCTGCTGCGGATCGAGCTCCGGCGCAAACTCGAGCAGGCGGATGCGGCTCTGGGACAGTGCGAGCACGAATGCCGTGTGCGGGAAGGTGACCGCCCGCAGCAGCGGCTTGAGGTGGAAGCGGTCGGACACCTCGACGGCGGCGGTCAGGTTGTTCGGCAGCCGGAAGGTCGTGCTGCCGGCCGGCGTCAGGAACAGCGCGAGGCTGCGCGCCGTGTAGCGCCAGAACTCGTCGTCGTCGATGAGATCGGCGAGCTCGTCGTCGATCGCGGCGACATCGGCCTTGGCCGTCCCCGCCTGAGCGAGCTGCTGCGAGGCGTCGCCGGCCAGGTTCTTCAGCTCGATCCGTGAGGCGTCGCCGCGCGAGGACGGGTCGGTCGGCAGGTAGATCGACACGCTCGCCTCGTCTCGGGCGGCGAGCAGCCGTTCGATGTCGGCACGCGTGGGAATGTCGGTGGGCAGGATCATCGGGCCCCTTCGATCCGGTCACCGGGAAACTAGCTGGTTAGAGTGCCACCATGCTGAGGGGGCGCTGCGGATGCAATACGGTGGCGTACGAGGTGGCGGACGAGTTCGTCGTCGCGTTCAACTGCCACTGCTCGAACTGCCGCGCGACGACGGGCTCGGCGTTCCTGCCCTGGGGCGAGATCGAGCGCGAGAAGCTGACGGTGACGAAGGGCGCGGAGTCGCTGAAGATGCTCGGCGATCCCGAGGCGATCCACGAGGTGCGCTGCGGGGAATGCTCGTCGCTCGTGTACTGGACGTCGCGCGGCGGCGACTATGTCCGCGTGCCGTACGGCACCCTGATCGACGAGCCGGCGCTGAAGCCCACCGCTCACATGTTCGTGGGCTCGAAGGCCCCGTGGTACGAGATCCTCGACGATCTTCCGCAGCACGACGAGTACCCCTGGTCGTGAGCGCTATCTTCGCTCGCCCGGCGGGTCAGTGCCCAGCCGGGTGGCCGTAGCCTTGCGGGGTGCGGGTAGCAGTACCATCACGCGCCGGCCACTCATCCGTTCGGCGGAGATGAGGATCGGTCATTCGGCGGGCGAGGTTCATGCGAAGCCCTGAGGTGGGACCGTGGTCGTGGCCCTACGGTGTCACTCATGACTACTCACCTCACATCAGTGTCCCCCACCAGGGACGACCTCGTGGTCCACACCCATGGACTCACGAAACGCTTTCATGACCGGACGGCCGTGGAGAACGTGGAGCTGCGCGTTCCGCGCGGCGTTGCGTTCGGCTATCTGGGGCCGAACGGCGCCGGCAAGACGACCCTGATTCGGATGTTGCTGGGGTTGACATCGCCCACCGCGGGCTCGATGCACGTGGTGGGGCTGCCGGTGCCGCAACGGCGCGCCGATGCGCTGGCGGAGGTCGGCGCGATCGTGGAGGAGCCGAGGTTCCACGGCCACCTGACCGGTCGCGAGAACCTGCAGATCGTCGCCGCCGCCCGGGGCGGTGCGGCGTTCACGCGGATCGACGGCGCCCTTGACCGCCTGGGACTCACTGCCCGTGCCCGCGATCGAGTGAACACCTACTCGATGGGGATGCGCCAGCGGCTGGGGATCGCGCGCTGCCTGTTGGCCGATCCGTCACTGTTGATCCTGGACGAGCCGATGAACGGTCTCGATCCGGCCGGCATCCTGGAGTTCCGGGGCTTCGTGCGCTCGTTCGTCGAGGAGGGCCGCACCGTCATGCTGTCCTCCCACCTGCTGGACGAGGTGGAGAAGACGTGCGATCACGTCGCGATCGTCGACCGCGGCCGGATCGTCGTCCAGGGCTCGATCGCCGAGCTCCGCGACGGCGTCGAGCCGACACTCGTGCTCGAGGTCGGGGATCCCGTGAGCGCCCGGCCGCTTCTGCTGGGCCATCCAGCAGTCAGCAGCGGTACCGCAGATGGCAACGCGATTCGGGTGCAGCTGGCCGACGTGGCGGCTGTTCCGGATCTCAACCGGCGGCTGGTCGAAGCGGGCGTCGACGTGCGCCGGCTGGAACCGGTGCAGGCCTCGCTCGAGTCACGTTTCCTGGAGATCACGACCCGATTGGAGGACGTCGCATGAGCTTCTC
The DNA here is from genome assembly GCA_051955775.1 of Gaiellales bacterium. Taxonomy (GTDB): domain Bacteria; phylum Actinomycetota; class Thermoleophilia; order Gaiellales; family JAICJC01; genus DASUHT01. The sequence continues at coordinate 4,036 of JBQCGJ010000059.1, read as the reverse complement.
CCTCAGCCCCAGCCAAAACCTGATTTCGGCGGACATCCTGAAGCTGCGCCGCCGGTACGGCCTCGTCGCCGTGACGATCCTGATGACCGCCGGCGCGATGGCACTCACGTATGGCGTGCTTCAGGTCCTGCATGACCTCGACCCCGCGAAGTACGGGCCCGCGGGCGGGATCCAGCACCTCGGCCATGGCGCCTGGGTCGCATCCGCGCTGGGCGCGGTGGCAGCGGCTGTCGTGGGGGCGGTGGCCGGCGTCGGCGACCGCGATGCCGGCGTTGACCGCGAGCTGATCGCGACAGGCCGCTCTCGTCTGGTGCTGTATGGCTCCCGGCTCGGCGGCGGACTGCTGTTCCTGATCCCGTTCGTGGCCGTGGGGTGCGCGATCGCAGCCGTCGCAACGGTGATCTTCGCGGACAGCTGGACGGCGCCCTCCGCTCAGCTCCTGGCAAACACCGGGCTGTGGGTGCTGCTGCAGGCCGTGTTCTACTACCCGCTGGCCGTGGGCCTTGCCTGCGTCACGGGATCGCGCTCGTACACGATTGGAGTCCTCCTGGCTTTCCGCCTGGCGGTGACCCCGATCCTGGCCTCGATCGCCGATCTCGGCGTCCTGCGCGAGCTGATTCCAGGCGTGGCGTTGCAGGCGCTGGCTCCGGCGCAGCTCGGCGACACGGTTCGTCAGGGGCCGCCGATTGCGATGTCCACGGCAGCCATCGCGGGTGTGCTGCTCGTGTGGGCTGTGGTGGCCGTGGCGGCCGGCGGCTGGAAAGATGCCACTCGCGATGCCTAGATGGCTGATGCCACGCCGGCGTGAGGGCTGGGCGAGCGAGAACCGAGCATGGGAAAGACGCTGGGAGCGTTCGGGCTGGTGGCCCGGGCGCTTCCAGCGGCTGCACCCAGGCGACGGTTCGCAGCCGAAGCTCGCCGCGATTCAACCGGCGTGTGGCCAGGAGCACAGACGGCGAGCGACCAGCCACGCGTTGGCGTGGCATCAACCATCTCACCTGGCGCTAGCCTCGGCCACGACATGCTGATCACGTGGCTCAACCGGTACCCGCGGCTCGTCGACTGGGCGCTCGTCCTGGTGGCCCTGGCCGGATCCGGTGCGGCGGTGGTCGGCGGGGATCGGCGCGTGATCGGCGCGCCGATCGCCGTCGTCGGCTCGGTGGCGCTCGCCTGGCGCAGGGACCGAACGCTCGAGGTGCTCGCGGTGACGACGCTTGCGTGCGCCGCGACGGCGGCCGTCTCGGACGCCTACGACCCGGTCGCGGTCGCGGTCGCGCTGTACACCGTCGCGAGTCGCTGCGAGCGGCGGGTGTCACTGACCGCCGGCGGGCTCGCGCTCGCGGCGCTGCTCCTTCCGTTGTGGTCATTGGTCGGGTGGGGAGATCCACTCCCGGTGCTGGGTCGCCTGGCGCCGCTCGTGATCGCATGGCTGATCGGGGACAGCGTCGGCGTGCGGCGGCGCTACGTGGAGGCGCTCGAAGACCGCGCTCACCGATTGGAAGGCGAGCGTGCCGCCGAGGCAGCCCGAGCAGTGGCCGAAGAGCAGGCCCGGATCGGCCGCGAGCTGCACGACGTGATCGCCCATAACCTCAGCGTGATGGTGGTCCAGGCGGCTGCAGCACGAGACGTGTTCGACGCTGAACCCGGCCGCGCGCGTGACGCGCTGGACGCAATCGAACGCACTGGCCGCAGCGCGCGGGCCGAGCTTCGGCGACTGCTGGGAGCGATCCGAGACGACCAGCCGCCGCTCTCGCCGCAGCCGGGACTGGAACGCCTCGACGAGCTGGTCGATCAGGTGCGCGCAGCCGGGCTGGCGGTCACGATGCATCGCGAGGGGACACCGCGTCCGCTGCCGCGGGCGCTCGACCTGTCCGCGTATCGGATCATCCAGGAGGCGCTCACCAACACGCTGAAGCATGCCCACGCCCGGCACACGGACATCGTGCTCACCTACGCCGAGCGCGAACTTCTGATCGACGTCCATGACGACGGGTATGCTGCCGCCGCCACCGACGATACGGGCCAGGGGCTGATCGGCATGCGCCAGCGAGCCGCCACGTTCGGCGGCACGCTGACCGCCGGCCCCTGCGATGACGGTGGATTCACCGTGGCCGCCAGGCTCCCGCTGGAGGCGGCCTCATGACGATCCGTGTGCTCGTGGTCGACGACCAGCCGCTGATTCGAGGCGGGTTTCGGATGATCCTCGACCAGCGCGATGATATGCATCTCGTTGGCGAAGCGGAGAACGGCCGGCAGGCCCTGCAGCTTGCGGCGGAGCTGCATCCGGACGTCATCCTGATGGACATCCGCATGCCCGGGATGGACGGTATCGAGGCAACCCGCCGCCTCGTCGGCGCCGGCACGCCGGCGCGCATTCTGGCGCTGACCACGTTCGATCTGGACGACTACGTGTACGCCTCCATCCAGGCCGGCGCCAGCGGCTTCCTGCTGAAGGACGTCCAGCCGGCCGAGCTGGTCGACGCCATCCGTGTCGTCGCCGCCGGGAACGCGCTGTTCAGCCCCTCCGCCACCCAGCGCCTGATCGAGCGCTTCAACACGGCTCACGCCCCCACTCCCTCGCCGGAGCTGGATGAGCTGACCGACCGCGAACGCGAGGTGCTGATCCTGCTCGCCGAAGGGTGCTCCAACGCAGAGCTGGCGGCCCGGCTGTACCTCTCGGAAGCCACTGTCAAGACACATGTCTCCTCCGTGTTGCGCAAGCTCGGCGCCCGCGACCGCGTGCAGGCAGTTATCGCCGCCTACGAGAGCGGCCTGGTCAAGCCCGGAGCGTCGTAGGACGACGTGAAGCTAGCTTGGGAGAGGGACTTTCGCCCCCTCCGCATGCGTGAGCCACGTCGGTGCGGCCAGCGGCAGCTAGCGCCGCTGTCCCTCGGTCGCGCCGCTCCCGAGCTCGTCGAACGTGTACGCGACGTCGCCGCCGATGACGACGAGGCCGTCGGGCGTGTCGACGAGGACGCTCTGGTGCCCGGGCGTGTGGCCGGGCGTGGGCAGCAGCCGGATGCCCGGGAGCACCTCCGCCTCGCCGTCGTGCTCGACGTAGGTCGCGCCCGGGAAGTCGATCCAGTCGCGCGGGCCGGGAGGCGCCTGCAGCTCGAGCCGCTGGACGTGGATCGGCACGCCGGGAAACAGGCGATTGCCGCCGCAGTGGTCGAAGTGAAGGTGGGTGTTGATGACGCACACGACGTCTCGGGGGATGTTCTCCGGCATCGGCACAGGCGAACACTCCTCGTCCAGCTTCGGCGTCGAGTCGATCATGCCGGTGTCGACGAGGACGACACCGTCGGCGTGCTCGATCGTGTGCACGTACACGGGTAGGCCCGCTACCATGGCCGCGAGGTGGGCCTCGATCACCCGCGTAGGTTAGGGCAACGTCCATACTCCTCGTCGGTCACGTGCTCGCCCCAGCTCACGGGACTGCCGCTCTCGTCTGCGAGTTGAATCGCGGTGTGAGTCATGAAGCGGGTGGGCGCCGCCCCGTGCCAGTGGTTCTCGCCCGGCTCGAAATAGACGCGGTCGCCGGGGCGGATCACTTCGACCTGGCCGCCCGTCCGCTGGCACACGCCGATTCCCTCGGTGACCCAGATGGTCTGGCCATGTGGATGGGTGTGCCAGGCAGTGCGGGCGCCGGGCGTGAAATGCACGCTCGCCGCGCCGATCCGCGACTCCCCCGACGGCCCCGCAATGGTGTCGATGTACACCGTGCCGGTGAACCAGTCACTCGGCCCGAGGGCCGTGTCGAGTGCATTCCTCACGAGTTGCATGGTTGATGATCTCCTTCCAGGCGGGATTGCCGTGGTGGCGGTTTGCCGCGCGCCGAGCGGCGCGGTCGGGCCTCGCGGGTCCGGTCATGGCGGCGCGATGAGAATGGCGCGCAGAGCACGGGCGCGATAGTGGAAGATCCGGAGCAGATCGCGGTTGGCCAGCGCCGCCGCCGCGACCATGTGGACGAGCGGTCCGCCGCGCATGCGGTACGCGACACGATCGGCTGCGACGACACCACCCGGTGTATCGGTTA
>JBQCGJ010000058.1:0-4648 GCA_051955775.1 Gaiellales bacterium | reverse complement strand
CGTTCGCGCCGACTAGGGGATCATGCGTTTCCGCTACAAGCTCTCGCTGATGTTCGTGGCCCTGGCGCTGGTGCCGCTCGTGGTCGTGGCGGTGGTGATGTCGCAGCTGATCAGCCAGGACCAGACGTCGACCGTCGACGGTAAGGTGAACGCTGCAGTGGCCGCGGGGCTCGCGAGCTACCACGCGCGGCTCCAGCAGATTCATTCACGCATCGCCTCGTATGCGTCCAGCCCGCAGGTGTCCAAGGCGCTGTCGGCCCGAGCCGATCCGGCAATGGTCGCCCGCAAGGGCCCGCCGGGGGTGCACATCCAGTTGCTGCGCAACGGCGTGCCGCTGCCGGGCAGCCAGCCGCCGCCGCAGGGACCGGCCTTCAAAATCCCTGTCAACGTCGGCACGCCCCGCCGCCAGGTGGTCGCGTGGGTGCCGATCGACCAGAACCTTTTCGACTCGGTGCAGCACGTCGGGCTGCCGTCGAGCATCCAGCTTGCGCTGGTGGCGAACGGGCGTGTGGTGGCGAGCTCGAACGGCAGCCCCGGCGGCCGCGCGTCCGGCCTACGCATCGGCCACTCCGTGAACGCGACGCTGGCCGGGAACGACGTTCGCGCGCAGTCGGCGAGGGTGCCGTGGAGCCAGGACGGCCCGGTGTCCCTGGTCGCCACGTACCCGTCCAGCGCGCTGTCCAACGCCATCGATTCCCGCCGCCTGCGGCTGCTGGTGCCGTTGCTGATCGCCGGTCTGCTGGTCGCCGTGATCGCCTTCTTCGCGGCGGGCCGGATCTCGCAGGCGCTGACAGACCTGTCGGCCCGGGCGCGGGCCCTGCTGCGTGCCGGCAGCCAGCCGCCGCCCGGTGACGAGCTGTCGGAGCTGGGGGCGGTGATCGACCACATGAGCACCGAGCTGTCTACCCGGGTGGACGAGCTCGAGGCGGAGCGCGCCCGCGTCAAGGAGACGCTGCACCGCTACGGCGAGACGCTGGCGGCCACCCACGACCTGGATGCGCTGGTCAACGCCGTGCTCGATACCGCGGTGCAGGCGACGCGCGGCCGGGGCGGGCGGCTCCTGCTGTACGACTCCGAGACCGGTCAGGCCACGGAGCACGCACGGATCGGGACGGCGATCGGCTCGCGCACCGACCTCCCGATGACGGTGTCGGCCGGGTCCGGGCTGGAGGGCCTCGCACTGTCCGAGATGGCGCCCCGAGCCGCGGCCAGCCCGCGGCCGGTGCTGGCGGCGCCGATCGTCCGCGAGGACGAGCTGCTGGGGCTGGTGACGGTTGTCGATCCCGAGGGCGGCGCGTTCGGGGCCGGGGACGTCGAAACCCTCGCGGGGCTGGCGGTGCAGGCCGGGGTCGCCATCGAGAATGCGCGGCTGCACCGTGTGGTCGAGCAGCAGGCCGTGACCGACGCGCTCACCGGTCTGGCCAATCGCAGGCAGTTCTACGAGGTGCTCGGCCGGGAATACGAGCGCGCCCAGCGGTTCGGCCACGAGTTGGGTCTGATCCTGCTCGACATCGATGACTTCAAACAGATCAACGACACCCTCGGCCATCTGGCGGGCGACGCGGTGCTCCACGCCATTGGTCAGACCGTTCTGAGCATGATCCGTGAGATCGACGTGGCCGCCCGGTACGGCGGCGAGGAGTTCGCCATCCTGCTTCCGCAGACGGGTCGTGAGGGCGCCGCCCAGCTCGCCCAGCGCCTGCGGGGAGCGATCGCCGAGCGCGATATCGTATTCGCGGGGACCCCGGTGGAGGGGGTCACCGCCAGCTTCGGGGTGGCTGCCGGGCCGGAGGACGGGGTCACCCAGCTCGACCTCATCGCATCCGCCGATGCGGCTCTGTATGAGGCCAAGCGGGGCGGCAAGAACGACGTCGTCGTGGGCTGACTACGGGCAGGGCCGAACCTACAGCTTGGTATACTCTTGCGGTTTTTCATCAAGACCACCTACCTGGAGGGGCACGGATGTCTCCAAGCAGTTCGCAGTTTTCCGCCGTGATCGAAGAGCACCTGGAGCTCAAGCGCCGCAACCGCCATCTCGACGCGGAACTGCCGTTGGACTCGTTCACCGGGCACGACCCCTTCGACAACCACCCGTTGTTCAAGACCGAGGCCGACGCCCGCCGTGAGGAGGAGGAAACCGGCGAGCATCCGGCCGTCACGCTGCACATGGCCGAGGACACGGCAGCGATGCCCGTCGTCGAAGAGCCTGTGGAAGCGCCCAAGGGCTGGATGGACACCACCAGCGCCGGCGAGTTCAGCTGGGACTAGCCGCCGCCTCTTTAGACAACGGCGTCCCGATCGCCCCCAAGCGGCGATAATCTGATCCGTATGAGCCGCCTGGCGCCCGTCTCTCCCCGCGCCGTCGATTCCGCCGACGACCGCTTCATCAACCGCGAGCTGTCGTGGCTCGATTTCAACGACCGCGTGCTCGACCTGGCGTTCGACCCGGACATCCCGCTGCTGGAGCGGGTGTTCTTCTGCTCCATCGTGTCGTCGAACCTGGACGAGTTCTTCATGGTCCGCGTGGCGGGGCTGGAGCGGCAGGTGGCGGCCGGGCTGGCCCCTCGCTCCGCCGACGGCCGCACGGCCGGTGCCGTGCTCGACGAGATCCGCCGCCGGGTCGCCGAGTCGTACGCCCGGCAGGCATCCGTGTGGCACGATCAGCTGCAGCCGCAGCTGGCCGCCGAGGGCGTGGTCGTGTCAGGACTGGACGGGTGCGGCGAAGACGAGCTGGTCGACCTGACCGCGCGCTTCGAGCGCGAGATCTTCCCGGTGCTGACGCCGCTGGCGGTCGGGCCGGGCCAGCCCTTCCCGTACATCTCCGGGCTGTCGCTGAGCCTGGCTCTGCGGGCCCACGATCCCGAGACCGGCGAGGAGCGGTTCGCCCGCGTGAAGGTCCCGGAGGGCCTGCCGCGGTTCGTGCGGGCCGGCGACCATGGCAGGCTGGTGCCCCAGGAGCTGGTGCTGGCGCACTTCCTGCCCCGGCTGTTCCCGGGGATGGAGGTGACCGAGCACGCCTTCTTCCGCGTCACCCGCGACGCCGACTTCGAGCTGTCCGACGAGGCCGACGACCTGCTGGAGGCGGTCGAGCTGGAGCTGCGCCGGCGGCGGTTCGGCGACGTGGTGCGGGTGGAGGTGTCCGCCGGCCTGTCGGATGATCTGCTGGGGTGGCTCGAGCAGGGCCTGGGTGTGACCGATTCCCAGGTGTACCCGATCGAGGGCCTGCCCGACATGGCCGACCTGACTCAGCTTTCCAAGATGGGCCGGCCCGACCTCAAGTTCGAACCCTGGGCGCCCGTCACCCGCACGCGCTTCGCCCCCACCGGCGAGCGCACCGACGTGTTCTCGCAGATCCGCTCGGGCGACCTGTCGGTGCATCTGCCGTACGACTCGTTCGCGACCAGCGTCGAGGCGTTCGTGCGGGCGGCGGCCCGCGACCCCGGGGTGGCGGCGATCAAGACGACCGTGTACCGCACCTCCGACGACTCGGCGCTGATGCCGTCCCTGATCGACGCGGCCGAGCGGTCGAAACAGACCGTGTGCCTGGTCGAGCTGAAGGCGCGGTTCGACGAGCGGCGCAACATCGAGTGGGCGCGCCTGATGGAGCAGGCGGGCGTGCATGTGGTACACGGGTTCGCCAACCTGAAGATCCACGCCAAGACCACCCTGGTGGTGCGCCGTGAGGGCGACTCCCTGCGCAGGTACGTCCATATCGGCACCGGGAACTACAACGCCGTCACAGCCCGCCTGTACGAGGACTTCGGGCTGTTCACCGACGACGAGGCGATCACCGCCGACGTGGCCGACCTGTTCAACCACATGACGGGGTTCGGGCGCCCGCAGCGGTTCCGCAAGATCCTGGTGGCGCCGTTCAACCTGCGATCCGGGCTGATCGATCGGATCCGCGCGGTGCAGGAGGCGGCCGAGGCGGGCAAACCGGCGTCGATCCGGGGGAAGGTGAACGCGCTGACCGACGTGGCGGTGATCGAGGCGCTGTACCGCGCGTCGCAGGCCGGGGCGGAGATCGACATCGTCGCCCGTTCGATCTGCTGCCTGCGGCCGGGAGTCGAGGGGCAGTCCGAGCGGATCCGCGTGCGCAGCGTGGTCGGCAGGTTCCTGGAGCACAGCCGCGTGTACTGGTTCGACGTGGATGGGGAGGTGTCGGTGCTGATGGGCAGCGCGGACGTCATGCCCCGCAATCTCGACCACCGGATCGAGGTCGTGGTGCCGGTCGAGGACCGCAGGGTGCGCGACGAGATCGGTGCGGTGTTCGACACCCTCCTGGCCGACAACGCGCAGGCCTGGGCGCTGTCGGCGGACGGCTCGTGGGTGAGGCTGCGCCCGGCGGACGGCGAGCGTCCGCGGGGCACCCACGACACGCTGATGCGGCGCGCTCTGCTGCGCGCCCGGCGTTCCAGCCGCGCGGCCGCGGTCTGACCTACGGCCCGGTCTGTGAGGCCAGGAGCGCGGCACCGATCGCCCCGCCCAGGTCACCCAGCGCGGCGATGTGCACGTGCGGCGGGTGCTCGTCGACGAACAGGTGCGGCTGCATGGCCGACGCGATGCGTTGGGCGTATTCCTCGCCCATGCGGATCCCCATGCCTCCGCCGATCACCACCGCCTCCACGTCCAGCAGGTTTATCGCGGA
>JBQCGJ010000057.1:0-5172 GCA_051955775.1 Gaiellales bacterium | reverse complement strand
CTGGCGGTGGTCGCCGGCTTCGGATCGGGCTCCCGGCCGCGCATTCCCTCCGCCCGCTTCGAGGGGGCCGGCGCAAGCTGTCCCCGACCCGCCGGGTTCATGCCTCGAGTCGTGCCCGCGAAGGGCCGGCCGGGCAGCGCGATCACCCTCACCGGCACGCTTCCGCTGTGGAATGCGAGTGGGGCGACGGCGCGGCCTGCCGTGCGGGAGCTGGAGGTGTGGTGGAACCTGAGTCCATCCGACTGGCTGTCAGTGGCGGGTGGGGAGCCGGCACCGGTCACCGCCCGCCCCGGCTCCGCGCGCCGAGAGCTGCGGGCGCTGGTGCCGGTGACCACGGCCTGCGTCTACCAGCTCGTCTTCCGGGTGCCACGCGTCGCTGCCGGCACGTATCCGGTGGACGTGCTCTACCGCACTGCGGCCGGGGTTGCGAACCTGCCCGCCGTGACCTTCGTCGTCACGCGTTGACCGCGTCCACAGGCGCCGCCGGCGGGGACGTGGCATCGGCGATGGCCGGGGGTACACTCGGACCATGTCCACGGTCGCTCCGCCCGTCCGCAAACAGAAGCCCCGCTCGGCGGGGCCCGGCTCCGGCGGCGACCGGCCGTGGCTGGTGATCGTGCTCAACGACAACCACAACACCTTCGACGGGGTCGCCTTCGCGCTCGCCCGCACGATCCCCGGTGTCTCCTTCGAATCCGGGATGGCGATGGCCACCCGGATCGACCGCACCGGGAAGGCCACCGTGTGGTCGGGCGTGCGGGAGCGGGCAGAGCTGTACCACGAGCAGCTATGCGGGTTCGGGCTGACGATGGCTCCGCTGACCCGCTCCGGCTGACCGCATGCTCCACCCCTGGCAGCCGGTGCTCGACCCGGAGTGGGCGATCGGCATCGCCATCGTGCTCGCGGATTACGCGCTTGTGGCGCGGGCCGAGGGCCGCCGTGGCCAGCCGGTGCCGAAGCTCCGCTGGGCGGCGTTCCTGTCCGGGCTTGGGATCCTCGCGCTGGCGCTGTTCTCGCCCATCGAGCATCTGGCGCTGACCTCCATGGTCAGCTTCCACCTGCTCCAGAACGTGATGATCGCCGACTGGGCGCCGCCGCTCCTGGTGGCCGGCCTGACGGCGGCGATGATGCTGGGCGCCGAGCGTAGGGGCTGGCTGCGGGCGGCCACCACGCCTGCCGTCGCTCTGGTCTGGTGGCTGGCGGTGTGGTACGTCGTGCACATCCCGGCGTTCTACGGCTATGCGCTGCACCACCGGTGGGCGCTGGGGATCGAGCACCTGGCGTTCCTCTCGGCCGGCATCATGTTCTGGTGGCCCGTCCTGTCGCCGGGCCGGATGGCGCATGGCCCGAAGCTCGCGTACCTCGTGCTGGCCTTCTTCCTGGCGGCGCCGCTGTCGCTGCTGCTGGCGCTGTCGCACACGCCCGTGTACGGCTTCTACGCACACACCCCCAAGCTGTGGGGGTTGTCGGCGCTGGGGGATCAGCAGATCGGCGCGATCACGATGGCCGTCGAGCAGGCCGTGATCCTGTTCGTGGCCTGCTCCCTCGTCTTCTTCCGGCTGCTTGCCTCCGAGGGCGAGGCGGAGGACTACGAGCTAGGCTTGCAGCGATGAGCACCATCCGCGCCGCCTGCATCCAGTTTGCCGCCCGTCCGCACAAATCGGACAACATCGCGGAGATGGCCCCGCTGGTCGCCGAGGCAGCCGGCCGTGGGGCGGACATCGTGCTCCTGCCCGAGAAGTGGAACGCCTGGCTGGACGGCCCGGGCCTGCGCGCTCTGGCAGAGAGTCTGGACGGCGGCGAGACCGTGGACGCCATGGCGGAGTGGGCGCGCACGCACCGTGTGAACCTGATCGGCGGGTCGATTGCGATCGCCGACGGCGACCGGGTGGGGAACGTCTCCATCGCCTTCGACCGGGACGGGAACCAGGTGGGCAGCTACACCAAGATCCACCTGTTCGACGTGGACGTGGGCGGGCACCGCTACCGGGAGTCGGACGGCACTGCGCCCGGCTCGGACCCCGTGGTGGTCGAGCTGGACGGCGTGCGGGTGGGGCTCACCGTGTGCTACGACCTGCGCTTCCCGGAGCTCTACCGGACGCTGGTGGTGGACGGACGCGCCCACATCCTGACCGTGCCGTCCAACTTCACATTGCACACCGGGATGGCGCACTGGGAGCTGCTGCTCCGTGCGCGGGCGGTCGAGAACCAGGCGTTCGTGCTCGCCACAGGGCAGCACGGCATGCCGGGCGGCCTGGACAAGCCGTCCTACGGCCACAGCATGATCATCGACCCGTGGGGCACGATCCTGGCCCAGGTTGCCGACGGCGACGGCGTCATCTACGGCGATCTCGACATGGCCCGGCTGGAGCACATCCGGGCCACCCTGCCCGCGCTCGAGCACCGGCGGCCGGACGCGTACCAGATCGCCACACCGACCTGAGCGGCAACAACCCGTACCGGGTACATGAGCCCGGCCTTTACAAATCTCATTGGTGGGCGGCACCCGAACGGATTTGGATTTGTAAAGGCCGGGCTCATGTACCCGGTACGGAATCCTTGGTGTCCTCTGGCGGGTCGAACACCAGCAGCATCCGCGTGTTGCCCAGCGTGTTCGGTTTGACGCGGTCGAGGTCGAGGAACTCGGCCACTCCCTCGTCGTAGGAGCGGCGAAGCTCCTCGTACACGTCCTGCGCGACCGGCGTGCCCTCGATCGGCCGGAACCCGTGGCGGGCGAAGAACGCCACCTCGAACGTCAGCACGAACACCCGGCTCACCCCCAGCTCGGCGGCGGTGGCCACCAGCTCGGCGACCAGCCGGTGGCCGATCCCGTGTCCGCTGACCGTGGGGTCGACCGCCACCGTGCGCACCTCGGCCAGGTCCTCCCACAGCACGTGCAGGGCGCCGCAGCCGACGATCCGGCCGTCCAGCTCGGCCACCCGGAAGTCCTGCACGTCCTCGTACAGCTGCACCAGCGGCTTGCCCAGCAGGATGCCCTGGTCGGCGTACACGTCCACCAGCCGCGCCATCTCCCGCACGTCGCTCGTGCGGGCGCGCCGCACGAGGGCGTCGCTCACTCCGCTGGAGCGTTGGGGTCGGGCAGCACACCCTGGCGGATGAACCACGTGCGCACCGCGTCCATGTACGCCTTCGGCTGCTCGACGTGCATCATGTGCGCCGCCTTCTCGATCACCACCAGCTCGGAGCCCTCGACCTCGCGGTGGATGACCTCGGCCTGCGAGACAGTGCAGGCGCGGTCGTAGCGCCCGGCCAGGATCAGCATCGGCCGGGTGATCCAGCGCAGATGGTCGGTCCACTCGAACCCGCCGTAGCCGTTGGCGGCGAAGTGGGCCAGCACCTCGGGGGCGTACACGGTGTCGTCGCTCTGCATGTAGCGGCTGTAGGCGTCGCCCATCTCCCAGAAGTGGAACGGCATCTGCGCCGCGCTCAGCTCGCGGGCCTGCTCCACCGTCCGCAGGTTCGGCTCCTCGTCCCACGACCGCTTGATCTGATCGCGCATCGACGCCGGCTCGAACGCCTCGATCTGGTGCTCCACGTCGGACATCAGAGCCTCGGCCGAGGCCGCCCCGGCCGAGATCACATACTGATCGGCCGAGCCCCGCTCGAGCGCGTGCGAGAGCGCGATGAAGGCGCCGAAGGAGTGGCCGAGCACGGCGTACGCGCCGAGGTCGAGCGCCCTCGCCAGGCGGTCGATGTCGTGGGCGAAGACCTGGATTGAGAGCGACGCCGGGTCGACCCGGGGGGAAGCCCCCTGGCCGCGCTCGTCGACGAACAGCAGCCGGAATCCCTGTTCCGCAAGCGGGTCCACCCAGGGCCGGAACTCGTGGTGGTCGAGGCCGGGGCCGCCGTGCAGCAGCATCAGCGGGTACGCGCTGCGCGGCCCGAGCTCGATGACGCTGAGCACGCCGCCGTCCTCAAGCTCGACCAGTTGCGCGCGCTCGTCAGCCATTCAGCGTGCGGTATCCGAGCGCGTTCTCGGCCTGCATCATCTTGTGGATCTGGGTGGTGCCCTCGTAGATGATGGGCGCGCGGGCGTTGCGGAAGTACCGCTCGACGGGGTACTCCGCGGAGTAGCCGTACGCGCCGTGCACCTGGATCGCCAGGTGCGCCGCCTTGAAGGCGGACTCGGTGGCGTGCCACTTTGCCAGGGACGTCTCGCGCGTGTTGCGCACGCCCTTGTTCTTGAGGTGGGCGGCCTGCATGACCAGGAGCCGCGACGTCTCATAGCCCAGCACCATGTCCGCGATCATGTCCTGTACGAACTGGTGTTTGCCGATCGGCTGGCCGAATGTCTGCCGCTCGTTGGCGTACTTGACGGACGCCTCCAGACAGGCCCGGACGACGCCCACCGCCCCCGCGGCGACGGTGAACCGGCCCTGGTCGAGGGAGTGCATGGCGATCTTGAACCCCTCGCCCTCGCTGCCGACCAGGTTCTCGGCCGGCACCTGCACGTTCGAGAAGAACAGCTCGCCGGTCGAGCCCGCCCACACACCCAGCTTGTTCGGGATCTGGCGTGTCTCCACGCCGTCCCACGCGCGCTCCACGATGAATGCGGAGATGCCGCGGTGCCCGGCGCCGGGATCGGTCTTCGCGAACACCAGCTGGTAGTCCGCCTCGGTGGCGTAGCTGATCCAGTTCTTCTGCCCATTCAGCAGGTACGTACCATCCGCCTGGCGGATCGCGGTGGTCAGCATCGAGGCCACGTCCGAGCCGGCCGCCGGCTCGGTCAGGCCGAAGCAGCCCAGCTTCTCGCCCCTGGCCATCGGAGCCAGGTACTTCTGCTTCTGATCCTCGCTGCCGAACCGCAGGAGCGACAGCGAGTTCAGGCCCACGTGGACCGAGATCAGGGTGCGGAACGCGGACTCGCCGCGCTCGATCTCCTCGCAGATCAGCGCCTCGGAGACGTAATCGAGGCCCGCGCCGCCGTATTCGGCCGGGATCACCGGGCCGAGCAGGCCGAGCTCGGCCATCTCCTCGATGATGCCCATGTCGAGGTGGTGGTTGATGTCGTTCTCCTGCGCGACGGGCAGGATGCGGCGATCCACGAACTCGCGCACGGTCTCCTGGATCGCGCGCTGTTCGTCGGTCAGATCAAGGTTCAAGACCACTCCTTGGAAGCGTGCAAACGCCGGGATCCTATGCCGCACAGGG
>JBQCGJ010000056.1:0-3209 GCA_051955775.1 Gaiellales bacterium | reverse complement strand
GCTTTACCAGCGCCAGCGCGACCAGGCGCTGCGGGAGATCTTCGAGATCACCTGCCGTCTCGGCGCCTACCCGGCTGTGCCGGCCTTCATCGAGCTCCAGAAACAGCTGAGCGCCGCCAGCGACTCCGAGGCGGCGGCGCTGGCGGCCCGGCCGGTCCCAGGCGAGCGCCTGCTGGCGACCGCCTGAGGAGAGCACAACCTTCACCCATCAAGTCAACCCACACCAGGGAAAGGAAAGGTACCAAGATGACCACCACCGACATGACCGCCACCGACATGACTGACGCCGAGACCAGCGAGACGATGCGCAACGGCGTCGACACCGCCACCCTGTTCGCCACCCTCGACGCGGTGAAGCAGGCGCCCGAGGCGGCCAGGTTCCAGTTCCGGGCCCACAACCAGTGGGTCAGCGGCACGCACAACCGCACTACCATCGCGGACTACTTCGGTGTCGGCGAGGAGCGCACGCACGAGCGCACCTTCGTGTTCGACGCCGATCACCCTGCCGTCCTGGTCGGCCAGGACCACGGGCCGACCCCGGCCGAGTTCGTGCTGCACGCGCTGGTCGCTTGCATTACCTCCGGCCTGGCCAACATCGCCGCCGCCCGGCGGGTCAGGCTCACCGAGGTTCGTTCCACGGTCAGCGGCGACATCGACCTCAACGGCATCCTCGGGCTCAATCCCGACGTGCGGAACGGCTACGAGAAGATCACCGTGCGCTTCACCATCACGGGCGACGCTCCGGCCGAGAAGCTGCGCGAGATCGTGGAGCAGTCGCGGGCCCGCTCGGCGGTCTACGACGTCATCACCAACGGGGTGCCGGTCGCCATCGAGGTGGAAACCCCCTGACACGCGGGACACGCGGACCGCACGACTTGAGCATCGTGCGGTCCGCGGTGCACGATGACGCATGTGGGGGTTCGATTCGGTGACTGCGAGCTGAACGTCGAGCGCATCGAGCTGCGAAGGGCCGGCCAGTTCGTCGACATGGAGCCCCAGGTCTTCGACGTGCTGGCTTATCTGCTGCGCCATCGCGAGCGTGTGGTGCCGAAGACCGAACTCCTCGACCAGATCTGGGGTAACCGGTTCGTTTCCGAGTCGGCGCTGTCCAGCCGGATCAAGTCCGCTCGCCGCGCCGTGGGCGACACCGGCAGAGATCAGCGGATCATCAAGACCATCTACGGCCGTGGCTACCGGTTCGTGGCCGATGTGAACGAGCAGCCGGTCACCGCCGGCCCGGCCGCCGCCGAGGAAGACGGGAGCGCCACGGCACCGGAGCGGCGGGTGCTACGGGCCGTCAGCGATGTCGCCGCGGGCATCGGTGCGGCGATCCAGATCAGCGGCGGTCCCGGGTCGGGAAAGACCGAGCTGCTCCATCGGGTAGCGCAGGCTGCCCGGCTCCAGGCGCTGACCGTGGGACTGTCGGCTCCCAGGCCGGCCAGCCGCAGTCCCTACACGTGCATCGCCGAGGTCCTCAGCGAGATGACCCGGGGTGACCCCGGGCTGCTCGACGCGATCCCGGCCGGGTGCCGGGCCGAGCTCGAGCGAGCCGTCGGCGGACGGCTGCCCACGACGCGTCAGCACTGGTTCGTGGCCGTGCGCGAGTTCCTCGTCGTGGCCGCGGAGCGGTCGGGCGCGGTGCTCCTGCTCGACGATCTCCATCTCGCTCATCGCGAAGCCGTGCTCCTGGTCGAGGATGTCGCCCGGTTGACCCGCACGCACCGGCTGGCTGTCATCATCGCTCAGCGGCCAGGCGCCCCGAGGCGGCCTGGCGCCCAGGTCGTCGAGCTGGCCGATGGTCACCGGCCGCCGACGGACCAGGACGCGACGGCTGGCCTGCCCGCGGGGGTAGCTGAGGCTCTCCAGCGGGCCGCGCAGCTCGGAGATCGTTTCGATCGGGCTGAGTTTGCCGCGGCCTCCGGCCACGATCCGCCGGAGGCTGGTCAACTGCTTGATCAGGCGCTCGCCTCGGGCGTGATCCGCGCCGAGTCCGGCGGGTACCGATTCGCGGATCCGGCCATCGCTGCCCGGCTAGCGGCGCAGATCGCCCCAGCCCTGCGGCCCGCGGTCAGAGGCGAGATCGCGACGCGACTCGTCGATCTTGGTGCCACTCCGGCGCAGGTCGCCGACCTTCTCCTCGCCGGGGGTGAGCCGGCGATGGCCGCTCCGTACGCGCTGCAGGCGGCGCGGATGGCGGCCGCAGCCGGGCTCCACGCAGAAGTGCTGCGCTGGACCGAGGCGGTTCGCGACCACGTCGACGGCCGGGAAGAGCCCGCGCTGCTGGCGCTGCGGGCGGATGCGCTGGCGGCGGTCGGTGACCACGCCGCGGTGCCGGCCTACCGCAAGGCGCTGGCGGCAGCCGACGACCGTCAGGCGCCAGGCCTGCGGACGCGGCTGGCTCGTGCCGCGGTGCTCAGCGGGGACCTGGCCTCGGCCGAAGAGGCGCTGGCCGGGCTCGAACCGAGCGGAGGGCCAGACGACGGCGCCGTCCTCCTGGCGCGGGGCATGCTCGCCTACTTCTCCGGTGATATCGATGGCGCTGACACGGCGGTCGAGGCGGCTCGCGCCATGGCTCTGGCGCCCGGGGCACCGAACCGCCTGCTCGACGTCATCACCCTCCAGGGCATGATCGCCCACAACCGCGGCGAGTGGTTCGACCGGCTGCGCCGTGAACTTCGCGCCACGGCCGAGACTCCGGAGCTCGCCTCGGCGGTGTTCGACTCACACCTGTGCGTCGCCGAGTACCTGCTCTACGGGCCGACGCCCTACGACGAAGTGGTGGCCCTGACGCGCCAGCTGCGTGAGCAGGCTGAGCGGACGGGCGCCCGGCGCGGGGTGGCGTTCGCGGTGACGGTGGCCGGTGAGGCGGCCCTGCTCGCCGGCGACCTCGACGCGGCCCGGGCCGATCTCGCCGAGGCGCTTGCCCTGCACCGGGAGATGGGAGCCGACACCGGCGCGGCGCATGCGCTGCAGCGGCTGGCCGAGGTCGAGCTGGCCGCGGGCGACCGCGCGGCGGCTGAGCGGCTGCTGCGGCGTGCGCTTCCGCTCGCACGCTGGTCACCGCTGGCTCGCCATCTGCTTCAGCGCATCTATGGGACGCTCATCGCCGCGGCCGCGGACACCGATACCGCGCTGGCGGTCGTCGATGAGGCAGCGGAGCGGCTGGACGAGCCGTTCTCCTGCGTTTTCTGCCAGGTCATGATCGCGGT
>JBQCGJ010000055.1:0-11014 GCA_051955775.1 Gaiellales bacterium | reverse complement strand
CCTGGTGCCGGTCTGGTGGGCTGCCAGGCGGCGACCATGGTGCGGTAGGCGGCCTCGGCTTGGGCGGCCAGGTCGCGTTCGGCGGCGCGGACGGTTTTGAGGGAGTAGCTCGCGGACCGGCCCTTGCGGCCCCGGGCCGGTGGCGCGCCGGCGCGCAGCTCGAGCTTGCGCTTCTTGTGGGCGATCAGCGACGGCAGCGCGAAGGCGTAGACCTTACCTTTGATGATCAGATGCCAGCACAGCACCGCGAGCTTGCGGGCAGCGGCGACAACCGCGACCTGCATGCCGCGGCGGGCCTGCACCCGCTGATAGAACGCGCAGTCGGCCGGGTGCCCTGGCCGCAGACCAGGCGGCCTCGACGGGCACGCCGCGGGCGTGGGCGGGGCCGGCCTTGGTGATCCGGCCGTGGCTGGCCGGCTGGCCGCCGGACTGGCGCACCCGCGGGTTGAGCCCCCAGATAACTGACCAGCCGCTGCGGGGTGCGGAAGCGGGTGAAGTCACTCACCGCGGCCACGATCGACAGCGCCACCGTGGCGTCCACGCCGGGGATGGTCATCAGCCGCAGCACCTCCGGGCGGGCCAGCGCAGCCTGGCCCAGGTCGGCGTCGATCAGGGCCAGTTCCCGGGCGTGGAAGTCCAGTTGGCGCATCAGCGCGGTGGGGGCGGCCTGCTCATCAAGCGGCCGGCCCTGGGCCGCCAGCCAGCTGCGGCCTTTGAGCCCGAACAGGTCCGCGGCCGGGCAGCGGGGCACCAGGTTGCGGTGCAAGATGGCATGCACTTGGTTCTTCAGCCGGGTGCGCTGCCGCACGATGTGCGCCCGGCGCAGCACCTGCCGGCGCAGCGCGCCGGTCTCAGCGTCGGGCCGCCACACCAGCGGCAGGTAGTCCGCAGCCAGCAGCTGCGCCAAGATCGCCACGTCCACCTTGCCGGTCTTCACCTTCGGCTCGGCGATCGCCTGGGTCTTGCCCGGGTTGGCCACCACCACCCGGCCCGCCCGGCTGGCCAGCACCGTGACGATCGCCCAGGTGTTCCAGGTCGCCTCCAGCGCCACCTCATCATCAGGCCCCCAGGCCCGCGGCGAACTCACGCACGCCTTGAGGGGTTGCATCGAACCCGGCCAGCCTGCACTATCTGTCCCGCTTGCCAGATCGCCACCTGCGCGAAATCACGGTGCACATCGAGCCCGATGCACCGACGTGTCCTGTCCATCCCGTTCTCCCTTCGCCGAAGCTGACATCTGATCGGGGAGCGGGTGGACGAAGCGGCACCTACGGATCCGCGCACGGCGCAACCGGGCGGGTCGCTGGGGCGGACAAGTACTAACTCGGGCTCTCAGCACACCGAACAAGAACGGCCTGCCCACCCTGCTTCACTCCCGGCGCCCCTGTCCCGGACGGTCGCACCGCATGCCAGCCAGCAACCCACCGAAAGCGGGCCCAGCGGCGGAACCGGCAACGCCTGGCATCTTCATACCGGTCACCAATGAGCGACTCACGGGCGAACGTGAGCACACGTGACCGGGCAGCCGATCGCGATGCAGCGGCACCGATTCACCGGCCCATCATTCCGGACATCAGCATCATCAATCCACCACCACGACTCAAATGGGTTGCGCGCCTCCTGAGCACGGCACATCCGCATCAACACGCGGGACGCAGAGGGGCAACATGGTGCCGAGGAAGTGGTTGTCTGCCGACGATTGGGCGTCCATCCCCGCCAGCGCGGAGTACGAGCTCGAGGTAGGCCCGGAGGGGTGCGGGTGGAGGTACAGGCATCGGCTCGGTCCGAGATAGGTGTAGGCCGGACCGAGCGGACTACTCCGACTGAGAAATCACCCGCCTCGTGCCGCGTTCGCCGAGCGCGGCGATTCGGCCGGCGTCGGGACGCGCGCGGCCATCACCAGGTTGCCCTTGCGCTCGTAGAGGGTGCGCGCCTGCTCCAGCACTGCAGCGGCTTCGTCGCGGCGGCCTGAGAGGGCGAGTACCTCGCCTAGGTCGAGAAGCGCATCGCCGTGGGCGTTCAAGTCGTCTGTCTGCTCCGCGAGTGCGACCGCCCGGCGCGCCAGTCGCAGCGCCGGTGTGCGATCTCCGCGGTGCGCGAGCACCGTTGCCCGCGTCTGCCGCCAGAGCATCACCGTGAGGACGTCGTCGTCCATCCCCAGCTCCTCCGAGAGCTGTGAGCACTCCTCGGCCTCGTCGAAACGGCCGAGCGCGCAGAGCACGCGGGCGAGCTCGCCCGTCAGGGTCGAGCGGTACGGCCGTTCGCCCCTCTCCGCGAGGATCTCGCACGCGCGGCGGACCGCCTGCTCCGCCGCTACGTCGTCGCCGGCGAGCTTCTCGATCCGGTAGCGGGCGTCCCACATCGCGGGGTGCTCGTGACCGACGAGTTCGTCCCAGCGACCGGACGCCCGTGCGTGGAGCGACCGCGCCTCCTCGACGCGGCCAAGCATCGCTTCCAGCTGAGCGCGGGGGCTCATGATCAGCGGATGCTCCTGGTACGTCTCCTCGCCCTCGATCCGGAGCAGCGCCTCCTCCACCGGCGTGGGTCCCCAGACGAGAAGGTTGACGAGCTGGAACAACGTCGTGTTCGCCACCCGCTCGTCGCCCGTCTTCCGTGCTAGGAGGAGCGCGTGCTCGAACGCCTTCGCGCTTTCGGCGAAGAGGCAGCGCGAACGCTCGATCGCGCCGATCGCGACCCAGGCGCGCATCGCACCGGCCTCGTCGTCTGCGTGCTCGAACTCTCGCAGAGCCTGCTCCGCTAGGTCGTGGTGGGAAACCGCCGACTCCGAGAACTCGAGCTCGGCGAGCCGGGCGTGCAGCTCCGCCCTTCGGTCGCCGCGGGCGGCCGCTTCGGCCGCGGTCGCGCCGAGCAGCGCGTCCGCCTCGGCGATCCGGCCTGTGATCCGGAGCGCCGTGGCGAGGTCGAGGTCGAACTGCCACGTCTTGTGGGAGGGGAGATCGCGGGCGCGGCGGAGCAGGTTGGTCGCGGCGGCGGTGTCGAGCCGCGCCAGCGCCCGACGGCCGGCAGCTGCAAGATGACCGGCCGCGCGCTCCGCGAGCGCGCCCGCCCTCGGGTCGCTGTGCCCGAGTTCGCTCTGGTAGCCGTAGGCCTGCTCGAGGTGATAGCCCATCAGCTCGTCGAGGTCGGCCAATCCCGTGCCGTGCTCGTGCAGCCAGTCGGCGTACTGGTCGTGGAGCTCGGCCCGGGTCGACTTGAGGATCGCCTCGTACGCGACGTCGCGGATGAGCAGGTGCTGGAAGCGGAAGCCGTCCTCGCCCGGCAGCTGCGCCTTGTCGGGCCTGATCACCTGCTTGTGCACGAGCGCCGTCAGGTGGCTCAGGACCTGGGTGTCGTCGCCGATCAGCGCCTGCACGGCGCCGTAGTGGAACACCTCGCCCTCGACCGCCGCGAGCTCGAGCACACGCCGTTCCGTGGGCTCGAGCTGGTCGAGACGGGCGGCCAGCAGCGCGTGGATCGTGGCAGGGACGACCACCTCGTCGTGCGTGGTCTGGGACAGCACCGCGACCATCTCCTCGACGAAGAGCGGATTGCCGCCCGCCGCGTGCAGGATCCGGTAGCGCAGGTCAGGCGTCACCTCGCGACCGGCGAGCCGATCGTCGATCAGCTGCTCGGCCTCCTGAGCGGACAGCGGCTCCAGTCCGAGGGCGACGGGCCAACGCGGGCACCCGTCGAGCAGGTCGGGGCGGGCGAGGCAGAGCAACAGGATCGGCGTGTCGCTTGAGAGCAGAGCCATCTGCTCGACGAGATCGAGGAAGCGCTCCTCCGCCCGCTGGATGTCGTCGAAGACCACGACGAGCGGCTGCTCCGCCGCCGCGCCCGCGAGCAGCCTGCGGAACGCCCAGCCGATCTCGTCCGCGGACGCGCTCCGCGCCTCCGTGCCGAGGAGGCTGCGGATCGCGCCGGCGGCGAGCGGGTCGAGCTCGACCGATGGCAGCTGCTCGATGACCTCGATCACGGGCCGGTAGGTGATGCCCTCCCCGTACGGGAGGCAGCGGCCGCGGACGGCCTTCGCACCGTCGAGGGAGGCGAGGAACTCGGCCGCGAGCCGCGACTTGCCGACGCCCGCCGCGCCGACGACGGTGAAGAGGCAGCAGGCGCGCTCGCCGACGACGCGCTGCCAAGTCTCCGCCAGCAGGCGCTGCTCGCGCTCGCGGTCGACGAGCGGCGCGTCGTCGCGCGGGGGCAGGGCCGTCGCCTCGGCGTCCAGCGTCCGCAACCGGTACGCGGGCAGCTCGGCGGTCTCGTCCTTGACGTTCGGCGCCCGGAGCGGTTCCCCCTCGACGGCGTGTGCGACGAGGCGGTACGTCCGCTCGCCGAGCAGGATCTCGCCCGGCCCGCCCGCCTGCTGGAGCCGCTTGCCGATCACGACGGGCTCGCCGGTCACGAAGCCGTGTCCCGCGGCGGGATCGCCGGCGACGACCTCGCCGGTATTGACGCCGATCCGCACCTCGAGCGTCGCGCCGGCGAGATGGCTCTCGGCCGGAACACGCTCGCGCAGCTCGACCGCGGCCCGGACCGCGCGGAGCGCGTCGTCCTCGCGCACCAGCGGTACGCCGAACACGGCCATCACCTCGTCGCCGACGAACTTCTCGACCGTGCCGCCGTGGCGCTTGATCACACTGACGCCGAGCTCGAAGAAGTCGGACATGACGCGCCGCAGCGCCTCGGGGTCGAGTCGCTCGGCGAGAGCGGAGGACGCGACGACGTCGCAGAACAGCACCGTCACCGTCTTGCGCGTCTCCAGGGACGAGTCGCCGGCAAGTGGCGTCCCGCAGGCCCGGCAGAAGTCGGCACCCGGCGGGTTCCGGGTCCCGCAGGCGCCGCAGAGCAGGCCGGGCCCGACGCGACGCCACGCTTCCGCGGCCGGAGGCGTGACGCTCGGCGGCGGAGAGCGGTCGAGTGCGGGGTCGTGCTGCAGGATCCCCCGCTCGAGCTGCTGCAGCGCCTGGCCGGGATCGAGGCCGAGCTGCTCCCTGAGCTGTGCGCGCCCATCGGTCATCACCGCGAGCGCGTCCGCCTGGCGCCCGGAGCGGTAGAGGGCAAGCATGAGCAGCCGGCGGGGTCCCTCCCGCAGCGGATACTCGCGCACCAGCGACTGCAGCTCGGGCACGGCCTCGACATGACGACCCACCTCGAGGTCGGACTCGAGGCGCAGCTCGAGCGCGATCAGCCGCGTCTCCTCCAACCGGCCGATCGCATTCGCGGCGAAGGCCTCGTAGCGGAAGTCGACGAGCGGCTCCCCCCGCCACAGCAGGAGCGCCTCCCGCAAGACGTCGCCGGCTTCCTTCGCTGCACCCTGCTCGAAGAGCCGCCGTCCGTCAGCGAGAGACTGCTCGAAGCGCTGCAGATCCAGCGCACCCGGCTCGAGCTCCAGCACGTAGCCGAGCTGGCGGGTCACGAGCACGCCGGCGCCGAGCGTCTTGCGCAGCTGCGAGACGTAGACCTGGAGCGCCTTCACGGCCCTCCGCGGAGGACGCTCCCCCCAGAGCGCGTTGATGAGCCTCTCCTTCGTCATCGTCTCGCCGGCGTGGAGCAACAGCACGGCGAGCAGTGCGCGCTGCTTGGCAGGCCCCAGCGTGAGCTCGCGGCCGTCCTGCCGAACCGTCAGCGGACCCAGGATCGCGAACTCCACCTTCGGAACGTAACACCCGCTCACCAGCACCTCAAAGGCTCTCGCGGGTCCCGAGCTGCTGGGTGCGCGACTGCTGGCTGCGCCGTGTCGGCTGCCGCAGCGGCACCGTGTCCGGCATGTGCTTCGTGGCAACTACGGCAATTGTTCTGGACGGATGGCCCACGCGGGGGTCGCGGCGGCGATGGTTCCGATAGTCGTCGGGCTGGTCGAGGCCAGGAGACCTTGCTCTGGCTCTGGGCCAATGCGGATGGCCTCCTGCGGAGGTAGACGACACGGGTCACTTGAGTGGCGGCTCGGTTGTTGCCCGCGAGCGATCGCACAGTAAATCCGCTTGAGTGCAACTGCCGTGAAGACCTGTGGGAGCCAAGTTGGGAGCCATCGGTAGCCGACGTCAGGCCACACTCAGCCCGTTCAGGCGTTCGATCTATCGATCTGACCTCACATCAGGCCACGGTAAGCGACATCGGGCTACGACGCGAATCTCCTTCGCATCGAGGGGGTCAGGGGTTCAAATCCCCTCAGCTCCACTTCAAGGGCCGATTTCGAACACGAGACCGGCCCTTTCCGGTGTCCGTACAGCAACGCTAGCTCCAGCTGCAGCGCGCTAATGCCTCCCGTTGACCAACGTTGCTCTGCGGAGGCGGTGGCCGGGCAGGGTAGAGCGTCCACCCAGGGCGCCGCTCAGCCTGTGACGTGCAAACCACAGCCTGAGCTGGGCGCTTGGGTTAGGTGGTGGGGGGAACGCCGGGAGGCGGGGGGCGAATGCCGTGCCCGGCGAGGTCGTGCTCGCAGCGCCGCAGCAGCGCGACACTGCCTTGGGCCGATGCTGTCTGGGCAGCGGAGCGCAGGCGTGAGATAGCGGCTTGCTCGGTGTCGTAGGTGGCGCGCATGCGCATCACCTCTGGTAGCCACCAGAGATCGTCGTGCGCTCTTGCGGTGATCAGGGCGGCGTCGAGGGTCGCTCGTGCCGCATCCTGCTGGTTGTTTCTGGCTAGCAAGTCTGCCAGCAGCGACAGCCAGTACGGCATGCGGGCGAACGCGCCTCCCGCCTTCAGATTGCCGATAGCCTGCCGGGCGAGGCCGATGCCCGACTCGTCCTGGCGCGACCAGCCATCCAGGATGAGCCCCCACTCGCGGTAGTAGGCAAAGCCATACCGGTCACATAGCTCGCGCAACTCGCCGATACTGTCGCCCAGCGCAGACATGTCATGGCGCAGGTGATGGGTGATACAGCCATAAGCCAGCGCCACGGCCAGGCAGAACGGGTGGTCGATCGACCTGGCCAGCTGGATGGCCTTCTGGCAGGCGGACAGGGCCTCAGCCTCGTGGCCCAGGAGCCAGTGGGCGTACGCCGCCCAAGCCGTGCTTTGCACATCGGCCCTCACGCCGGTACTCAGCCAGACCGCACCGCCGGCCAGATCAGCGGCAAGCTCGAGATGACGCAGCCCTTCCGCCGGCATCCCGAGGCTCACAGCCGAGCCGCCGACGGCGAAATGTGCCTGGCCGCTCAGCTCGGAGCCGGAGCCGACGAGGGTCAGGGCGCGGGTAGCCGTTTGGTAGCCATCGGCGGTGCGTCCCTGGCAAAACCGCGACGCCCACAACGCCACCAGGCCGACGGCCGTCGAGTGGTCGCGGCCCAACGACTCGGCCAGGGCGATCGAGCGCTCGAGCGTCCGTTGCAGCTCTGGGGAGGCATAGCCCTGCCTGGCAGCGAGTGGGGCTGCGGTGGCTTCGAGGATCGCTAGCTCCTGGCCGTCGCGGTCTGCGCCGGCAGGTTGGCCGCGGACGATCGACATGGCTTCTTTGTGCAGCCGGATTGCCTCTTCGTTGGCGTACCTACCTTTGGCCCGGTCCCCGGCGGCGACGAGGTAGGGGATCGCCCGTGGGGGATCGGCGCTGCGGGCGTAGTGATAGGCGAGCAGCTCGCAGTGTTCGAAGGGGTTGGCCTCGGATTGCTCCAGGGCGGCGCCGGCCCGGCCGTGCAGCTCCCGGCGGCGCGTTTCCAGCATGCTGTCATAGGCGACCTCGCGAGTCAGGGCATGCGTGAACACGAAGTTCCGCTCGGGGACACCGTGCCGCTCCCGGAGGAACTCCAGCCCTTTCAGCTCCTGCAGCCGCGCCTCCAGCGGCTCACCGCCGTCCCAGACCTCCTCCGCGAGGTCGAGAGAGAACTCCCGCCCGAGCACCGCGGCCAGCTGAACCGCCGCCTTCTGGTCAGCGGTCAGCCGGTCGATCCTGGCGGCCAGCACCTGCTGGACCGTCTCCGGCACGGCGACCCCCTCCTCATCAGCGACCTGGTCCCGGGTGGCCCGGGCCAGTTCCTCAAGGAAGAACGGGTTGCCTTCCCCGCGCTCGGCGATCGCTGCTGCTCCCCGATCCCCGCCGCCCAGGATCGAAGTCACGATCGTTTCGCTGGCCGCCGCCGACAGCGGCCGCAGCGCCAGCTGGGAGGTGAACGACTTGCCGGTCCACGGCGGCGAGTACCCGGGGCGGTAGGTGGCCAGCAGCATGACCGGCGCCGACGGCAGGTCACCGGTGAATTCGGCCAGGAAGTCCTCCGATGTCTGGTCGATCCAGTGCAGGTCCTCGATCAGCACCACCAGCGGCCGGCGCGCTGCCTGGGCCACCAGTAGCTGGCGCAGCGCGTCGAAGGTGCGGGCCCGGATGGCCAGCGGATCGAGGCCGGCCAACTGCGGGTCACCCGCTGATAGGCCAAATGCGTGCCGCAGGTAGTGTGCCAGCGATACGTCGAGCTCGAGCGCCTTGATCTCCAGCTCGATCTTGGTCCCCGCCAGGCTGGGCGACTCGGCGGCCACGATCCCGCAGCCGTTGCGGACCAGCTCGAACAGCGGCAGGTAGGCAACGCTCGCCCCATAGGACAGGCAGTGACCCTCCAGCACAGCCGCGTCGTGCCCGGCCACCTGACAAAATTCCAGCGCCAGGCGGGACTTGCCCAGGCCGGGGTCCCCGGCCAGGCCGACCACCTGGCCCTCGCCCCCGGCCGCGATCTCCAGCGCCCGCCGCAGCTCCGCCAGTTCATGGTCGCGGCCGGTGAACGGGCTCAGCACGTCACCAGCAGTGATCCGAGCGGTGCGGGCACCCAAGCCCATCACCCGCAGCGGGCGGACGGTGCGCTCTTTGACCTGGACCGGCGCGACCTCCTGCAGCTGGAAATAGCCACGTACCAGCCTAGCGGTGCGCTGGCTCACCAGCACCGCGCCCGGCGCCGCCGCCGCCTGCAGCCGGGCGGCCAGCACCGTAGTGTCGCCGAACGCGGTGTAATCCACCCGCAGGTCATCACCGATCGACCCCACCACCACCAGGCCACTGTTGATCCCGATCCGGATCCGCACCTGCGCCTGCGCGGCGATCCCCAGCGCGGCCAGCACCGCGCGCCGGGCGTGATCCTCGCGCGCGATCGGCGCCCCGAACAGCGCCATGAACCCATCGCCGAGGAACTGGTTGACCGTGCCCTCATAGCGGTGCACCTCGGCCAGTGCCACCTGGAAGAAGCGGTCGATCACCCGGTGGAACTCCTCCGGCCCCAGCTCCGCCGACAGCCCGCTGGAACGGACTATGTCGCAAAACAGCACGCTGACCTGCTTACGCTCGCCTTCGATCGCGCCCCGCACGGCCAGGATCTGCTCACTGAGATGCCGCGGCGTGTAACTGGCCGGTGCCGCCGAAGTAACCGCGTGCCCGCACTGAGGACAGAACCTGGCATCCGGCGGGAGCGCCACATCACAGGCGGGACACGACATACTCAATTGCGCGCCACACTGCAGACAAAAGCGTGCTGCGTCCGGATTCTCGTGCCCAAACTCAGGACACCGCACCCCCGACCACCCCCCGTCGGCCCAGCTCCAGCGTCCTGCGGTACCCGGAACTCGCCGACGCGTTCGCGCGGGCAGCGCTCCGGGCCACGTACGGCGCTACTGCGCCTGCCGCTGACGGGCGCCACCGGCAGTAGCCACTGACGCCAGCAGCATCCCCGCAGGAGGCTCACACAAGGTCTCGGCGCACTCCTCCCTGACTCTCATGCCCTGCCGCTACCCCGCAGATCACACCATGAGTACGCCGATATGGAGGCCAGCTGGAGAAGATGTGGAGATCGTCTGAAGGATTCCCCTCGGGTGCTCCGGGGCGATTTCCCAGTCTGGCGGTCAGCGCCCCGATCGGTCGGATTCCAAGCTGACAGTCCGGACCGGGCGGATGCACCTGTCCTGGCCTCAGCCAGCGTCCAGATCGCCTTGGCGGCGCGGTTGACGGTCGCAGGTGACCCGCACCACGATGATGGCGTCACCTCAAAGGAGCGATCGCATGATCCTGATCAACCTCAAGATGCCGATCCGGCCCGACAAGATGGACGAGTGGCTGGCATTGGCCGATTCCTACGCCAAGGATGTCAACTCCGAGGATGGCTGCCTGTTCTTCCAATTCGCCCGCAGCCTCACCAACGAGAACGAGTTCGTCTGCATCGAGGGCTTCAAGGACGCCGAGGCGGGAGCCACCCACGTCAAACAGCCGTACGTAAAGAGATTCTTCGACACCGCGCCCGGCTTGGTGTCCGCGCAGCCGCAGATCATCTACATCGACACGCCGCATGACGGCTTCGGTCCGATGGCCGAGATCCAGCCTCGCTAACCGTCAACGGCTTGACCGCTACGCCAGGCGCCGTACAGTCCAGGAGTGCAGCAACGCAGTCGGCCGTGAGCGCCTCCGACAAGCTCCCGCCGAATGGGTGACCTGCCCCAACGACCACCAACGACCTCGCCGCCGAGAGTTCGCATCGAGGGGGTCAGGGGTTCAAATCCCCTCAGCTCCACTTCAAGGGCAGATTTCGAACACGGGATCGGCCCTTTCCGGTCTCCGTACAGCAACCCTAGCTATCGAGCTGCCTGCCCAGCCGCTTGAGTGCACTCCTAGTCTTGGCTGTCGGCACTCGCTGTAGATCTCCATCGTCATGGCGATCTGACTGTGCCGAAGGATCTGCATGGCGACCCGGGGTGCACGTCCAGAGTGACCAGAAGCGAGGCGCACGTGCGCCGGGCTGGCGAGGATAACTATTGGCGGAGGCAGCCGTGCCCGCCTGGCTGATGGATGTTGGGTTGGTCACCTGCCGCCTGGCGGGCGGGCTTGCGGTGGTGTATGCAAGATTGCGGGAGCGGAAACTGCCAGCGAACGGTTCATGTGGCGGGCCTGGCAGAGGTCCCAGCCCACGGGGAGACGATATGGCTGGAGGGAGTATGGCCACGACCACACGGCCCACCAAAACCGGGGCGGCCGAAGGTGATGGCGCGCGGGGCGCGCCGTTTGCGTCGTCGTGGCGGCGCGCGCACCTGACGGTTGACCAGCGCGTGG
>JBQCGJ010000054.1:0-10272 GCA_051955775.1 Gaiellales bacterium | reverse complement strand
ACCCGATCTGCAGCCGCAGGCGGCCCAGCAGACCGGGCTCGCGCCGGACGCCAGCGTGCCGATCGCGGGCGCCAGGCCGACGACGCCCGAGGAAGGCTGGACGTATCTGATCGACGTCCGCGACCAGAAGACGTTCTCCCCCAACCCGCCGCTGATCATGCGCGAGCAGAACACCGTGCCCAAGGACGTGGTCGACTACATGCTCGCGCGCCAGCAGCAGCTCGCGACGCTCCAGCACATGCACCGTCCGATGACCGCGAGTGGTCATGCGATCGGCGGCCCCGGCGTTCGCAACCCGCAGCCGCGCATGTCCGAGAGCGGGCTCGAGACCGGCACCGGGATGGCCGCCGAGATGTACGTCGAGGGCGCCCGCGAGGGCGGGCTCGACCCGACCGCGGCCTCGCTCCAGCAGACCCTGAAGACCGCGCGCGAGCAGTCCGGAGCCAAGCCCGGCGGCAGCGGCGACGTCGCGCAGCAGGTGATCGACGCGTTTCAGACCGAGGTCACCAGGTACCTGAACGAGTACTTCGAGAAGAACCAGACGGTCGCGCTGCGGGTGGGCGCGATCCTCGCCATCGCCGAGGCCGAGCACAACATCCACCTGGCCTTCGACGTGTTCACGAACGCCGACAAGTTCAGGGACATGATCGAGAAGACGGTCGAGATCTCGGCCGGCCTCGCGGTGCTCAGCTCGTTCGGCGTGTGGGGCGAGCTGGCCAGCGCGGCGATCGGCGCGTACCTGCGCTCGAAAGGCGTGGCCAACGTCACCGCCGTGATCTCGATCGGCGCGTTCCTGAAGCAGGCTGCCGACGCCGACAGCTTCGGCGCGGCGCGCGGCTGGGGGCTCGTCGCTGGGCAGGTCGCGATCGATCTGTCGTCGGTGATGCAGAACATCGTCAACGACCCGATCGCCAAGGCCGTCCACGGCGCTGTCAAGAAGGGCCTGAGCACCCCCGGCGACGTTGCCGACACGATCCGCCCCACGATGAAGGATCCGGCGGCCCGCGAGGCCGTGCTGGGCGCGATCGACCAGCGGTTGACCGAGCTCGCGTCCAAGCAGGGGGATCCCGCCGCCGAGTCCGAGGCCCACCAGCTGCGCAGCTTCCGCGACAGCCTGCTCGGGCAGTCGAAGATGATCGACGCCGGCGACCTGCACACACCGCTCAAGGAGCCGAGCGCCCAGGAGCGCGCCGCATCGATCTTCGAGAAGCCGCACCAGCGAAGCGCCAGGGACGTGGCCGCGATGCACGCGGCCCTGGGAGATCTCGCGGCCAAGGTGCCCCTGATCGAGAACCCGACCCTGCCCGGCTCGACCGTGCAGGTTCGCTACGGCGACGGCGGGGGCGTGCGCATCGAGTACGGGCCCGAGGCCGAGCCGCGGCACATCGAGTATCACCGTGAGACGGCCCGCGAGCTGATGGGCTACGAGGGCGTGCTGGGCCACATCCGCCGTGTCGCCGACAAGGTGCTGACGGCGCTGCGGCTCACGCCCGGGTACGGCACCAAGGGCTTCGAGGCCTCACACGAGGTCAAGAAGCTGCGCGCGATCGAACGGGATCTGCAGGCACGCGAGCAGGCGATCGGCAAGAGCCTGGAGACGATCAGCGAACATCCCGAGACCGCCCAGCGCGAGCTGGCCAAGATCCGCCGCGAGCTGGAAGCCGTGCAGAAGCCGCTCGACGAGGGGGAGAAGGCGGTCGACGACTACAGCCAGGGTCGCGGCATCGTGGCCGCGGTCGCCCCCGAGTCGGCCGCGCCGGTCGGCTGGCCCGTCGACCCGGTCAACCCGAGAAAGAACAGCCGCGGGCAATGGATAGGCATGCCCGACACCGTGCCCGACCGCAGGGTGCTCGAGTTTCCGGGTGGCGAGCGGATCTGGCGCAACCCGGCCACGCGCGAGATCGTGATCGAGAGCACGCTCGGCCCCGCCCCCGGCCGGCAGCGCCACGCACGACAGTTTCCCGCCCGCGGCGAATACGCGCAGGACTACCAGTCGGCGATGTACGAGCTCGCCCACGCGCAGGGCCAGGGCACCGGCTTCGAGTCGCCGTATGCCCTGCTGCTCGCCCCGTCCGAGGTCAATCAGCGGCTGCAGCGGTGGGGCATCGAGGAGTACCTGTACCGCCTGCGCGACGCCACGCCGCAGGGCACCGATTTCCACCTGGTCACATCCAGCTCGGCGCGGCCGCGCTCGCGCGAGCTGGCCAGCATCGAGTATCGGATCGACGTCAGCAACGCCCAGGGCCAGCGCAAGCCGCTGTTCGCCTTCACGATCAGCGTCGAGGGCGATCGCTCCAATCCCCACGTGTTCATCGATCCCGAGTCGGTGTGGATGTCCAGCGACCGCGACCTCGAGACGCTGCGGGACATGGTCGACATGTCGGACATCCACGAGCGCTTCGAGCAGGCCGATCTGGCGGCACGCCTGCGCGGGCGTCCCTGAGAGATCGTCCCCGTACCGGCAGAGTGGTGACGGAATCGGCACACCCTGTCACCCATTCGCGCGCCCGGCCTGGGTACGGTCGGTCGGGTGCAGCGTGGCCAGGCAAGCGTCGAATACCTCCTGCTGATCTCGGCGCTGCTGCTGGGGATATGCCTGCTGGTGCGGTTCGAGACGCCGGTGGAGGCGATCGCGCGGTCGGTCGTACACGCACTGGAGGGCCGGCGTCCGCATCCCGGCCCGGCGACGCCCCGCCGGCACCCGCACCGGCCGCCCACGCACCGCCGGCATGCGTGCCGCTGTCCGCTGCCGAATTCGGCTCAATTCGGGCCAATACCCGCCGATCGACGCATGAAGTGAGTCTCAGCAATGATCCCCTGGAGCTCGAACGCACACGCTTCAGCCTGCTCGCGATGCAGGCCCCGATCGGCATCCTCGAGACCGACCGCGAGCACCGCTGCCGGTTCGTCAACGAGCGCCTGTGCGAGCTTCTGGACCGCCCGCAGCAGGAGCTGATCGGGTTCGACTTCATGGCCGCCGTCCACCCCGTCGATCGCGAGCGGGTGACGGACGAGCTGGCCGGATCCGAGCGGCTGGGCGGCGAGTTCAGCTCGGAGTTCCGGCTGCGCCGCCCGGACGCGACCACCCTCTGGGTGCGCGCCACGGCGATCGTCGTGCGCGACACCGACGGCGGGGTGACCGCTCGCATCGGTACCGTGACCGACATCACGGAGCAGCGCCGCGCCCAGGCAGAGCGCGAGATGGTGCTCGCACAGGCCCGGGAGGCGGCCGAACAGGCGGAGCAGGAGCGCGCGCTGCTCGACGTCGTGACCGCCAACCTGACCGATGTCGTCTACTTCTACGACGCGCAGCGGCGGCTGCGGTACGTGACGCCGTCCTTCGAGCGGCTGACCGGGTACACCGCGGACGACCTGCAGGCCGACCCCATGATCGGCGTCCATGCCGACGACGTCGAGGGCGTCTTCGATCTGTGGCAGCGGACGTGGGCCGGCGAGTCGTACGTCGATCGCGAGTACCGGATCGTCACCCGGCAGGGCGACGTACGCTGGCTGTGGAGCACGGGCGCACCGGTCACCGACGCCGATGGCGAGCAGATCGGCGTCCAGTTCCGCGACGTGGACGTGACGCCCCGGGTGCTGGCCGAGGCCCGCATGCGGGCCAGCGAGGAGCGGGCGCGGGCGATCGTGGATACCACCAGCGAAGCATTCGTGGCCACCGACGCCGAGGGCCGGGTGACCGAGTGGAACCGGGCAGCCGAGCTGCTGTTCGGGTGGCCGCGGTCGGAGGTCGTGGGCCGGCCGCTGGCGGAGGCCGTTGCCGAGGGAGACGCCGAAGAGGCGCTGAACGCCTGCGTGCGCGACGGCGGCGGCGGACTGCGCGACCAGGAGCTCGTGCTGCGTACCGCGGGGGGCTCCAGCTTCACCGCCGAGGTCAACCTGTGGCCCAGCGGCAGCGGACACGAGCTGTGCCTGAACCTCTTCGCGCACGACATCACCGAGCGCAAGCGCCGCGAGCAGCGGGTCGAGCACCTCGCGTTCCACGACCAGCTGACCGGACTGGCCAATCGCACGCAGTTCGAGCAGGGGCTCGACAGGGCGATCGCCGCCGCGGGCGGCGCCGGCCGGCAGGTGGCGCTGCTGTACGTCGACCTCGACCGCTTCAAGGCGGTCAACGACCTGCACGGCCACGCCTGTGGCGACGAGCTGCTGCAGCAGGTGGCGGGACGGCTGACGGCCGCCGCCCGCGCGGAGGACATGGTCGTGCGGATGGGCGGCGACGAGTTCGTGCTGATGCTGAGCGATCTGCCCCCCGGAGAGGCGTCGCGCATCTCCGAACGGGTGGCGCGGCGCATCATGGAGTCGATGGCCGAGCCGTTCGCGCTGTCGTCGACGGTGCTGCGCATGAGCGCCTCGATCGGCATCGCGCTGTACCCCGACCACGCCCGCGATGCGGCCGTGCTGGTACGGGCAGCGGACCGCGGCATGTACGCCTCCAAGCGCCAGGGCCAGGGATTCTCGGCGCTGCCCGAATCCGCCTGACGCGCACTCCGGCCCGTCCCGTCGTTATGCTCCCGGCCACCGAACCGACGGCTGGAGATGGCATGACGAATCAATCGACCTCGCGCTGGTGGGTGCTGGTGACCGTGACGGCGTTGCTCGCCTTGCTGACGCTCGTGGTGTACCTGAACAAGTAGTGACCGCCACCGGCTCCCCGACCGCGATCGTCAGCCGCAATCCGGCCGACCCGTCCGACCGGGTCGCCGAGGCCACGCCGTCCGGCGGCATCGACGTCGACCGCGCGGTGTCCGCCGCCGCCGCGGCGGCCTGGGGCCGCACCCCCGCCCACGTACGCGGCGACGCCCTGATGCGGGCCGCCGACGCGGTCGAGCGCGAGGCCGCAAGGCTGGCCGACCTGGTGTGCCGTGAGGTGGGCAAGCCGATCGTGGAGGCGCGGGGAGAGGTGGCCCGCACGGCCACCATCCTGCGCTACCACGCCGGCGCCTGCCTGGATGCCGACGGCGAGACCTATCCCGCCGCCGACGGCCACTCACTGCTGATGGCCCGGCGCAGGCCGCGCGGGGTGGTGGGGCTGATCACGCCGTGGAACTTCCCGGTCGCCATCCCAGCCTGGAAGCTCGCGCCCGCCCTTGCGTACGGCAACGCCTGTGTGTGGAAGCCATCCTCGTTCGCGCCCGGCTGCGCCGCGGCGCTGCACGAGCTGGTCGTCGAGTCGGTGCCCGCCGATACGCTGCAGCTCGTGCAGGGCTACGGCGACGCCGGCGCCGCCATCGTGGGCCACCCCGGCGTGGCCGCGGTCTCGTTCACCGGCTCGGCCGCCACCGGCAGCGCCGTGGCCCGCGCGCTGGTCGACCGCGGCGCGGCCGGCCAGTGCGAGATGGGCGGCCAGAACGCGTCGGTGGTGCTGGCTGACGCCGATCTGGAGCGCTCCGCGGCGGTGATCGCCGGCGCGGCCATGGGCTACGCCGGCCAGAAGTGCACGGCCACCAGCCGGGTCGTGTGCGAGGGGCCGGTGGCACGGGAGTTTCGCGACGCGCTGGTGGCGGCGGTGGGCGCGCTGGCAGTCCGCGATCCGGCCGCTGAGGCCTGCCAGGTGGGGCCGGTGATCAACGCCCAGGCCCGCGACGATGCGCTGGCGGCGGTCGAGCGCGCGCGCTCCGGCGGCCACCGCGTGCTGATCGGCGGCGGCGCCCTGGAGGAGCCCGGCAGCTACCTGGCGCCGACCCTGGTCGAGGTGTCCGACCCGGCGGCCGAGCTGGCTCAGGAGGAGGTGTTTGCGCCGGTCTGCGCCGTCCTGCAGGCGGCCGACGCCGACGCCTGTGTGGAGCTTGCGAACGGCGTCCGCTACGGGCTCTCGACATCCATCTTCACGCGCGATCTGGACCGCGTGCTGGACCTGGCCGAACGCGTGGACACCGGCCTGGTGCGGGTAAACCGGCCCACCTCCGGCGTCGACTTCCACACGCCCTTCGGCGGCGAGAAGGCGTCCGGGCTGGGCCCGCGCGAGCAGGGCCGGGCGGCCCGCGAGTTCTACACCAGTTTGCGCACGGTGCTGGTGTCGCCCTCGCGGTGATCACGTGGTAAAGTAGTCACGAGGTCTAAAAGGTGTCGGATGACCAACACCCTCGTGTAGCGGCAGACGTGGCGGTGTTCGCGTTCGTCGACGGTGCGATGAACGTGCTCCTGGTGCGCCGCCGGTACGAGCCGTATCAGAGCTACTGGGCGCTGCCGGGCGGCCTGATGGAGGCGGGGGAGACGCTGGAGCAGGCGGCCGAACGCGAGCTGGCCGAGGAGACCGGCGTGACCGACACCTACATGGAGCAGCTGGCCACCTTCTCGGCCGTCGACCGCGATCCCCGCGGCCGCGTGGTGTCCTGCTGCTACCTGGCGCTGGTCGAGCCCACACGGGTTCGCCTGCAGCCCGGATCGGACGCCCGGGAGGCCGACTGGAGCCCGCTGGAGCCGCTGCTGCAGCAGATCGATCGCGGCGAGCGCGCCCTGGCGTTCGACCACGACGAGATCCTGATCTACGCGCGGCGGCGGCTGGCGTACAAGCTCGAATACCAGAACGTGGCCTGGAGCCTGCTACCGGAGACGTTCACCATGAACGAGCTGCGCCGGGTGTACGAGGCCGGCATCGGCCGCGCCTTCGAGCCCAACAACTTCCGCCGCATCGCGCTCGGCTGGGGCGTGCTGGCGGAGGCCGGCGAGCGCCCCACCGGCGGCCGGCCGGCCGGGCTGTACCGGTTCGCCGACCGCAGCCCGCTGATCCTGGCCCAGAGTGCGAGATACCGGAGGGCGACATGAATCAGCCGCCGCTGGAGCTGCTGACCGACGAGTACCAGCTGGCGATGGCGCAGTCATACATCGCCCAGGGCATCGCCGACGAACCGGTGGTGTTCGAGCTGTCGATCCGCAAGCTGCCGTCGCAGCGCGGCTACCTGGTTGTGGCCGGGCTGTCGCGGGTGGTGGAGTACCTGACGAACCTGAGCTTCTCCGAGCCTGCGCTGGCGTACCTCGAGCGCACCGGCACCTGCTCCGCCGAGACCTGCCGGCGGCTGGCCGAGGTGCGCTTCGACGGCGACCTGGACGCCATTCCCGAGGGTACGGTGGCCTTCGCCGGGGAGCCGCTCTTGCGGGTGAGCGGGCCGCGCATGGTGTGCCAGATCGCGGAGAGCTTCCTGCTCAACCAGGTGTGCTTCCAGACCATGGTGGCGTCCAAGGCGGCCCGCATCGTGCAGGCCGCGGCGGGCCGTCCGGTGGTGGACTTCGGGTTCCGCCGTGCGCACGGCTCGGAGGCCGGGCTGTGGGCTGCGCGCAGCGCGTGGATCGGGGGCTGCGCGGGCACGGCCACGGTGGCCGCCGGGTACGAGTGGGGGATCCCCACCAGCGGCACGATGGCGCACAGCTACGTGCTGTCGTTCCCGTCGGAGGTGGCCGCATTCCGGGCCTTCCTGCGCGATCACCCCAACCGCTCGACGCTGCTGATCGACACCTACGACTCGCTGGCCGGGGCTCGTGCGGCCGCCGACGCGGCGCGGGCCGAGGGCGTGGTGCCGCAGGCGGTGCGGCTGGACAGCGGCGACCTGGACGAGCTCTCGCGCGATGTGCGCTCCATCCTGGACGACGCCGGGCTGCCCCAGACCCAGATCATCTGCTCGGGCGACCTGGACGAGTACCGGATCGACGCCCTCGTGCGGGCGGAGGCGCCGATCGACGCCTTCGGCGTCGGCACTCGGCTGGTGACCAGCTCTGACGCGCCGGCGCCGGGCGGGATCTACAAGCTCAGCCAGTCCGCCGGGCGTCCGGTCATGAAGACCTCCCACCAGAAGCTGACCCTGCCCGGCAGCCACCAGGTGTACCGCGACGGCGGCGCCGACACGGTCGCGCTGGACGACGAGCGGCTGCCCGGGCGGCCGCTGCTGGAGCCGGTGCTGCGCGGCGGCCGGCTGGTGCAGGATGGGCTGCTTGCGCTCGACCAGGCGCGGGAGCGGGCGGCCACGGAGGTGGCCGGCCTGCCGCCCGAGGTGCGCATGATCGACCGGCCCGGTACGCTCCCGCCTCAGCTCTCCCCGAGGCTCGCCGAGTTGCGGGAGGCACTGGTCGGATGAGCCCAGACCCTCGAACAGCGCTGATCGTCGTGGACGTGCAGAACGACTTCTGCCCGGGTGGTGCGCTGGGCGTGGCCGGCGGCGATCGGCTGGGCGCCGTGATCGGCGAGGCGGCGGAATCCGCGGGCACGGTGGTGGCCACCCGCGACCGGCATCCCGCGGACCACTCCTCGTTCGCCGCTCACGGCGGGCCCTGGCCGGCGCATTGCGTCGCGGGCACGCAGGGAGCCGAACTGCACCCCTCGGTGGCCGGTCTCGAGTTCGACCTGGTGCAGGACAAGGGCGAGGACGCCGCCCGCGAGCAGTACTCTGGGTTCGACGGCACGCCGCTGGCGGCGTGGTTGCGCGAGCGCGGAGTGGAGCGCGTGCAGGTGGCGGGGATCGCCACCGACTACTGCGTGCGGGCCACCGCCCTGGACGCCATCGCGGCGGGGTTCGAGACCACGGTGCTGACCGACGCGGTGGCGGCGGTCGACGTCACGAACGGTGACGGCAGGCGGGCGCTGGACGAGGTGCGCGGCGCGGGCGGCCGGCTCGACCGGGTGCATCTGATGCGCGGGCTGCATCAGCTCGAGCCGCTGCTGGACGACAAGGCGACGCGGCTGCGGGCGGTGCTCGACGGCGCCCATCGCGGGCGGGTCGTGCTCGGCCTGTCCGGCGGCATCGATTCGGCGGTGGCGATGGGGCTGGCGGCGCGGGCGCTGGGACCGCAGCACGTGTTCGCCGTACGGATGCCCTCGCGCCACACCGAGCAGGTGCACCTGGACGATGCCGAGGCGTCGGCCGCGGCGGCGGGCCTGCCGGCGGAGCACATGCTGACGGTGTCGATCGAGCCCATCCTGGAAGGGCTGACGTCGGCACGGCCGGGGATCCCGAGCTCCGACATCCGATTTGGCAACGCCAGCGCCCGCGCCCGCATGGTGGTGGTGTACGACCTCGCTCAGGAGCTGCACGCGCTCGTGCTCGGCACCGAGAACCGCACCGAGTCGCTGCTCGGGTACTTCACGCGCTTCGGGGACGCGGCGTCCGATATCGAGCCGATCTCCGACCTGTTCAAGACCGAGGTGCGCGACGCGGCTCGGATCCTCGGCCAGCCGGAGGCGGTGATCACGAAGCATCCGACTGCCGGGCTGTGGGGCGGCCAGACCGACGAGCAGGAGCTTGGCTTCACCTACCGCGAGGCCGACCGCGTGCTGGTCGCGATGGCAGACCTGGGCCTGGACCTGAAGGCGGCCGCGGCCCGAGCTGGGGTGGATGAGGCGGTGGCCGAGCGGGTGCGCGACCGGATGCACTCGGTGGCCTGGAAGCACCACGTACCGCACGTGCTGTGAGCCGGGACGACGTGCTGGAACGGCTCGTGCTGCGCACGCCGCGGCTGGAGCTTCGCGTGGCCGGAATCGGCGAGGGCCTGGACGAGCTGTACGAGGTGGCGCTGGCCGGCGTGCATCCGCCCGAAGAGATGCCCTTCGCCGTGCCGTGGACCGATGGCCTCGACCAGCCGGGTCGGCGGCAGGAGTACCTCGACTACCACCTCGACGCGCTGGCGGGGATCCGGGCCGACCACTGGCATGTGCTTTTCTGCATACGCGAGGGCGGGGCGCCGATCGGCATCCAGGGAGTGGAGGCCGACCGGTTCGCCGAGACGCGTGAGGTGTCGACCGGCTCGTGGCTGGGTCGCCTCTACCAGGGCCGGGGGCTCGGCACCGAGATGCGCGCCGCAGTGCTGGAGCTGGCGTTCGAGCACCTCGGCGCACAGCGGGCGACGTCGGGCGCGATCGACGGCAACGTCGCCTCCCGCCGGGTGTCCGACAAGCTGGGCTACCGGCAGGTGGG
This sequence comes from Gaiellales bacterium, assembly GCA_051955775.1. Lineage (GTDB taxonomy): Bacteria > Actinomycetota > Thermoleophilia > Gaiellales > JAICJC01 > DASUHT01. Next base: position 349 of record JBQCGJ010000054.1, on the reverse strand, counting down.
CGTTTCCACCGTGGCGCCACGTGGCGTCGACGTCGGCCACGCCGACCTCGAGCTGACCCGAGCCGATTGGCAGGCACACCGGTCCATCCCGGTCGAGGTCGACGGGGTAACGCCAGAGCTGCTCGCGCTACTGGGGGCGTGACAAGAGAGCCGTGTCAGACACCGACACGAAACCGTGCCCGTGTCTGACACCGCATGGTTCTACGCGGTGCCTGGCTCCTGAGAGTCGTTAGCGGGTCCTGTGTCTGGCACCCGTCACGGGTTTTGTGACGGTACCTGACACCGCTTGTCGCCTGGCAAGCAACAGGGCCAGGCCCCCCAGGAACCGGGGCCAGGCCCCAAGAACCGG
>JBQCGJ010000053.1:0-11496 GCA_051955775.1 Gaiellales bacterium | reverse complement strand
GCGCGCGAGGTTCGCGACACCTCGCTCAAGGTACCCCACGGCGAGGGCGGCGTCGTGATCGACGTCAAGACGTTCAGCCGCGACGAGGGCGACGATCTGCCGCCCGGGGTCAACGATCTGGTGCGCGTCTTCGTGGCGAAGAAGCGCAAGATCGCCGAGGGCGACAAGCTGGCCGGCCGACACGGCAACAAGGGCGTGATCTCCAAGATCGTGCCCGAGGAGGACATGCCGATGCTGGAGGACGGCACCCCGGTCGACATCATCCTCAACCCGCTGGGCGTCCCCTCCCGGATGAACATCGGCCAGGTGCTGGAGACGCACCTGGGCTGGGCGGCCGCCCACGGCGGCTCAAACGGGGATCCGCAGTGGATTGCCACGCCGGTGTTCGACGGCGCGACGCCGCAGGAGGTCGACCAGGCGCTGATCGACTGGCAGTCGGACCACAAGGCCTCGCCGATCCAGTTCGACATCGACAAGAAGGCGCCGGCGGGCTCGCGCTGCCCGGGCAAGGTGCGGCTGTTCAACGGCCGTACGGGCCAGCCCTACGACCAGCCGGTGACCGTCGGCTACATGTACATCCTGAAGCTGCTGCACCTGGTGGACGACAAGATCCACGCCCGCTCGACGGGCCCCTACTCGCTGGTCACCCAGCAGCCGCTGGGCGGCAAGGCGCAGTTCGGCGGGCAGCGGTTCGGCGAGATGGAGGTGTGGGCGCTCGAGGCCTACGGCGCCGCCTTCACCCTGCAGGAGATGCTGACCATCAAGTCCGACGACACCGTCGGCCGGGTCAAGGCCTACGAGGCCATCGTCAAGGGTGAGAACATCCCGGAGCCGTCCATCCCCGAGAGCTTCAAGGTGCTGCTCAAGGAGATGCAGTCGCTGGCGCTGGACGTCAAGGTCGTGTCCGAGGACGGCGGCGACGTGGTCGTCCGCGAAGAGGAGGACGAGCTGCTGCGGGCGGCCGAGGAGCTCGGCATCGACCTGCAGCCTGTGGCCGGCCGGGCCACCGCCCGCGACCCGGAGGCGCAGGAGGTCGAGGAGGGCGCCGATCGGGTGGATGCGGAGGGCGAGCTCTCCGTGGCCAACGACGAGGACCTCCCGGACGAGTTCGACGAGGACGTGCTGGGATCGGTGACCGACGACGAAGACGACGAGGAAGTCGCCACCGAGGACGAGCTCGAGCCCGCGGACGTCGACGAGTGACCGGCACCACAAGCGTTACCAACCCGCATTTCAATCCAGACCCAGTAAGGAGTCTTCCACGTTGATCGACATCAACGATTTCGACGCGATCCGCATCGGCCTCGCATCTTCCAAGCAGATCCGTGAGTGGTCGTCGGGAGAGGTGACGAAGCCGGAAACGATCAACTACCGCACGCTCAAGCCCGAGAAGGACGGGCTGTTCTGCGAGCGCATCTTCGGTCCCACGAAGGACTGGGAGTGCTACTGCGGCAAGTACAAGCGCGTGCGCTACAAGGGCATCATCTGCGAGCGCTGCGGCGTCGAGGTGACCCGCCAGAAGGTGCGCCGTGAGCGCATGGGGCACATCGATCTGGCGGCCCCCGTCAGCCACATCTGGTTCTTCAAGGGCGTGCCGTCGCGCATCGGCTACCTGCTCGACATCGCTCCCAAGGAGCTCGAGAAGGTGCTGTATTTCGCCGCCTCCATCATCACCTCGGTGGACAAGGAGGCGCGCGACCGCGACGTGCCTGAGCTGGAGGTCAAGGTCGAGCAGGAGAAGGAGCGCCTGCTGCTTGACAAGCAGGAGGCCCTGGCCGCGCTCGAGGAGCGCATGCAGCGGCGCCGGCAGCACCTGATCGACGGCTCCACCAAGGGCTTCGACGAGGATGACGAGTACTGGGTGCGGACGCTCAACAACTGGGCCGAGGAGAACGGCTTCCCGGTGCTCGATGAGGCCCGCCAGCTGGCATCCGGACTGCTCCGCGAGGTGGCCAAGCGGGTCGCCGGCGAGGATCCCAAGAAGGTCCGCGAGCTGGTCCGGGAGTCGGCCGTGCGCGACGACCGCCGCCTGTCCACCAAGGACCTGGCGGCCGTGGCCGCGTGGGCTGCCGCCGCGAGGCAGCTGATCGCCCCCGAGCTGGACGCGATCGAGGAGGCCAAGGGCCCTGAGAAGACCAAGGCCCGCAACGCGGTCAAGGCCCGCATGGCCTGGCTGGGCGCCGACGAGACGGCGCTCAAGGAGGCCGACGAGGCCTGGATCGCCAGCCTGGTCGAGGCCGGTCCCGGCAATGCGGCGGCGCTCGACAAGGCCCGTCAGATGGGCGCCGGGCTGCTGCGCGAGGTGATCGAGCAGGGCGAGTCGACCGACCTCGAGGAGCTGCGCGAGCTGGCTTCCGATCTGTGCCTGCGCAGCGAGGGGGGTACCTCGAAGGAGGACATCCGGTTCATCGAGGCCTGGGCGCTCAAGGTGCGCGACACCTACAACGACATCCAGGCCCGGCGCAAGGACGTGGACGACCACGCCAAGGACGCCGTCGACCGCCTCGACCGCACCTGGATCAAGTTCAAGGAGCTGGAGGTCCAGGAGATCATCTCCGACGAGGCCCTGTTCCGTGAGCTGCGCGACCGCTTCGGAAGCTCCTGGGGCTTCGGCGAGTACTTCACCGGCGGCATGGGCGCGGAGTCGATCCGCGAGCTGCTGCGCTCGAAGGACCTCGACGGCGAGGCTGCGCTGCTGCGCGAGACGATCCGCACCTCGAAGGGCCAGAAGGAGGCCCGTGCGATCAAGCGGCTGAAGGTCGTAAACGCATTCATCAAGTCCGAGAACCGGCCCGACTGGATGATCCTGGACACCGTCCCGGTGATCCCGCCGGAGCTGCGGCCGATGGTGCAGCTGGACGGCGGACGGTTCGCCACGTCCGACCTGAACGACCTGTACCGGCGGGTGATCAACCGCAACAACCGGCTCAAGCGGCTGCTTGACCTGGGCGCACCCGAGATCATCGTCAACAACGAGAAGCGCATGCTGCAGGAGGCCGTCGACGCCCTGTTCGACAACGGCCGCCGCGGCCGCGCGGTGACCGGCCCCGGCAACCGCCCGCTGAAGTCGCTGTCCGACATGCTGAAGGGCAAGCAGGGACGGTTCCGCCAGAACCTGCTCGGCAAGCGCGTGGACTACTCCGGCCGCTCCGTGATCGTGGCCGGCCCGTCGCTGCAGCTGCACCAGTGCGGCCTGCCCAAGCTGATGGCGCTGGAGCTGTTCAAGCCGTTCATCATGAGCCGGCTGGTCGAGCGCAAGCTGGTGCAGAACATCAAGGCGGCCAAGAAGATGGTCGACACGATGGTGCCCGAGGTGTGGGACGTGCTGGAAGAGGTGATCGCAGAGCACCCGGTGCTGCTGAACCGCGCGCCGACCCTGCACAGGCTCGGCATCCAGGCCTTCGAGCCGGTGCTGGTCGAGGGCAAGGCGATCCAGGTGCACCCGCTGGTGTGCCACGCCTTCAACGCCGACTTCGACGGCGACCAGATGGCGGTGCATCTGCCGCTGTCCGCCGAGGCGCAGGCTGAGGCCCGCATCCTCATGCTGTCCTCCAACAACATCCTGTCGCCGGCGCACGGCAAGCCGCTGGCCACGCCCACCCAGGACATGGTGCTGGGTACCTACTACCTGACCTACTCGTCCGAGGATCTGTCGAAGGTCACATGGGAGGACCTGAAGAAGCGGCAGGCCCCGTACTTCGGGTCGCTGGACGAGGTGGAGCTGGCGTACGACCAGAAGCAGGTCGGCCTCCAGGACACGATCGGCCTGCGCGAGCGTGGCGACTGGATCGTGACCACGGTCGGCAGGGCGGTGTTCAACGACGAGGTCAGCCGGGCTCTGGCCAAGGCGCTGGGCGAGAAGTACGACCCGACCCACTACGACTACCAGAACCGCACGTTCACCAAGCGTGACATGACGGACTTCATCTCCGACCTGGTCGACCGCTACGGCGCCACGACCATCGCGGAGGTGCTGGACACGGTCAAGGACCTCGGGTTCAGCTACGCCACCCGGGCCGGTGTGACGGTGTCGAAGAACGACATCATCACGCCGCCGGACAAGGAGAAGATCCTGGCCGACTACGAGGAGCGCGTCAGCAAGAAGATGCGCGACTACGGGCGCGGGCTGATCACCGAGGACGAGCGGCACGAGCAGGTGGTGGACATCTGGAACGAGGCCACCGACAGCGTGGGCGAGGCGATGCTGCGCAACCTGAACGAGCTGAATCCGGTGTTCATGATGGCCAACTCGGGAGCCCGCGGGTCGTTCAAGCAGATCCGCCAGCTGGCCGGGATGCGCGGCCTGATGGCCAATCCGAAGGGCGAGATCATCGAACGGCCGATCAAGTCCAACTTCATGGAGGGGCTGTCGGTGCTGGAGTACTTCATCTCCACGCACGGTGCCCGCAAGGGCCTGGCCGACACCGCCCTGCGCACGGCCGACTCCGGCTACCTGACCCGGCGGCTGGTGGACGTCTCCCAGGACGTGATCATCCGCGAGGACGACTGCGGTACGGACGAGCACATCCTGCTCGCGGTGCGGCTGCCGGACGGCCAGATCAACCGGTCCAGCCTGATCGGCCGGGTGATCGCCGTCAACACCACGCTGGGCAAGCTCAAGCTGGCCAAGGGCGAGGAGATCAACGGCGGCCGGCTGCGCGACATCGTGGAGGCTGCTCCTGACGACGCGGTCATCCAGGTTCGGTCGGTGCTCAAGTGCCGGGCCGAGGTCGGCGTGTGCCGCGGGTGCTACGGGTGGTCGATGGCCACCGGCAAGATGAGCGAGATCGGCGACGCGGTGGGCACGATCGCCGCGCAGTCGATCGGCGAGCCCGGCACCCAGCTGACGATGCGTACGTTCCACACCGGTGGTGTGGCCGGCGCGGACATCACCCATGGCCTGCCGCGGGTGGTGGAGCTGTTCGAGGCCCGCAAGCCCAAGGCGGCGGCCACGCTGGCCGACGTCGAAGGCACCGTCGAGGTGGCCGAGACCGAGCGCGGATACACGGTCACCGTGACCCCGTCCGATCCCGATCAGGACGCGGCCGACTACGCCTTCCCGCGCCGGACGCGGCTGCGCGTCACGACGGGTGAGGCGATCGAGGCCGGAACGCCCCTCAACGAGGGGCCGCTAGCTCCGGCCGAGCTGCTCGACCTGCGCGATGACACCGAGACCGCTCGCTACCTCGTCAACGAGGTGCAGCAGGTGTACAAGAGCCAGGGCGTGGAGATCCACGACAAGCACATCGAGCTGATCGTCCGCCAGATGCTGAAGAAGGTGCGGATCGATAACTCGGGCAGCTCGGACTTCCTGCCCGGCGAGCTGGTCGACCGGCCCGAGCTGGAGAAGACCAGGCGGGCCATCACGGCGGCCAAGGGCGACCAGCCGACCTGGACGCAGCTCATCCTCGGCATCACCAAGGCCTCGCTGGCCACCCAGAGCTTCCTCTCGGCGGCCTCCTTCCAGGAGACCACGAAGGTGCTCACCGACGCCTCCATCGAGGGCAAGACCGACCACCTGGTCGGCCTCAAGGAGAACGTGATCATCGGCAAGCTGATCCCGGCCTCCACGGGCCTCAAGCCCTACAGGTCGGTGACCATCGCGCCCAGCCCGGACGCCGAGCCACGGCTGTACGTCGACGAGCTGGCCGAGCCCGTGTACCTGGGCGAGGGCGACCTGGTCGGCGACGGTGCCGGCAACGGCTCCGGCGAGATCGACCTCACCCCCAAGCCGGGGGCCGAGGAGCCGTTCATCCCGCCGGTGCCGGAGGACGAGGACTAGCACACGAACCGGGGCCCGGCCCCTCGGGCGCTGCCCGAGGGGCCTGGCCCTCATCTGCCTGTCACGGATGCAGCCGGCGCTACGGGTATTTCTGCACGCAGTTCGACCCCTTGTTCGACCACTCCTGCTGCACGAGGTAGAAGTGGCCGTGCCAGCTCTGGTTCGCCTTGCCGCCGTCCAGTGACTGGGAGCCGAAGGTCCAGGCGCACTTGTCGCCGTTCTCCTGCCGCTGCGAGTCGTACCACGCGGTTCCGGCCGGATCCGTGATCGCCTCCATCTGCTCGTGCGACGTGAGGTTGATGGTGGAGTCGGCGTCGATGTCGTTGTTCGGGCTGGCGGTATCGCCGCAGTGCGCGAGGTCCGTGCCCGCGTACGGCATGTTGCCGTAGTAGACGATCTTCCCGTTCAGGGTGTAGTGGGAGTGGTAGGCGCAGTACACCTGGAAGGCGCAATCAGAGCCGACGCACGAACCCTCGCCGCGGGATGTGAACAGGAAGAACACCGTGGTCGCCCCCGGGGTCCAGTTGTTGGTCTTGATCGCCCGCGAGATCTCGGCCCGAGCCTGGGTGTCCGTCAGGCAGTTGCCCGGCGTGGCGCTGTCTGAGCAGCCGGACGCCGGATAGGCCGCGGCGTCGGTCCACGATGCGGCGAACGTCGACTTGTTGACGATCGCCGTCTTCACGCCGCCGGCCGTCTGGTAGTACTGCGTGGCCGAGTTCATCAGCCCGCTGCCGCCGATATCGTGGAAGTAGCGTGTGATCAGCGACCTGTAGGTCGCGGACACGCCGGTCGCGTGGCCGTTCTGAAGCTTGGGCGGCAGCCAGAAGATGGCATAGGTGGTGGAGGTCTTGATGATCTTGCCGCCGTGGTAGGTGAGGTTGCCGGCGGGCGCGGCGGCCGCCTGGCGTACGCCCACCGGGCGCACGAGCGCGAACACGGGATGCGACCCGCGGTTCGCCAGCGCCGCCCCTGCCGGCGTCGCCGCGGTCGCCGATACCAGTAGCGCCAGCGGTCCTGCGACAGCCGCCCAGCGCCCCCCTCGCAGTGCACGTTTCACGTCGGACCCTCCCGATGGTTCTGCATCAAGCCGTCCCGACCATACCAGCGGTCTCGGCGTGCGACCAGCCCCGGAATTCCGCAGAACCGTCGCGAAACAGCACCGGGGTAATCAATTACTCTGGAGGCGACGAGTCCCGGTTGCGCGCTCCCGCAGGGGTGAGATAGAGTTCGCCGTCGCGGCCGGCCTCCGGCCGTCCTCTTTGTGCCCTCAGAGTAGAGAGCGTGTACGGCGTATGCCCACGATCAATCAGCTCGTCCGCAAGGGACGAAACCCAAAACCATCGAAGGACAAGACCCCCGCGCTGGACGGAAGTCCGCAGAAGCGGGGTGTCTGCACGCGCGTGTACACGACCACGCCACGCAAGCCCAACTCGGCGCTTCGCAAGGTGTGCCGCGTGCGGCTCACCAATGGCCCCGAGGTGACCGCCTACATCCCGGGTGAGGGACACAATCTGCAGGAGCACTCGGTGGTGCTCGTGCACGGCGGCGGCCCCGCCGATCTCGGTGGCGTCAACTACCGCGTGATCCGCGCGGCGCTCGACCTCAACGGCGTCGGCAACCGCAAGCAGGGCCGCTCGCTGTACGGCACCAAGAAGGCCGGTCGCTAGTGCCGCGTCGGGCCGAGATCACTCCGCGCGCGCTTCTGCGCGACCCGGTGTACGACTCAACGCTGGTCACCCAGGTCGTGAACCGGGTGATGCTGGACGGCAAGAAGTCGGTGGCCGAGCACATCGTGTACGGCGCGCTGGAGTCGGTCGGCCGCAAGACCGGCCAGAGCCCGGTGGAGGTGCTGGAACGGGCCGTCAAGTCGGTCACGCCGGTGCTCGAGGTGCGCTCGCGCCGGGTCGGCGGCGCCAACTACCAGGTGCCGATCGAGGTACCGCAGCGGCGCGCGCGCACACTCGCGGTGCGCTGGCTGGTGACCTTCTCCCGCCAGCGGCGCGAGAAGGAGATGCACGAAAAGCTTGCAGGCGAGATTCTGGACGCGACGAACCAACAGGGCGGGGCGTTCAAGCGGAAGGACGACATGTACCGGATGGCGCAGGCCAACAAGGCCTTCGCGCACTATCGCTGGTAGGAAGTCAGGCAGACATCGTGGCAGTAACACAGACACAGCCCGGCACGCGCGTGCCGGAGATGGGCGAACTGGATCGCGTCCGCAACATCGGCATCATGGCGCACATCGATGCCGGCAAGACGACGACCACCGAGCGCATCCTGTACTACACCGGCCGTCTGCACAAGATGGGCGAGGTGCACGAGGGCGCCGCGACCATGGACTGGATGGTGCAGGAGCAGGAGCGCGGCATCACCATCACCTCGGCCGCGACCACCTGCTTCTGGCGCGATTGCCGCATCAACATCCTTGACACGCCCGGGCACGTGGACTTTACGGTCGAGGTGGAGCGGAGCCTCCGCGTGCTGGACGGCGCGGTCGCCCTGTTCGACTCCGTGGCCGGCGTCCAGCCGCAGTCGGAGACGGTGTGGCGGCAGGCGGACAAGTACGGGGTGCCGCGGATCGCCTTCATCAACAAGATGGACCGCATCGGCGCGGACTTCTACAACGCCGTACAGACCATGGTCGATCGGCTGGGCGCCCGGCCGGTGCCGCTGCAGATCCCGATCGGCGCCGAGGACGAGCACATCGGCCATGTCGACCTGCTGACGATGCGTGCCGTGCGCTACGTCGACCCGCTGGGCCAGAGCTGGGAGGAGGACGAGATCCCGGCCGAGCTGCGTGAGCGGGCCGAGTCGTACCGGCATGACCTGATCGAGGCCGTCGCCGATCACGACGACGACATCATGATCGCCTTCCTGGAGGACGCGCCGATCGAGGAGGCGCAGCTGCGCGACGCCATCCGGCAGGCCACGCTGGACATCTCGATCACCCCGGTGCTGCTGGGATCGGCCTTCAAGAACAAGGGCGTGCAGTCGCTGCTCGACGCCGTCATCGACTACCTGCCGTCGCCGCTCGACGTGCCGGCCGTGACCGGCACGGCTCCCGGCTCCGGCGAGGAGGTGACGCGCAGCGCCGACCTGTCCGAGCCGTTCTCGGCCCTGGCCTTCAAGGTCATGTCCGACCCGTACGTGGGCAAGCTGACGTACTTCCGCGTGTATTCCGGCAAGCTCGCCTCCGGCTCGTACGTGCTGAACGCCTCGACCGAGCGCAAGGAGCGGGTGGGCCGGATCCTGCAGATGCACGCCAACCACCGCGAGGACATGGCCGAGATCGGCGCAGGCGCGATCGCTGCGGCCGTCGGGCTCAAGCAGACGACCACCGGCGACACCCTGTGCGACCCCAACAACCCGGTCATCCTGGAGGCGATCGATTTCCCGGATCCGGTGATCGACGTGGCCGTCGAGCCCAAGACCAAGGCCGACCAGGACAAGCTGACGACGGCCCTGCAGAGGCTGGCGGAGGAGGACCCCACCTTCCGCGTGCGCACCAACGAGGAGACCGGCCAGACCATCATCGCCGGCATGGGCGAGCTGCACCTGGAGATCATCGTCGACCGGCTGATGCGCGAGTTCAAGGTCGACGCCAACGTCGGCCGGCCGCAGGTCGCCTACCGTGAGACGGTGCGCGGCGAGGCCCACGGCGTGCACGGGCGGTTCGTCCGCCAGACCGGCGGCCGCGGCCAGTACGGCCACGTGGTGATCGACCTCGAGCCCAACGAGCAGGGCGCCGGCTACGAATTCGAGAACAAGATCGTGGGCGGCGTCGTCCCCCGGGAGTACATCCCGTCGGTCGATTCGGGGATCCGTGAGGCCATGGAGTCCGGCATCCTGGCCGGGTTTCCCATGGTCGACCTGGTGGTGCGCCTGGTCGACGGCTCCTACCACGACGTCGACTCGTCGGAGTCCGCGTTCAAGGTGGCCGGTTCGATGGCCTTCAAGGAGGCCGCGCGGCGCGCCAAGCCGATCCTGCTGGAGCCGGTGATGGCCGTCGAGGTGGTAACGCCCGAGGACTACATGGGCGACGTGATCGGGAACATCAACTCCCGTCGCGGCCAGATCGAGGGCATGGAGCCGCGGGGCAATGCGCAGGTGATCCGGGCCCGCGTGCCGCTGGCTGAGATGTTCGGCTACGCCACCGACGTGCGCACCATGAGCCAGGGGCGAGCCACCTATACGATGCAGTTCCTCCATTACGCGGAGGTTCCGCACTCGATTGCTGAAAAGCTTACGGAGACCCAGGGATAGGGCGGGAAAAGGAGACCCAACGACATGGCCAAGGCAAAGTTCGAGCGCACGAAGCCGCACCTCAACATCGGCACCATCGGTCACATCGACCACGGCAAGACGACGCTGACGGCGGCGATCACGAAGGTGTTGGCGGAGTCCGGCACAGGCACCAACGTCACCAGCTTCGACGAGATCGACAAGGCGCCCGAGGAGAAGCAGCGCGGCATCACCATCAACTCGGCCCACGTCGAGTACGAGACGGCGAACCGTCATTACGCGCACGTCGACTGCCCGGGCCATGCCGACTACGTGAAGAACATGATCACCGGCGCCGCCCAGATGGACGGCGCGATCCTGGTCGTGTCCGCCACCGACGGCCCGATGCCGCAGACCCGGGAGCACATCGTGCTGGCCCGGCAGGTCGGCGTGCCGTACATCGTGGTCGCGCTCAACAAGTCGGATGCGGTGGACGACGAGGAGCTGCTCGAGCTTGTCGAGCTCGAGGTGCGTGAGCTGCTCTCGCGCTACGAGTTCCCGGGCGACGACATCCCGGTCGTGCGCGTCAGCGCGCTGAAGGCGCTGGAGGGCGACCCGGAGTGGACGCCCAAGATCCTCGAGCTGATGGAGAAGGTCGACGAGTACGTGCCGGAGCCCGAGCGCGACATCGACAAGCCGTTCCTGCTGCCGGTCGAGGACGTGTTCACGATCACCGGCCGCGGCACCGTCGCCACCGGCCGTGTCGAGCAGGGCATCGTGCGCACCGGCGAGGAGGTCGAGATCGTCGGCATCCACAAGGAGACTGCCAAGACGGTGGTGACCGGCGTGGAGATGTTCCGCAAGCTGCTCGACGAGGGGCAGGCCGGCGACAACATCGGCTGTCTGCTGCGCGGCGTCAAGCGCGAGGAGATCGAGCGCGGCCAGGTGCTGGCCAAGCCCGGATCGATCACCCCGCACACCAAGTTCGAGGCGCAGGTGTACGTGCTCTCCAAGGAGGAGGGCGGGCGGCACACGCCGTTCTTCAAGGGCTACCGCCCGCAGTTCTACTTCCGCACCACCGACGTCACCGGCGTGGTGGAGCTGCAGGAGGGCGTCGAGATGGTCATGCCCGGCGACAACGCCGAGATGACCGTCGAGCTGATCCAGCCCATCGCAATGGACGAGGGCCTGCGCTTCGCCATCCGCGAGGGCGGTCGCACCGTCGGCGCCGGCGCAGTTACGAAAATCGAGAAGTAGTGGCCCAGCAGAAGATCCGCATCCGGCTCAAGGGGTACGACCACACGCAGGTCGACCTTTCGGCACGCTCGATCGTCGAGACCGCACAGCGGTCGGGCGCGAGCGTGTCCGGGCCGGTGCCGTTGCCCACGGAGAAGAACGTGTACTGCGTGATCCGCGGCCCGTTCAAGGACAAGGACTCACGCGAGCACTTCGAGATCCGCACCCACAAACGGCTGATCGACATCCACCAGCCC
>JBQCGJ010000052.1:0-3151 GCA_051955775.1 Gaiellales bacterium | reverse complement strand
TGACCGACGTCGCGTCGCCAGCCCGGCTCCAAATCGACCAATTCCAGCTCGCCTCCGGCCCAATCAGCCGCAGCATGACCTCGTTCCAGGTGCGCCTGCACGTCAGCGACACCTGCGGCCAGGCCGTCCAGGGAGCCCAGGTCTACGTCACCGCCGTGCCCTACGACCAGGTATCGATCCCGGGCGAGACGGCAACCGACGCCGGCGGCTGGACGACGCTCACGTTAAACCGCCAGTCCGGCTTCCCGGCCAGCCGCCACCAACAGCTGATGGTTCTGTTCGTGCGCGCCCGGCGCACAGGCGACCCCCTGCTCGGCGGCATCTCGACAAGACGCCTGATCTCGCTCCCCATCCACCTCGGCAGCTAGATGACGTGCCTACATACGTTGTGAACGGCTGAGGTTCTATCCGGCCCTCCTTCGAGGCTGTGGGTCTCGCCAAAGACCTGCACCGAAGGAGGGCTCGGATGTCGCATCACCGTAACGCGAAGCTCGGATTGGCTGGGCGCTTCGCGCTCGTCAGCGCAGTCGAAGAGGGGATGACGCTGAGGGCGGCAGCGGCGACCTTCAGCGTCTCGCCAGCGACCGCGCACCGTTGGTGGCACCGCTGGCTCGCCGCGGGCGAAGAGGCGCGGGCGTCGTTGTCGTGTCTGTTCGATCGCTCGAGCCGGCCGCGTCGTTCGCCTCGCCAGCTCGCGCCCGAGCTCGCGGAGCGCATCTGTGGCTGCCGCCGCGAGACGGGCTGGGGTCCACGCCTAATCGCCGGCGCGACCGGCTTCGGCCACTCGACCGTCTCGAAGGTGCTCAGGCGGGCAGGGATCTCGCGGCCGCCGCGGGCGGCACGGGAGCCGGCGAACAGCTACGAGTGGCCCTGCCCCGGCGATCTGCTGCACATGGACACCAGCGAGTACGCGCGCTTCCAGCGACCAGGTCACCGCGTCACCGGCGACCGTCGCAGCCAGAACCGCCAGCACCTCGACGGCGTCGACATCGTGCACGCGATCATCGACGACCACTCGCGCCTCGCCTACGCCGAGATCCACAACGATCAGCAGGCCGCCACCGTGGTCGCCTTCCTCGAGCGAGCGCTCACCTTCTACGAGCGGCACGGGATCAGCGCCAAGCGACTGATGACCGACAACGGCTGGAGCTACGTGAAGAGCCGCACGCTGCGAGAGCTGCTCACCCGGCACCGGATCAAACACCTCACCACACAGCCATACCGCCCACGCACGAACGGCAAAGTCGAGCGTTTCCATCAGACGATGGCCCACGAGTGGGCCTACGGGCTCGTCTACCAGTCACACCGCGAGCGCGCCGCCGCCCTGCCACACTGGCTCAACCACTACAACACCGCGCGGCCACACAGCTCACTCGCAGGCAGACCCCCGATCAGCCGCGTTCACAACGTCCGTGGGCAGGACATCTAGCTGCTGAAACGGGGAAACGGCTTCAGCAGCCAGTCTCCGCGACTAGACCTCGTCTTCGCCCAACGCTTCCGCGACGTCAGCGCCTCCACGACCGCCTTCGCCGCCAACCTCCTCGGCGCGATCAGCGGCGGCGGCATGCTCGAGTACCTCTCGCTGATCACGGGCTACCGCTTCCTCCTCGTCGTCATCGCGACGCTCTACGGCCTCGTCTTCCTCACCAAACGGCGCACAACATTCCAGACCGCGCTCAGATAGCTCACCGGCGCCACATAGCAGTTCGCGGCGATGCCGCTTGCGAATCGTCTCGAGCTCTCCGCGCGCTGCACGAACTGTTGACTGGCCACTCGACACTCGGCGGCTCCTGCGGGGCGCACGCCGTCCCCGTCGGAGCAGCGAATCCAGCAGGCCCCGTGGCGGCCCTCCCGGAGCACGACCGGTCACTCGGGCAGGCGGCGTGCGCGAACGCCCACCTGAGGCGGTGGATCGTGCGTGAGGACCTACGAAACGGGTTTCTCGAGGCCGACTGCGGCTCGCAGCTCGCCGACGTCGTGCTCGAGTCCAGCTTCGTCATCACCGTTACCTCCGACTGCGGACATCAGATCAGCGAGCCCGTCCGCAAGCGCATCGAGTTTGTGCTGGATCGCCTGTTCACTTCGTCGTTGCGAGTTCTGGAGAAGCGCGACCAAGAGGAACGTGATGATCGTCGTCAGCGTGTTGATGATCAGCTGCCACGTGTTCAGGTTCCGGAAGACGAAATAGCTGGGCAACCACAGCAAGACGATCAGCGTGCAGCCGATGAAGAAGACGGCGTGGCTCGCGAACTCAGACGCCGACTCGGCAAAGCGGTCGAAGACCGACAGCCGATGTTGCCCGCCACGACCGCGCCGCTGAACCACCAGCCGTTCAACGCATCCTTTTCGGTGCCGGATACGGGCCGGGAAGGGCCGGGTCAGCCGCGGCCAATACACCAACCAGCCGGTACTCAGGCTGGACGGCTGGGGCTGAGCCTGGGCGGGCTGGTCAGCCCCAGCCGTTTGCGGCCTGCGCCCCTTCCGGGCTGGGGCGGCCCAGCAGGGCGCGACTCCCGTTCTATCGAAACGGAGTGCGCTCGATCGCGCGACGAGCGTTCGACTGTCCCTGGCGTCGCAGAAAGGGAGGCGGCGCACAGAGGGAGGCACGCCTGCCGCCGTGAGAGTGATCCAGACTCGCCGCGGCAGCGGACGACCAGGACGCGCGTCCCCGGCGGTTCCCGACCTCGACGGCACGGATCGGCCGCCCTTGCTAGGCGCGGCCGAGCAGCACCGTCCGCGCCGCCGACGCAGCAGCGACCACCGACAGCCTGAGAAGGACGACGGCAAAAGCCGCGGGCCGCATCGGTCTCACGACGGCCCGCATCAGTGGGTCGTCCGATCACGCTCCGATGATCGCCTTGTGATACGCGTGCCCGCCGAGATCAGCGAGTCGATTGCGGAGGAGGCTCTTCGCGCTGCGCTGCAGGATCGCTGTCGCGGCGGGAGTTGGCGCGGACTCGCACGCGGTCTGGCCTGGCGAGTCGTTTCCGCCGGCGAGCGCAACCCGCACTCGATCGAGATGTTAGCCGGAGCCGCGGAGGCGATGCTTGCCTCGTTGATCGCCGACGCGTTGTGGTGGGTCGAGCAGGCTGCGGTGCAAGGGTGGCACGAATTCATGGAAGCCCGGCCGGGCGACGAAGATGGCGCGCTC
>JBQCGJ010000051.1:0-8435 GCA_051955775.1 Gaiellales bacterium | reverse complement strand
CCCCAGCTGATCTGGCGCTAGCTACGCGTGGAAGGTGACGCCCTTGGTGAGCGCCACCAGGATCGACGCCTTGAGCTTGCTGGGGTGCGTTCCGGCATCCGTCCACCATCCCGGCAGCACGTCGTAGCGCAACTCGCCGCGCGCGATGTAGGCGTTGTTGACGTCGGTGATCTCGAGCTCCCCGCGCTCGGACGGCCGCAGGCCATCCACGATCTCGAACACCTGGTGGTCGTACATGTAGCAGCCGGTCACCGCCAGGTCCGACCCGGGCTGGGCCGGCTTCTCGACGATCTCCACGATCCGCTCGCCGTCCACCGTGGCGACGCCGAACCGCCTCGCATCCGCCACCTGCTTGAGCAGGACGCGGGCGCCGCGTCCCTGCTCGCGAAAGGCGTCCACGTACGGACGCAGATCGTCCTGGAACAGGTTGTCGCCCAGGATGGCGACGAGCGGCCCGTCCGCGTGCTCGCGCACCAGGCCCAGCGCCTCGGCGATCCCGCCGGCTCCGTCCTGCTGCACGAACGTCAGCGACACACCCAGGTCAGACCCATCGCCCAGCAGTGCGCGGAACTGCTCCACCTCGGCTCCCGTGACCACGACCACCTCGGTCACGCCCGCCCTGGCCAGCGCCTGGATCGGGTAGTAGACCATCGGCTGGTCGAACACGTCCAGCAGGTGCTTGTTGACCACCCGCGTCATCGGCGCCAGCCGGGTTCCGAACCCGCCTGCCAGGACGACACCCTTCACAGTCCCTCCACGTATCGCGAAACCGAGTCGCGCCAGTCTGCCAGAGGCACGCCCAGCGTGCGTGCCCGATCCAGCGCCAGCACCGAGTTGCGCGGCCGCGGCGCGGGCGCCCCCCACTCCTCCGAGGTCACCCGCTCGACCTGGTGCCCGACCGCGAGCTCCGCCAGATCAGCCCAGGTGCAGGGTGCACCGTCGCCCGCCACATTCACCACTCCGGACTCACCGCTGCGGGCCAGATGCGCCACCGCGTGTGCCACGTCGCCGGCCCAGGTCGGCCTGCCGCACTGGTCGGACACCACCCGCAACGTCCGCCCGGCGCGGTGTGCGGCGACCACCGAGCGGATGAAGTTCCGCCCCTCGCCGAACACCCAGGACGTGCGCACGATCAGGTTGGCGCCGGCCTCGCGGACTGCGCGCTCGCCCTCCAGCTTCGACCTCCCGTATGCCGACTGCGGATTGGGTGCATCGTCCTCCGCATACTCGCCGTCCTTCGTGCCGTCGAACACGTAGTCGGTGGAGAGCTGGATCACGCGCCGTGCCGCCGCAGCGACGTGCGCCGCACCCCGTCCATTCACTGCCATCGCCCGCTCGGGATCGGCCTCGCAGCCGTCGACGTCGGTCATGGCGGCGCAGTTGACCACCAGGTCGGCGCCGCCAAGCCGTGCCATGACCGCTCGCCGATCGGTGACGTCCAGCTCGTCATGCCCGATGAACTGGGCGCCGGGAAGCTCGGATCGCAGCGCGCGGCCGACCTGGCCGCCGGCTCCGGTCACGCAAATGACGGGATCCGTTCCCACTCCAGCGGCGGGTTCTCAGCATCGCGCCGGCTCACATGCGGCTCGCCGGCAAGCTGCCACGGCACCGCGAGCACGGGGTCGTCCCAGGCCACGCCGAGCTCGTCGGACGGGTCGTACTCGGAGGTCACCCAGTACATCAGGTGGAGCTCGGAGAGCGCGAGGTAGCCGTGCGCCACCCCACGCGGGACATACAGCGTGACGGGATCGTCGCCGTCCAGGACGTGCGTCTCGACGACAGGCGTGCCACCCCGCTCCCGGAGATCGACCAGCGCCGCCTGCGCCCGTCCGCAGACGACGTACCACAGGTCGTCCTGATTTCGGTGGTAGTGCAGGCCGCGCAACACGCCGGCCTCCGACCGCGAGTGGTTGGACTGGACAAAGGCATGCGGCATCCCGGCGGACCGGTAGATCTCCGCGAACCGGCCGCGGCTGTCCGCGTGCACCTCGGGGGCACGGATGACCACACCGGGGATGCGGGACTCAGTCGGCATACAGGGCCTCCGCGGCGGGGAGCAGCGGCGACCACCAGTCGGCGTGGTCGCGGTACCAGGCCACCGTCGCGGCCACCGTCTGCTCCAGCGTGTGACGTGGACGCCAGCCCAGCGCCTCTATCCGAGTGGTGTCGACCGCGTACCGGCGATCGTGCTGAGGACGGTCGTACTCCGACAGGTAGACGGCGTCTCCGCCGGCCCCAGCCGCCTCCGCCACCATCTGCGCGATCTCCAGGTTCGGCACCCCCTGTGCGGCAGGCCCGACGTTGTAGGCCAGCCCCGGCTCTCCGCGCTCGAGCAGCAGGCGCAACGCCGCGACGACGTCGTCCACCGCCATCCAGTCGCGCACCTGGCCGCCGTCACCCCACACAGGCAGCCGCTCGCCGCGCAGCGCGCGGGTCGCCCAGCGCGGCACGGCCTTCTCGGGATGCTGCCACGGGCCGATGCAGTTTGTTGGTCTGGCCACCACCACGGCGGCTCCGTCGAAGTCCATCGCCAGGTCGTCGGCAAGCGCCTTCGAGCGCGCGTAGGCGGAGGTGGCAAGGCCCTCGCCGGGCTGCTTCTCATCCTCGCGGAACGGCGCTGCGGGACACGGCCCGTACACCTCGTCGGTGGACATGTGCAGCACCCGCGGCACGCCGGCTGCGGACGCCGCCTCCAGCACCCGGCGCGTGCCCTCCACATTGGCACGGAAGAACACCTCCGAGGCGTGCTCGCTACGGGTGACGTGCGACTCGGCTGCGAAGTGGACCACTGCCGGTGGACGCTCCGCGGCCATCAGCCCGGCCAGCTCGGACGAGGTCACGTCCAGCTGCACGGTTTCCACGAGGCCGGTGGGCACGTCGGACAGCCGGCGGCGGTCGCCCGCATAGGTATCGAGGTCGACGTTGAGGACGGTCTGCCCATCGGCCGCAAGGGCGCGAACGAAGGCCGACCCGATGAAGCCCAGACCGCCGGTCACCAGCACCCGCCCGTTCATTATGGAACGACCTGCTGGTTGAACTCCGCCGCGGCGTCCTCGATGGCGGGCCTGGCGCCCGGATGCAACGACGCATGCAGGTGACAGGCGAAGCGGTCGCGTTCCGCCTGGTCGCGGCCCAGCGCCCGGGATGCACCGATGCGGGCAGCGAACATCCCCGCCGTCAGGGCCTGCACGGCCTTCGCTGCGACGGCGCCGTGGTGCTTCTGCGTGTACAGCGTGCGGCTGCGTGCGTGCTGGTAGATCCGCCGTTCGTGGTTGCCCGAGCTGGAGGAGTTCTCCAGATGCGTCAGCCACGCGTGCGGCAGGAAGGCCACGTCCCATCCGCCGGAGCGCAGCCGCCGGCACAGGTCGACGTCCTCCAGATACATGTAGAAGCTCTCGTCGAAGCCGCCCACGTCCCGGAAGGCTTCGGCGCGCACGAGCATGGCGCATCCGTGCACCCAGTCAACCCGGCGGATTCGGTCCGTGTCGGACAGGATCCAGCCGCGGCGCTGCAGCGTCGCCGCCGTCAACGCCACTCGAGCGGGCGTGGGGAAATGGAACGCCGACGGCTGGCGGCGGCCGTCGCCGAACACGACCCGAGGACCGACACAGCCCACCGACGGGTTCTGGTCGGCGAACGACACCAGGCGGTCGATGCAGTGCGGCCCCAGGACGGTGTCGTCGTTGAGCACGAACAGGTACCTGCCGGCGGCCTCGGCCAGCGCCAGGTTGTGGTTGGCGGCAAACCCACGGCGGCGATCGCTGCGGATCCAGCGCACGTCGGGATGGGACGCCACCAGGCCGTCGAGCGGCGCGCCGACGCCGTTGTCGACCACCACCGCCTCGACCGACCGCGCCGGGGCCGCCCGCTCGAGCGACGACAGGCAGTCGGCGAGCAATTGCGGGTTGCTGCCGGAGACGATCGAGACCGTGACGTCAGGCTCGTTGGTCATGGGGCGGGAGGATAGTGACGCATGGCTGAGAACACCATCGTCGATGGCGTACTGTCGAAACTGCGGGGCGCGGCTTCCCGACGGGGCTCGGTTCTGCGCCGAGTGCGGTCAGGCCGTCCATGAGGGCGCCGGCGGCGCGCCGCCGGCCCCGCCCGGGCCCCCGGCGCCTCCCGGACCCGCGGAGGACTATCCGGCCCGGCTGCAGATCGACTATCCAGATCGCCCGCTGAACCGGGTCTCGACGTTCTTCCGGCTGTTTGCAGTGATCCCGATCGGGATCATCCTTGCGCTCCTGAATGGGCTGTCGTGGAGCTACACCCAGACCGGAACCTCCACCGCCACCAAGGTGGTGGTCACTGGCGGCGTGGTCGTGCTGCCGGTCGTGCTGATGCTGCTGTTCCGCCGCAAGTATCCCGCCTGGTGGTTCACCTGGAACCTCGAGCTGACGAGGTTCGGCACTCGAGTGGGCGCGTACGTTGCGCTGCTGGACGACAGCTATCCGTCGACCGACGAGGAGCAGGCGGTGCACCTCGAGCTCGACCCGCCCGACGGCCAGCAGCTCTCGCGCGGCCTGCCGCTGATCAAGTGGCTCCTGGCCATCCCGCACTACTTCGTGCTGCTCTTCCTCAGCATCGCCGCCTTCTTCGTGCTCGTGTTCGCCTGGTTCGCCATCCTCTTCACCGGCCGCTACCCGCGCGGCGCGTTCGACTTCGTGGTCGGCGTGTTCCGCTGGAGCCTGCGGGTGGAGGCGTACGCGTTCCTGCTGATCACCGATCGGTATCCGCCGTTCCGCCTGAGCCCTTGACGTATGCGAGACTCCGGGCCGATGGAGGACTGCCTGTTCTGCAAGATCGTGGCGGGCGAGCTGCCGTCGACGCGGGTGTACGAGGACGACCGCGTGATCGGCATCCTGGACATCTTCCCGGCCACCCGCGGACACGCTCTGGTGATGCCCAGGGCGCACGCCACCGACGTGCGCGACGTCAGCGGGGACGACCTGCAGGCGTGCGCGGCAGCGGCCAAGCTGCTGGCGGGCAGGGCCGTCAGCGGACTCGGCGCGGACGGCGTCACGATCATGCAGTCCAACGGCCCCGCCGCGTGGCAGACGGTGTTCCACTACCACGTCCACGTGATCCCCCGGTATGACGGCGATCCACTCAGGCTGCCCTGGACGCCGGGCACCCACGCGCTCGATCCCGAGGCGCTGTCTTCCATAAGCCAGTCTTATTCGCAGGATTAGGCGACCTTCTGTACGATGTGCGCGTGAAGGCTCGCGGCACCGTCACCACTCCGGCACTCGACCTGACGCAGGTGGTCGAGGACGTGGCCGCCCACCTGTACGTGTGGGCGCTGCAGGACATCCCGCAGGACCTGCGGGACGCCCTGCGTGACTCCGCCCAGCGCGAGACGAGCCAGGTCGGCCGGCGAGTCCTGCAGACCATCCACGACAACGTGGCCGCGGCCGACCAGCACGAGACGCTGGTCTGCCAGGACACCGGCCTGCCGGTGTTCTACGCCCGCGTGGGTGAGCGGTTCGGCATGCATCCGGCCGCCATCGAAGGCGCCCTGCGCCGCGGCATCGGACGCGCCACGCTGGAACATCCGCTGCGCTCCAACACCGTCCACCCGCTGACCCGGGCTGCTACCGGGGACAACACCGGGCGGGGCGTCCCCGACGTGCACTGGGAGTTCGTGTGCGGCTGGGACGGGCTCGACCTGAAGTGCGTGCCCAAGGGCTCCGGCTCGGAGAACATGAGCTTCCTGAAGATGCTGGCGCCCGCGGACGGCGTGGCCGGCATCAAGCGGTTCGTGCTGGAGTCGGTGGTCGAGGCCGGCGGACGGCCGTGCCCTCCGGGCATCGTGGGGGTCGGCATCGGCGGCTCCGCCGACCTGGCGATGCAGCTCTCCAAGCGCGCCATCGCCCGCCCCGTGGGCGAGGCCAACCCGGACCCGGATGTCGCCCGGCTGGAGTCGGACCTGTACGAGCTGCTGAACGAGACCGGCGTGGGCCCGATGGGCCTGGGCGGCGACACGACGGTGCTGGCGGTGCACGTCGAGCACGCGCACACGCATATCAGCCTGAACCCGGTCGCCGTCAACTACCAGTGCTGGGCCGCCCGCCGCGCGAGCGCGCACGTGGCGGCCGACGGCCGGGTCGAGTACGACCGGGAGGCGTGAAGTGGCCCACCACGAGATCCGCTTCCCCGCCCGCGAGGCCGATGTCCGCAGACTGGCGGCGGGCGACACCGTGACCCTCCAGGGGCAGCTGATCGGGATGCGCGACGCCACCCACATCCGCATCTTCGACCACGGTCAGACGCCGCCCATGCCCCTGGCAGGCGCTGCCGTGCTGCACACCGCGCCCAGCGTGCGCCGGCTGGAGGACGGGAGCTACCAGCCGCTCAGCATCGGCACCACCACCTCGGCTCGCATGAGCCGGTACACCGAGGGTCTTGTGCGTGATCACGGCGTGCGGGCGATCGCCGGCAAGGGGCCGCTGCCCGGCGCCGCCGGGCCGCTGCGGGAGCACGGCGCCGTGTACCTCGCCATCGTGGGCGGCACCGCCGCGCTGGAGACGACCCAGATCGAGGCCATCGAGCAGGTGGAGTGGGAAGACCTGATGCCGGAATGCCTGTGGCGGTTCCGGGTGCGGGACTTCGGGCCCCTGATCGTGGCCGTCGACACCCACGGCGAAAGCTTGCACGACAACGTCCAGATCGAGGCGCGCAGGCGGCTCGACGAATCCATCTACGCCAGGTTGTAGGAGGGAGCAGGCATGGTCGAGGAATTTCTGGGCTTGCCGATGAGGCCGGCCAAGCCGCGTGAGCGGGGTTGGACGCATGTGATGGACAAGGGCCTCACGCTGGCCGAGGCCGAGGGCATGCTGGAGACCGCCGGCGACTACGTCGACATCGTGAAGCTGGGCTGGGGCACGTCATACGTGACCCGCAACCTGGCCGAGAAGATCCGCCTCTACCAGTCGAACTCCGTGCCGGTGATGTGCGGGGGGACGCTGCTGGAGGCCGCCATCGCGCGCGGCCGGGTGGACGAGTTCCGGCGCTGGACCGCCGGCTACGGGTTCACGCACGTCGAGGTGTCGGACGGCACCATCCAGATCGAGCGCGACTCCAAGCTCGAGCTGATCTCGGCGCTGTCGGAGGAGTACGTGGTGCTGTCCGAGGTCGGCTCCAAGGACGCCGAGTGCGTGTACGCGCCCTACCAGTGGGTGGCATGGATCAAGGAGGAGCTGGCCGCGGGCGCGACCAAGGTCATCACCGAGGCCCGCGAGACCGGGACGGCAGGCGTGTTCCGCATGTCCGGCGAGGTGCGAAGCGGCCTGATCGACGAGATCGTGCACTCGATCGCGCTCGACGACCTGCTGTTCGAGGCGCCGCAGAAGGAGCAGCAGGCGTGGTTCATCCGGCATCTCGGGGCCGACGTCAACCTGGGCAACATCCCGCCCGAGGAGGTCATCCCGCTGGAGACGCTGCGGCTGGGGCTGCGCTCGGACACGATGGCCGACCTGTTGCTGCGCGACCTGCCCACTCACACCGCGACACCATGAGCCGGACGCTGCCGATGTCGCCCGCCGAGGTGACGGAGACCGCCGACTGGCTGGAGTCGCAGAGCGCCGAGCAGGTGCTTGCCTGGGCGGCCGAGCAGTTCGGCAGCCGGGTGCTCCTGACGTGCTCGTGGCAGAAGCAGTCGTCGGTGCTCGTGCACATGGTCTCGGAGATCGCACCGAGCATGCGGGTGGTCGAGTTCGACACCGGTCTGCTGTTCCCGGAGACCTATGAAACGAGGGAACGGTTAATCTCCCGTTATCCGATCAAGTTCGAGAAAATCGAGCCGGGTTGGACCGTCTCCGAGCAGGCTGAACAGGTCGGAGATCGGCTCTGGGAGCGGGATCCCGACCAGTGCTGCGGCATCAGAAAGGTTGCCCCGCTGGAGCGCGCACTGGACGGAATGGACGCCTGGATCACGGGAATTCGACGCGAACAGTCGACAACGAGGCACAATGCACGCAAGATTGAGTTGGATGAACGCCGCGGGGTCGTCAAGGTCCAACCCCTTGCCGACTGGACGAGCCGCGACGTCTGGCGCTACATCTGGAGGCATGGCATTCCGTACAACCCCCTGCACGACCACGGCTTCCCGTCCATCGGGTGCATACCCTGCACGACCTCGGTGAACGGCGGCGGCTCCGACGAGCGGGCCGGTCGATGGCGAGGCACGGGCAAGGTGGAGTGCGGACTGCACGCCAGGTAGAGCCCGGGCGGACTTGTGGGCAACAACGAAAGGATCACATTCAAGTGACGCACGAGAACAGCGGATTCACGCTCTGGTTCACCGGCCTGTCCGGAGCAGGCAAAAGCACCATCGCCCAGATCATCGGGCCGGAGATCGAGCGCCGCGGCGTGCTCGTCGAGCACCTCGACGGCGATGTCGTGCGCACCAACCTGTCCAAGGGCCTGGGCTTCTC
>JBQCGJ010000050.1:0-7415 GCA_051955775.1 Gaiellales bacterium | reverse complement strand
GTGATTGGAGCGTCTCAATGTGAGACGCCGCGGGGGCGATCCGCGAGCCAGATTGTGTCGTATCTCACGACATGATGACCACTCGCTCACATAGCCAGTTGCTCGCCGTCCCTGCGGCCCTGCTCCTGTCGGCCGCGCTGGCGGCCTGCGGAAACAGCTCGGCGAGCACGACATCGTCCTCGTCGCCGGCCGTTTCAGCCCTCCCGGCCACAGGGAAGATCGTGCGGGTCACGCTTGCGAACTACTCGGTCAAGCTCGCGGGCGGGAACCACCTCAGCCCCGGCACCTACACGTTCGTGGTGACGAATACCAGCGGCGGCACCGGCCACAACCTAACCATCTCCGGTCCGGGCGTCGCGAACAGGGCCACTCCGACCTTCTCCAGCGGCACGAAGCGACTTACGGTCACGCTCAAGACCGGCATGTACACCTTCTTCTGCTCCATCCACAAGGCGCTCGGCATGACCACGGCGGTCACCGTCGGCTCCGGCAGCGGGAGCGGCGGCTCGTCGGGCGGCTCGACGAGTACCGGCGGGTCGAGCTCGAGCGGAGGTAGCTGGAGCTAGAGCAGGTCAATCCAGCGTTCTAGGCCTGCTCGTGCAGCAGGAACGTGACCTTGCCCTCGTCGACGGTGGCATCCAGCTCCTTGTCGCCGAGCAGGCTGGCGACCTGCGGGGTGAGAAAGACGTGCACCCCATCCTCGTCGAGCACCTCGTCGTCGGGAGCCGGTTGCTCGGCGAGCGACACCGCAAGGCCGCGCTCCGAACCATTCATGTCGGGGTCGCTCAGTTCCATGCGAAGACCGCCGGTCTCGGGAAGCTGGGACGACTCCACGAGATCGCGGATGACGTCGGTAGCGCTATGCGTGAGGGTCATCATCGGGGGTACCTCCGGATCATTGGACGCGGACGTCGAGAAGCGTTCATACCCCGACTGCCGAGGCACAAACGGGCGCCGGCGGCGGCGCGTGAGAGAGTCCCCGAGTGGCCGAAGAGGACGAAACCGTGCTGCTTCAGTTCTACGACGGGCTCGCGGCGGACTACGACCTCGTCTACGGCGGAGACTGGGACGCGGCCGTCGAGCGGCAGTCATCGCGGCTCGCCGTGCTGATCCGCGATCTGCTCCCCGGCGCACATCGGCTGCTCGACTGCTCGTGCGGCATCGGCACGCAGGCGATCGGCCTCGCGAAGCTGGGCTTTGAGGTGGTCGGCAGCGACATCAGCGCGGGGCAGATCGACCGGGCGCGGCGCGAGGCCCGGCGCCTCGGAGCCGAGGCCACGTTCCTGGTCGCGGACTTCCGCGACCTCGGCGCCGTCGGCGGGACGTTCGACGTCCTCATCTCGTGCGATAACGCGATCCCGCACCTGCTGGATCCGAGCGATGTCCCCCGGGCGCTCTCCGAGATGCGCGGGAAGCTGCGCCCCGGAGGTCTGCTGGTGATCAGCATCCGCGACTACGACCGGGCCCTCGTCGACAGACCGCACATGACGCCTCAGGTGGTGGCGCCGGCCTCGGCCCGCAGGTTGCTGGTGCGGTGGCACGAGTGGGATGCCGATCAGCCCTGCTACACCGTGCGCTTCCTCGTGCTCACCGAGACGGACGATGCGGGATGGACGGTGCGGGAGCACACGATGCGCTATCGGGCCATCACCCGGGCGGAGCTGACCGCGGCGGCCGAGGCTGCCGGGTTTCGCGACGTCGACTGGCCGGCCGACCGAGCTGTGGTGGGCGAGCAGTTGATGATGACCGCCCGGAATGCGTAGGGGACGCCGGGCGGCGCGGACCGGCTGGCGCTCCCCGGGCTCACCTTCGCTCGCTCGCGAGCGGCCCGCCGGGCTCGTGGAGCATGCGCGTGTTCACGACCGCGGCGCGCGGCGCGCCGCCCCGGCGGGCGGTGTGCACGGAGAAGCTCATGCTGTCCAGCCCGGCCGCCGAGTGCGCATCGCTGGAGCAGACGATGTGGACGCCGGCGGCGATGACCTCGCGGACGTGCTCGCCTGAGAGGTCGAGGCGGCTCGGCAGCCCGTTCACCTCGAGGGCCACGCCCGTCTCCAGGGCGGTTTCGATCGTCCGTTCCAGATCCAGCCGGTTCTCCGGCCGGTGTCCGATGATGCGGCCAGTGGGGTGGCTGAGGCAGCGCGCGGCGGGGTGATGCATGGCGTGCATCACCCGCGCCGTCAGCTCCGTCCGAGGCGCGCGCTGACCTGCGTGCAGTGAGATCTGCACCCAGTCCAGCTCGGCCAGCACGTCGTCGGGGAGGTCGAGCCGGCCGTCGGGGAGGATGTCGCACTCCACGCCGCGCAGCACCCGGAACGGGGCGACCGCCGCATTGACGGCGGCGATCTCGGCGGCCTGCCGCCGCAGTGCGTCCGCGTCCAGTCCGGGGACGACGCTCACGTTGGTGGTGTGATCGCACACGGCCACGTACTGGTACCCGCGCGCGATCGCGGCCTCCGCCAGCTCGCGCACAGTCGCCCTGCCGTCCGACCAGGTCGTGTGGCAGTGCAGATCGCCGCGGATCGCGGGCAGCTCGATCAAGTCGGCGGGCGTGGCCGCCGCATGCTCCTCGCGCAGCTCCGGCGGCACGTACGGGCGGCCGAGCAGCCGGTACACGGTCTCCTCGTCCGCGGCAGAGGGAAGTGGTCCCAGACCGGCGACGTACTCGGCCGATCCCGTCGCGCGGACGAGTGCAGTGCCGAACTCGGCCGTCGGGGCCGTCACCAGCTCGACCGGCGTGCCGTCGACGCTGACCCCGATGGAGGGCTCGACGAGCGCGACCACCTCGGGCAGCGCCGCGAACCTGGTCCGGACGTCGTCAGGGGCGTCCGTGGCGACGACGACGGCCAGACTCCGCGGTGCGTCCTTCCAGCGCCGCGGGTCGCCCGCCGCCACGCCGCCCAGCGCGTCCGCGATCCGCTCGCACAGGGCCTGAGCGCGGTGCAGCAGCAGCGTGCCGGCCGCGCGGACCGGTGGGGCGTCCAGCGCCGCCAGGATCGCAGCCTCCCTGCCGGCGCCGATCCCGCGCACCTCACGCAGCCGGCCGCGGGCGGCCGCATCGCGCAGCTCGGCGACCGTGTGGATGCCCAGCGCGGCACCGATGTCCACGAACCGCCGTGCGGCGAAGCCGTGCATGCGGCCGAACGCGGCCAGCTCCAGCGAGACCGAGCGGCGGAGCTCGTCGAGCTCGGCGATCCGGCCCGTGCCGACGAGCTCCTGCAACCGTTGCTCGATCCCCGGCCCGATGCCGCGCAGGCTGCGCACCCGGCCCTCGCGCACGAGCGCCGCCACGTCCGCCGGGGTGCCCCGGATCAGCGTCGCCGCGCGCCGGAACGCCCGCGTCGCATGGGCGTTCGCGGCGGACAGCTCGAGTAGCGCCGCGTACTCCTCCAGGGTCGCAGCCAGTTCCTCGTTGGTCGGGCTCGTCGGCATTCACCGCCATTGTTCCCGTACCTGCGACGGGCGAGCGGCGGGGGTGGGATTCGAACCCACGACCGAGGATAGTCCCCGGTGCTGGTTTTCAAGACCAGTGCGTTCAACCGCTCCGCCACCCCGCCAGGCGGCCTGGATACTACTGGCGGGGAACCCCTGGCTCGGCGCGCCGGCTCACTCGCCCGCACCCGGCGGCGGGCGTACACTCGGCACATGCTGGCGCTCCCGATCGCACACGCGCATGCGCCTGTCGTCGTGCAGACGATCTGCCCGTGGCAGGTGCACCACGCCCAGTGCGGCTGGGTGCGAGTCCCGCTCGACCGCCGGCTGCCCAACGGCAAGCAGATCCGCATCTACTTCGAGCGCTACCAGCGCTCGGACGCGTCGACGCCGGCCGGCTCGACGGTGCTCTCGATCGAAGGCGGGCCGGGGTTCTCGACCACGGCCGACCGCGCCGCCCGGCTCCAGTTGTGGCGGCCGATCTCCGCACATCGGGATCTGCTGCTGATCGATCTGCGCGGCACGGGCCGCTCGGGCGCGCTCAACTGCCCGGCCTATCGGAAACACATCCTGCCGTACATCGAACGCGCCGGCCGCTGCGCGGCGCGGCTCGGCCCGGCCCGCGACTTCTACGACACATCCCAGTCGGTGCAGGACGTGGAGGCGGTGCTGACCGCCCTGCGTGTCGGGAAGGTCGATCTGTACGGAGACTCGTACGGCTCCTTCGCCGCCCAGGCCTTCGCCGTGCGGTACCCGTCGCGCCTCCGCTCGATCGTGCTCGACAGCACCTACCAGCTCCCGGGCACCGACCCCGCGTTGTCCGACCTCGCCGAGGCGACCCGCAGCTCGCTGCGCCTGGCCTGCCTGCGCCGGCCGGCCTGCCCGGCCACGGGCCACGACCCGGTCGCCCTGCTGGGAAAGCTGGTCGAGCGCGTGCGCGCCCATCCGATCACCGGCACCGCTCCGAACGGCGACGGCGTGGAGACTCGCGTCACGGTCGACGAGGACACCCTCGTCCAGCTCATGCAGTCCGGCTTCTACTACCAGGGCGTGTGGCGGGACGTGCTCGCGGCCACGCAGTCGGCGTTCGCCGGCGACACCAGGCCGCTGCTGCGGCTGGTCGCCGAGACGATCACCACCGATCAGCCCAACGGCAACCCGCGGTACTTCACGGAGTCGCTCTACCTGTCCGTGATCTGCCACGACTATCCGGAGCTGTGGCCTCTCAGCGCGCCCATCGCCCAGCGGCCCGGGCTCGTGCGCACCGCGCTGGCCACGTACTCGCCCGGCGCGTTCGCGCCGTTCTCGGCCACCGCCTGGACAGGCACCGACTACGAGGGCGCGCTGGCCTGCATCAACTGGCCCTCACCGGCGTTCCGCGACCCGCCCGTCAACCCCTCCGCGCCGTATCCGCACGTGCCCACGCTCGTGCTCAACGGCGACCTGGACAACATCACGCCCCTGGCGGATGCGCGGGTGGTGGCGAGCCGGTTTCCGGATAGCACGCTGGTGGTGATCCAGAACAGCGGCCACGTGACGGCGCTCCAGGATCAGAACGACTGCGCGTCGCGCATCTACCTGCACTTCGTGGAAGACCTCACCGCCGGGAACACCTCGTGCGCGAGCCGCACCCCGGAGGTGCGGGTCGTCCACTCGTTCCCGCTCTCGTTGGCCGGTGTGGCGCCGGCAACGCGATCGCCGGGCGACCATTCGCGGCTCGCCGACCGGCGGCTGGCCGCGGCCGGCGCCCAGACTGTCGCCGACGCCCTGCAGCGGTGGTGGGTCAACTACAGCGGCTCGGACGTCGGGCTGCGCGGCGGAAGCTGGTCGTACACCGGCTCGTCCGACATCGTCTTCACGTTCAACAGGGCGGCGTTCGTGCCGGGCGTGCGCGTGTCCGGCACCGTGCGCTGGGGGTACTCGACCGGCGTCGTGCGGGGCACCATCGTCGTTGCCGGAGGCGGCACGACGGAGCGTCTGCGGCTGGCCTGGTCTGAGCAGGTGCGGACGGCCGTCGCGCATCTGGACGGCAGCGCCGGCGGCCGGCGGGTGCGGCTGCACATGCTGGCCCCCTAAGACCGAAGACCGGTACCGGGTACCCGGTACCAATTCCGCGCAGCAGAAACCGGGGCCAGGCCCCTCACGCCTCGCCCGGGGCCAGGCCCCTCACGCCACGCCCGGGACCAGGCCCCAACACACCGGGGCCAGGCCCCAACACACCGGGGCCAGGCCCTACGCCACGCCCGGGCCAGGCCCCTCAACACCGGTACCGGGTACCGTCACGAAAGCGTGACGGCAGCCACACGCGTGTCGACGCGGTGCCCGGCACCGGGTTTCGGCTCTAGCGGAGCTCTTTCGGCGTCACGAACGCGGTCAGATCCGCGCCGCCCGCGTCCAACGCCGACCACGGACCGCGCACCGCCAGCGTGGCCAGCGCACAGGTCGGGAATTTGGCCGTTAGCTTGGGCAGCCGGGCGCCGGTCGCGGCCAGGTCGAGCGCCAGGTCGTGCATCCCCGGGTTGTGGCCGATCATGAGCACCGCGCCGACCTCCTCGGGCACGGCGCGGAGGCAGGCCAGGAGCGCGTCGGCCGACGCCCCGTACACCGCGTCGTCGATCTCGACGCGAGCGTCGCCGAGGCCGGCTGAGACCAGCTCCAGCGTCTGCCGGGTGCGCACGGCCGACGAGCACAGCACGAGGTCGAGCCCATCCGCCACCGTCGCCTGCAACTGCTCGGCCATCGCCTCGGCGTCGCGCCGCCCGCGCGGTGCGAGCGGCCGTTCGTGGTCGGCCAGCGACTCGTCGTCCCAGCTCGACTTGGCGTGCCGCAGGAGATGCAGCGTTTTCACCCCATACAGACTATGCGGCCCGGACCAGCGCCTGAGTAGTGTTTCGCCTTGGCTCGCCGGGGGCAGTCCGGCGGGCCGGAAATTGGGTCAGGACTCGGTGGTAAGGAGGCGCGGTGAGCGCACTCGAACTCGCGCGCTGGCAATTCGGCGTCGTCACCGTCTACCACTTCATCTTCGTCCCGCTGACGATCGGGATCACGTGGTTCGTGGCCGTGTTCGAGACCCTGTGGCTGCGCCGCCGACAGGCGGAGTACCTGCGCCTGACCCGCTTCTTCGGCAAGCTGATGCTGATCAACTTCGCGATCGGTGTCGTCACCGGCATCGTGCAGGAGTTCCAATTCGGGATGAATTGGGCTGCCTACTCGCGGTACGTGGGCGACATCTTCGGCGCGCCGCTGGCCATGGAGGCGTTGCTCGCGTTCTTCCTCGAATCGACGTTCCTCGGCGTGTGGATCTTCGGCTGGGAGGTGCTGTCCCCGAAGCTGCACCTGGCCACCATCTACGCCGTGGCCGTGGGCACGACCATCTCGGCGTTCTTCATCCTGGCGGCCAACTCGTGGATGCAGCACCCGGTCGGCTACACCATCAACCACCACACCGGCCGGGCGGAGATGCGGAGCATCGTCGAGGTGCTGACGAACCCCTGGCTGGCCTACGCGTTCGGCCACACGATCGGCGCAGCGTTCATGACCGCAGGGATGTTCGTGCTCGGCGTGTCGGCGTGGCACCTTCGCCGCGGCCACGAGACCGAGGTGTTCCGCCCGGCGATCCGGCTGGCGCTGCCGGTGGTGTTCGTGGCGGCGATCGCGACCACGTTCATCGGCCACACCCAGGCCCAGTACATGACCCGCGTGCAGCCCATGAAGATGGCCGCCGCCGAAGCGCTCTACAACACGGAGAGCGGGGCCGGCTTCTCGCTGTTCGCGGTCGCGCCGTTCGAGCACAACCCGGGTCGCTCGTCGGTCGACATCACCATCCCGCACGGCCTGTCCATCCTCGCCACGAACTCCTGGGACGGCGAGGTGCAGGGCGTGAACGACCTCAACCGCCAGTACCAGAAGAAATACGGCCCCGGCGACTACACGCCGATCATCGGCGTCACCTACTGGACGTTCCGGCTGATGTCCGGGATCGGCGC
>JBQCGJ010000049.1:0-4147 GCA_051955775.1 Gaiellales bacterium | reverse complement strand
CCGCCGATCCCTACGCCCAGGCAGTGGCCGCGCACTGGATCTCGGCGGGTGCGGGGCCGACCGATCCGATCACCCAGCGCGAGTTCGACACCGGCGTGGTGCGGGCGCTCGGGCTGCGGCCGCTGGCAACCGAGATCGGTCACCTGCGCACCGCCGACGGCTGGCGGCCTGCGCTGCCGTCCGGATTCGGCGTCGAACAGGTGGTGCGCGCGATCGGGGTGCGGGTGAACGCGCCGGACGGCTCCGACCAGTGGGAGGAGTGGCCGAATCAGCCGCTGCTGCGCGCCAACCTGGCGGTGGAGTCCTATCAGCTCGCGCACCTGCCGTCATGGGCCGGCTCGCTGGCCCAGAGCAAGACCGCGGTGGCCACCGCGCTGCCCGCGTGGACGCCGCTGAAGCGGGCGGTGCTCGGGTTCGCGCTGCGCTATGCGGGGGCGCCCTACGTGTGGGGCGGCGAGTACCCGTCCACCAACTCGCCGTACGGTCCGCAGGCAGCGGGAGGGTTCGATTGCTCGGGCTTCGTGTGGTGGGTGATGAAGATGCAGACCTACCACGTGGGCTCGCTGACCTGGAGCGGCTCGAGCCAGATCCTGGGCCGGGACACGTACAGCATGGCGCGCGACCTGCCGGTGTCCAGGCGGGTGCCGCGAACCGGCCTGCACCCGGGCGACATCCTGTTCTGGTCGAGCGCGCCGAACGGCGTCAACACGGCCTGGGACACCGTCTACCACGCCGGCATCTACCTGGGCAACGGATGGACGATCAACAGCCACGGCTCCGGCGACGGTGTCACCCTGGACTACATGGGCGCCGGCGCCGGCTGGTACCACGACGCGTTTGCCTTCGGCTGGCGCGTCATGCCGCTCGGCAAGTAGCCTAGGCGCGTGACCCCAGACTCCGAGCCGGCCGAGGTGCCGGACTCAGAAGAGCTCCCGCAGGACGCCATCCCGGAGGCAGGAAGCCCGGTCAGCGTGAGGGCCGAGCGCGGCGCCCGGATGACGCCGTCCGAGGCCGTGCGCGACATGCGGATCACGCTGCCCGCGCGCGGAAACCGGACGCTTCGCGAGCTCATCGACCGCTGCAACAAGGACACCTCGCTGAAGGGCCTGTGGCACGCCGCCAACGTGAACGCGGTGACCCGGCTGCAGATCAACGACCACTCGTGGGTGCACATCCAGATCGTCACCAACATCGGCCTGAAGCTGCTGCGCGAGCTGCGCCGGGCCGACGTGGAGCCGGGCATGGTGACGGACTACGGGATGCGCCAGGAGGACGCCGAGGTGGTCGTGGTGCTGGGCTGCCTGACGCACTGCCTGGGCATGGCGATCCACCGCAACGGCCACGAGGAGATGAGCCTGTTTCTGGCCGCCGACCGCATTCCGCGGCTGCTGGAGGGGCTGTACGACGAGCCCGAGCGGACGATCGTGCAGGCGGAGGTGCTGCAGACGATCATCAGCCACCGCTCGGACGGGCAGCCGCTGTCGGTGGAGGCGGGCATCGTGCGGGTGGCGGACGCGCTGGACATGGCCAAGGGCCGCTCGCGGATCCCGTTCGAGGCCGGGCGCGTGTCGATCCACTCGCTGTCGGCCGCGGCCATCGAGGAGGTGCGGATCACGCACGGCGAGGGCCGGGTGCTGATCGACATCGAGATGAACAACTCCGCGGGCCTGTACCAGGTCGACAACCTGCTGCGCAGCAAGCTGCGTGGATCCGGGCTGGAGGGCTACATCGAGGTGCAGGCCAGCCTGGAGGGCGAGACCGAGAAGCGGCTGCTGCCCTCGTTTCGGCTGTGATCCTGGCGATCTCGGCGCCGCTTCCGCTAAGGGATCGCGGCTCGCGGCCGATGATCCCGGACGCCGGAGCGCCACCGCCCCTTTGGTATCCTTCGGCCGCCCTTTGCGGGGTCGTCTAATGGTAGGACGCCTGACTCTGGATCAGGTAGTCGGGGTTCGAGTCCCTGCCCCGCAGCTCGTGAAGAAGCCCCGTAAAACCGGGGCTTTTTCTTTGGGCGCAGACTTGCAATTCGTGCTGTAAGACCCGGTGCTGTAAGCCGTGCTGTAAGTGCAGCATCGGCGCCGCGCTCTACAGTCTGCGGCGTGTCATGGGACTCCCTGATGTTGCTGGTCAGTACCGTCGCGGCGGCGGCCGCGGCGCTGTTCGGTTGGAGCGCCAGGACTGACTCCCATCCGCTCGGCGTGGCAGGGGCCGCGGAGCGCTGTCTTGTACGCTCTTGCGATCGTGGCCGAAACACCCGTGCCGGGCGGTATCCAGCGGTCGGAAGAGCTTTGCGCGATCACGGCTCGGTGGTTCGACGCGATTCGAAGGCGTGATTACGAGACTGACCTGGCTCGGTTTTCGTGGATGCAAGGACTCTCCGTTTGGGGAACGATCGCCGGGGAGTACATTGACGATCCTGAGCTTCTTCGGCGGTACACTCGGCGCGACTTCGAAGAGGGAGGCTTCGAAGGGTGGGAGTTTGGCCCGCTTCGGATCGACGCGTGGGTGGAGGGCACGGTCGGGTGGTCGCTGACTCACTCGACCATCTCGTCGAGCACCGGCCCGCTGGACTTCCGCTCGACCCTGATCTTTCATCTCGAACAGGACGAGTGGAAGATCGTCCACGAGCACTGGTCGTACGGCGCGTCAGACGAGACCTATGGAATGCCCGCCGGGCGGATGCTCGACGTGCTCTCACGCGCCGCCAGCGAGGAGCGCCCCGACCTCACAGCGTGGACCTCGGACGAAGGGACGACGACGCTGGCGTTCACCGACATCGAGGGTTCTACGGCTCTCAACGCCTCGTTCGGCGACGCGGCATGGCTGGAAGTCCTGCGAGTCCACAACCGGTTGGTGACAAGCGCGACCGTCGAACACGGCGGCACAGTGGTGAAAAACCAGGGCGACGGGTTCATGCTGGCGTTCCCCTCGGCTCGCCGCGCGCTCGCCTGCGCCCAAGCGATCGAACAGTGGATCGCCGACACCTTCGATGATCCCGGGTCGCCGATCCGCGTGCGCATCGGGGTTCACACCGGCGAGGTCGCGAGCGCTGACGACGATTTCTTCGGCCACGCCGTCAACTACGCCGCGCGCGTCGCTGGCGCTGCCAAAGGCGGAGAGATCCTCGTATCCGCCGTCGTTCACGACCTCGTCAGCCCGACCGGACTGTTCACCTTCAGCGATCCCCGAGAGGTCGAACTCAAGGGTATAACTGGCGTGTCTCGGCTCTACGCTCTATCCCCGCCCTGACCACGCGCCCGCTGCGTTCAGCCGCTGCGGCCCGGTGTCCTCCACGGGGTCAGGGTGGGATTGTCTGCGCGGCGGGTAGCCAGCGGCGAACGCCGCCGTGCGTGTGGGCGGGTTGTGCGGGCCGCTGGCGGCCGTGGACGCGTCGGGCAAGGGTGTCCCGCCAGGGTTTCTGAAAACGGCTCTCACGCGCCTAGCGGGGGAAGCTCAATCCGGCCGGGCGCGCCGATGTTGTGGCCGCGCGTTGGACGTCTCTTGGACGTCTCTTGGACGTCAACCGGCCGAAACCGGCCGACACCGCGTCGACCGGGCGGCCCGCGTGAAGCCCGTACCCGGTTCTTTCGGCTGCAGCTAGCCGGTCACCGTGAACGTGGCCGTGTGCGAGAGGTAGCTTCGCGAGGTCGCCGTGATCCGCGCCTTGCCCACAGCCGCGCCGGCGGGCACTGCAGTCGACAGACTGAACGAGCCGGTGGTGGAGGCGGTCACCGTTCCCAGAACCGTCTGGACGCCACTGGCATCACGAAACACAAGCTTCACCTGGTCGTTGGCCAGGACCCCCGAGCCGGAGATGGTGAGCGCACTGCCGGCCGCACCGGTCGTCGGCTGGACGGTGAGAGCGAGCACGTGGACGGGCTGCCAGTCGGGCTGGGTGTTGAGCGGGTTGCCGGGATCCTGGGTGAGCTTGGTACCGGTGGCCCCGTAGTCGGAGCCGGTTGCGGACACCTCCCAGAGCTGCTCGGAGCCCAGGCCCCAGTTCGCCGCATAGACCAGCTTCGACCCGTCCGGTGACCACGCCGGCCACGCCGCGGCCGCATAGACGTTGGGTGTGCCGAGCGACACCTGGTTGCCCCCGTTTGCGTTCATGACCCACAGGTTGGGGCTGCCTGACCGCGTGCTGGAGAAC
>JBQCGJ010000048.1:0-5496 GCA_051955775.1 Gaiellales bacterium | reverse complement strand
TCCACGGTTTCCCAGAAGGCCATCGTGTCGTACATCCGCCGCCCGTACAGGTAGGTGCCGATCGGCCGCTCCAGCTCGTTCACGAACGCGTGCACCTCTTCGTCCGGCGCGGCCCAGTCGAAGCGCCCGGTCTCGTCCTCGATGTACCCGTCGAGCGACATGATCGCCGCGTAGATCAGCTTCGCCATGACTCCCCTCCTCGTGGGTCCACCGGAAGACTGCCAGCAGCCAACCGCGTCCCGGTAGACTGGCCCGCGCATGGCCGGCCAGACCTACGTTTCCGACCTCAGCGAGGGAGCGCTGGTCGACGCCACGTTCGCCGTCCAGCGCAAGCTCCGCCGGCGCACCCGAAACGGCGACCCCTTCCTCACAGTCGAGCTGGCCGATCGAACGGGGCGCGTGCCCGCCGTGGTGTGGAAGGACGTCAACCTGCTGGGCGCTCGCTTCGAGCAGGGCGACACCGTGAGGGTCCTGGGCCGTGTCGAGACGTACGGCGGCCGGCTGCAGATCGAGGTGCGCGACCTGGAGCGGATTGACCAGGGCGACCCGCTGGAGCTGGTGCCCGGCTCGCGCCGAGACGCCGAGACGCTGGACGGCTTCCTGGAGTTCCTGGCCGGGGAGATCACCCACGCCGGCCTGGCCCGGCTCGTGTCGCGCTTCGTGGACGACCCGCGGATCCGCGAGCGGATGCGAAACGCCCCCGCCTCGGAGACCCACCACGCCTACGCCGGCGGCCTGCTCGAGCACACCGTGGCCGTCGCCTCGCTGTGCCGCGAGGCGGCGCAGCTCCATCCGCGGCTGGAGTCCGACCTGCTGCTGGCGGCCGCCCTGCTGCACGACGTCGGGCGCACCGAGAGCTTCACCGGCGGCGTCACCATCGCCGTCTCGGAGCAGGGCCGGCTGCTGGGGCACGTGCTGGCCGGCGTGCGCATGATCGACCGCGCCGCGGCCGAGGCCGGGCTCGAGGAGGAGGCGCTGCTGCCGCTCCTGAACGCGGTTGCCGGCCATCACGGGCCGGTGGAGGGGAGGCGGCTGGAGACACCGGAGGCGGTCGCCCTGTATCAGGCCACCCTGCTCGACGCGCGGGTCGGGGAGGCGCTGGCCCAGGCCGCGTCCAGGCCGGTCACACGTTGAAGCGCACGTGCAGCACGTCGCCGTCCGCGACCACGTAGTCGCGGCCCTCGACCCGCATCCACCCGTGGCGCTTGGCCTCTGCCTCCGAGCCGGCCTCCACGAGCCTGTCCCACTCGATCACCTCCGCCCGGATGAATCCCCGGGCCAGATCTGAGTGGATGCGCCCGGCCGCCTGCTGGGCGTTGCTGCCGCGGCGGATCGTCCACGCCCGCGTCTCCTTTGGCCCGGTGGTGAAGAACGGGATCAGATCGAGCGCCGCGTAGGTGGCCAGGCAGATCCGATCGAGCGCCGGCTGCTGGATCCCCAGCTCCTCCAGGAAAGCCTCGGCCTCGTCGACGTCCAGCTCGGCCAGCTCGGCCTCGATCTTCGCGTTGATGGGGATGCACGGCGCGCCTCGCTCGTCCGCGTAGCGGGTCAGCGCCGCCACCTCCGCGGGGTTCCCGGTGTCGTCCACGTTGGCGACGTAGATGGTCGGTTTGGCGGTCAGCAGGTCGAGCGCGTCGGGCATCTCGACCTGCGCCGAGCTGGCCGGCCGGCCCTGGTCGAGCGCGGCCAGCAGCTCGGTCAGCGCCGCCTGCTCCGCCACCACCGCCTTGTCGCCGCTCTTGGCCGCCTTGGCCACCCGCTCCATGCGCCGCTCCGCCGCTGAATGATCCGCCAGCGCCAGCTCCAGCTCGACGGTCTCGACATCCGCCAGCGGATCGACCCGCCCGGCCGGGTGGGCCACGGTGTCGTCCTGGAAGCAGCGCACGACGTGGATCGTGGCGTCGGTCGTGCGTATCTCCCCCAGGAACCGGTTGCCCAGCCCCTCGCCGTGGGAGGCGCCGCTGACCAGCCCGGCGATGTCGACCACCCGCAGCGTGGCCGGCACCGTGCGCGCCGACTCGGACAGGTCGGCCAGTGGGCGCAGTCGCGGGTCGCGCACCTCGGCCTCGCCGCTCGTGCTCTCGACCGTCGAGAACATGTGCGGCGCCACCGTCGCCCCGCCGCCGGTGAGCGCATTGAACACGGTCGACTTGCCGCAGTTGGGCAGGCCCACCAGTCCTGTCTCCAGGCCGGCCATCAGGCCGTTCGCCTGCCACCGACGGCGCCGGCGGCCAGGCCGCACGCGGCACCCACCGCAGCCCCCGCCAGCACATCGGACGCATGATGCGCGCGCACGTACATCCGGCTGGCGCACATCAGACTCGCCGCGCCCCACCACATCGGCGTCAGGCGCGGCCGCACGCGGGACAGCGCCATGGCACCCGCCACCGACATGGCGGCGTGGCTGGACGGGAACGACGACGAGCTGGGCAGCTTGATCAGTGGTGGCGCGTCGGGATCAAGTGGGCGCTCGCGGCCGACCGCCAGCTTGACGGCGTAGTTCGCGCCCAGCGTGCCCCACACGGTTGCGGCCACGCGCAGCGGCCGGCCCGCCAGCACGCCGGCTGCCACCCAGGCGATGCCGTAGTTGCCGGCCGTCGTGTACGGCACCACCAGGCGGTCGAGCCGTGACCGCCCCACGTCCGTCAGAAGCCGACCCTCCCCACATGCAGCTCGCGCTTCACGTAGCTCACCTTCGTCACGTCGACAAACAGCACGGTTTCATCCTCGCCGTCGAGTTGCACGGTGCCGGTACGCGCCGACAGCGCCGCCTCCAGCTTCGACCACCCGTCGTCGGTCAGCTTGGTGACCACGATCAGGCCGCCGTCGAATCCGATCTCGATCCGCGTCCGCTCATCGCTCATGCGCTCGCTCCGTTGTCTGGAGGTCGTTCCCAGATGAGCGTCTGCTGCGGCCGGTCTGCGGGCACGCTGGTTGCGTCCCACGCGGCGTGCGGTGCTCGACGTGGTGAAACCACGCCTGCGGTCCGCTCGCCGCTCGATCCTGGCCAGCGTGCCCGCATCCTGCGCCTCGCGACGACGCCATCTAGGAACGACCTCCTGTGTCTGGTTCCTGCACG
Organism: Gaiellales bacterium; assembly: GCA_051955775.1. Classification (GTDB taxonomy): domain Bacteria; phylum Actinomycetota; class Thermoleophilia; order Gaiellales; family JAICJC01; genus DASUHT01. Next base: position 2,417 of record JBQCGJ010000048.1, on the reverse strand, counting down.
AATTCCACCAGCACCCCGGCCACGCTGTCGGGGTGCACGAATGCCACTCGAAGCCCGAACAAGCCCACCCGGGGGTGCTCGTCGATCAGCTCCACGCCCGTCCGCCGAGCCTCGTCGAGCGCGGTCTCCAGATCGTCGACCAGGTAGGCGACGTGGTGCATCCCCGGACCGCGCTTGTCCAGGAAGCGGCCCACCGGAGTGTCCTCGCCGAGGGCGGCCAGCAGCTCCACGCGCGACCCCGCGACGGCCAGCGAGACCGCTTCCACGCCCTGGTCGGGCACGGTCTGGCGGTGCTCGACCGACGCGCCCAGCATGCGCTCGTAGATCGCCACCGCGGCGTCCAGGTCGTCAACAGCGTGCCCGATATGATGAACGAGTCGCGGGTGCATGGGCCCCGGCATCGTAGGAGACGCAAGAGCAGAAGGGGAGCACGTGAGTTTCTTCGACAAGTTGAAGCAACAGGCAGCCGACGTCGCGTCGACGGTCGCCGACAAGACCCAGGAGACCGCCAAGTTCGGCCAGCTGCAGGTGCAGCTGCGCAGCCTGAAGAGCGAGGAGCGAGACGCGGTCGGGGAGTTCGGGCGGGCTGCCTTTGCGCTCCACGAGCAGAACGCCCTGGCCGAGCGCTCCGGCGAACTGGCGGGCGCGGCCGCCAAGATCACGGACGTGCGCCGGCAGATCGCCGAGAAGGAGGCCGAGATCGCCGAGGTGCGCGGCGATGCCGGAGCCGACGGCGCGTCCGACACGGTCGAGTCGAGCGCCGAAGAGGTGCCCGACCAGCCGCCCGCCGAATAGCTAGCTCTTCTTGAACCGCAGCGCCGGCTCCAGCTCCGGAGCCGGCTGTGCGGTCGGCGGCGCGGGATCGAGCTCCACACCGACCTGGCCCGACGAGTCGGACACCGGCTGCAGATCGCTCAGCAGCTCGTTGATCTCGGGGCGGGTCAGCGTCTCCCGCTCCAGCAATGCGTGCGCCAGCCGGTCGAGGTGGACGCGATGCGCCGACACCATGGCCAGCGCCCACCGGTAGGCCTCGGCCGTGATCTCCCGCTGCTCGCGGTCGCGCAGGCGCTTGGTCTCCTCCGATAGCGCGTAGTCGTCGGCCCGCATCTGCTGCGAGTGGGTGGTGCGGCCCATGCCCCAGTCGAACACCATCGTGCGGGCCACGGCCGTGGCGTGGTCGAGGTCGGACGCGGCGCCGTTGGTGACCCGCCCGAACACGATCTGCTCCGCCGCCCTGCCGCCCAGGCTGACCCGCAGCCAGTCCTCCAGCTCGTCCTGTGAGGCCATGTGGCGGTCCTCCTCGGGCAGCCGCATCAGCATCCCCAGCGCGCGACCCCGGGGCAGGATCGTGACCTTGTGGATGTCGGCGCTCGTCAGGTGCGCCAGCAGGGCGTGCCCGGCCTCGTGGTAGGCGATCACCTTCTTCTCCTTCTCGGTGATCAGCTTGCGCTGCTGGAGGCCGGCCACCACGCGTTCCAGGGCCTGCGAGAAGTCGCCGGCGGTGATCGTGTCGCGCTGCTCGCGGCCGGCCGAGATGGCCGCCTCGTTGCAGATGTTGGCCAGATCGGCTCCGGTCAGGCCGACCGTCTGGCGCGCGATGTCGGCCAGCGACACGTCGGCGCCCATGGGCTTGTTGCGGGTGTGCACCTGGAGGATCGCCTCGCGTCCGACCACGTCCGGCGCGCTGACCAGCACGTGGCGGTCGAAGCGTCCGGGGCGCAGCAGCGCCGGGTCGAGATGGTCGATGCGGTTGGAGGCGGCCATGACCACCAGTCGCGCTCCCTCGTCGAACCCGTCCAGCTCGACCAGCAGCTGGTTCAGGGTCTGATCGTGCTCGCGGTTGTGGCCGCCGCCCATGCGGGTGGCGCCGACCGCGTCCAGCTCATCGATGAAGACGATCGACGGCTGGTTCTCGCGGGCGGTCGAGAACAGGCTGCGGATGCGAGCCGCCCCCAGCCCCGACCACATCTCGACGAACGCCGACGCGCTCTGGTAGTAGAAGTTCGCGCCCGACTCGGTGGCCCCCGCGTTGGCCAGCAGCGTCTTGCCGGTGCCCGGCGGCCCGTGCAGCAGCACGCCCTTGGGCACGCGCGCGCCCAGCCTCTCGAACCGCTCGGGGTCCTGCAGGAACTGGACGATCTCCTCCAGTTCCGCGCGCACCTCCTCCAGCCCGGCCACGTCGTCCCAGCGCACGTTGGTGTCGTCGCGGGGGTCGATCGTCTGCGGCTTGGTGGAGGGAATGGCGCGCGCCATCTTCCAGGCAAAGAAGACCAGCCCGCCGAACAGGATGTACAGGCCCCAGTTGACCAGGAACGCATGCAGCCCGTCGATCAGCGCGGCCGGCCAGCCGTTCAGATTGACCCACAGGATCACACAGCAAGAGTACAGCGTTCCAGGCAAATTCCAAAGGATCTCAC
>JBQCGJ010000047.1:0-5395 GCA_051955775.1 Gaiellales bacterium | reverse complement strand
AGCTGCCGGATCGCCGGCGGAAGCGCCGCCTCCACCGGCCGCATGCTCGTGTACGGGCATGGAGCGGCCGGGGTCGTGGTGCTCGAGCAGCCGGAGGCCGGCGATCCAACCGGCGGGCTGTGGGATCTACTACCGGGCGTGGCGGTGGGCGACGCCGAGGGCCGCGAGCTGTCGACCACGCTGGGCACGGTGATCCGGTTCGGCCGCGGCGGCGTCACGTACACCGTGGCGGGGAGCCGGCCCGAGGGCGTGGTACGAGCCGTGGCGAGTGGCCTATGAGTGAGCCCGCCGTCGAGCTGCGCGACCTGCGCAAGCACTACGGCGATCTGGTCGCCGTGGACGGCGTCGATCTGCGCGTCGAGCAGGGCGATGTGTACGGCTATCTGGGCCCGAACGGAGCCGGCAAGACCACCTCGCTGCGCATGATGCTGGGGCTCGTGCAGCCCACCTCCGGCGAGGTACGGCTGCTCGGGCGTGACCCCATGATCGACCCGGTGGCCGCGCTGGAGGGCGTGGCCGGGTTCGTGGAGGAGCCCGCCTTCTACCCGTACCTGAGCGGCCGCAAGAACCTCGAGCTGCTGGCGGCGCTCGACGGAGGTGCTCCGCCGGAACGGCTGGCCGAGGTGCTGGAGATTGTCGAGCTGACCGCACGCGCGGGCGATCGGGTGCGCGGCTACTCCCACGGGATGCGGCAGCGGCTGGGGATCGCGGCCGCTCTGCTGCGCGCCCCGCGCCTGCTGATGCTGGACGAGCCCACGACCGGGCTCGACCCGGCCGGCATGCGGGACATGCGAGAGCTGGTGCGGACGCTGGCCGGCCAGGGCATCACCATCCTGCTTTCGAGCCATCTGATGCTCGAGGTCGAGCACCTGTGCAACCGGGTGGCGATCATCCACCGCGGCAGAATCCGCTACGAAGGCGCGCTGTCCGACCTGCTCGATCAAGGCGGCGAGCGGTACCGGCTGGCGGCCGCCGAGCCGGCCCGCGCGGCTGAGCTGTGCCGCGCTGCAGCCGGCATCCACGACATCAGCGTGGACAACGGCGACATCCGCTTCGCGGCCGATCACAAGGCGGTCTCGGCGCTGACGGTGGAGATCGGCCGGGCCGGCATCGGCATCCACTCGCTGGTGCCCGCCGGGCGCGGGCTGGAGGACATCTACTTCGAGCTCACCGAGCCCGCGGAGCGTGCATCGTGATCGGGCCCGCGCTGCGCTGGGAGGTGCGAAAGCTGGCTGCACAGCGGCGTACGTATCTCGGCCTGGGCGCGGCCTTCATCGGTCCGCTGGCCCTGGTGGTGGCCCTGCACGTGCGGCCGCCGCAGCCGACCGACCCCAACAGCTCGTTCTTCGTGCACGAAGCGGCCCGGTCCGGGTTCGCGGTGCCGCTGGTGCTGCTGCTGTTCGCCTCTGTATGGCTGTTCCCGCTGGTGGCGGCGCTGGTGGCCGGCGACATCGTGGCGGCCGAGGATCAGAACCGCACCCTGAAGACGATCCTCACGCGGTCGACGGGGCGCAGCACGATCTTCTTCGCCAAGGTCGTGGCGGCGTTCGGCTACGTGCTGCTGGCCCTGGTCGTGATGGCGGTGACGGGAACGGTGGCCGGCGGCCTGGTCAGCGGGTTCCACCCGCTGCCCACGTTCACCACCGTCATCTCCCCCGCCCACGCACTCGTCCTGATCGCTGCCAGCACGGCCGTGTACGCGATGCCCGCGCTGGCCATCGCGGCCGTCGGTGTGCTGCTGTCGACGGTGTCCCGAAACAGCGCAGCGGCGGTCGTGGGCACGCTGATGGCGGCCATCGCCATGCAGTTGACCCAGCTCGTTCCCGGCCTCGACTCGCCCGTCGTGCAGCGATGGATGCTCACCCAGCAGCTCAGCGCGTGGCTGGCCCTGTTCCGCACGCCGTTCGACCGGGCGCCCGTCGAACATGCCGCCTGGATCTCGTTTCTGTACCTTGCCGTGGCTCTGGCAGCGGCCTGGACGCACTTCATCCGCCGCGACGTGGACGTGTGACCTTGCGAACGATCGACTAGCTCAATTACCGCAATTCGGTGAGGGCGGCGGGCCTCCGAAATGTCAAGAATCCGGAGTTGTGGCGACGACGCAGTACCAGGATCTCCGCGATTCCCGCCGGTTGAACGTCGTGGACAGAAGATCCCCCTCCCTCTCTGGTCATGACGTACCGGCGGGTTTGCGGATGGTGCGCGCGTTGGACCGCGCCGTGTTGGAGGTTGCCCGCCGGCTCGATCTGCGTCCTATGGAGCTGTACGCGTTGCTCCTGCTGAGGGCCGGCGGGCGCCTCACCACTGCCGCTCTGGCCGACCAGCTTGCGGCCAGCCCCAGCCAGGCCAAGCAGCTCGCGCTGCGGCTGTGCGGCCGGGGCATGGCCGAGCGCGGAACCCCCTCGGGCTGCACCGAGCTGACGCCGCTGGGGGCGGCGGTGGCCGACAGCGCCGAGCGGGAACTGCGGGCGGCAATGCACGAGCGGATGCGCCGGATCGACGACTCGTCGCGGATCCACGGCCGGCAGACGCTGGCCGAGCTCACGCTGCCCGCCTGACCTGCGAGTGGTTGAGGCGCCGACCCGGGGTCTGACCCCGGTTTCGAGTTGTCAAGACCGCCCGCCGGTACCCGGTACCGGTTTAATGGGGTGCCATGGGGCTACTGGATGGACGGCGGGCTCTGGTCACCGGCGGCAGCTCGGGGCTGGGCGCCGGCATGGTGCGGCGGTTCCAGGCCGAGGGCGCAGCGGTCTGCTTCACGGGCCGCGACGCCCGCCGCTGCAGGGCGATAACCGCTGAGACCAGCGCGCCGCACATGCTGGCCGACGCCCGCTCGGACGCCGACACCGAGCGCGCCGTGGGCTGGGCCGCCGACGAGATGGGCGGGCTCGACGTCCTGGTCGGGAACGCCGGCACGGGGATCGTGGAGCCGCTCGTGTCCACCTCGATCGAGGAGTTCCAGCGCATCATGGACGTCAACGTGACGGGCTGCCTGCGCTACGTGCAGACCGCCATGCCGCACCTGGAGCGGTCCGGCGCCGGGTCGGTCGTGCTCATCTCGTCGGACGCCGGAGTGGTCGGGGAGGGCGAGATCGGCGCGTACTCCGTCTCCAAGGCGGCGGTGATCATGATGACCAAGATGCTCGCCATTGACGGCGGGCCCCGCGGCGTGCGCTGCAACGCCATCTGCCCTGGCGACATCGCCCCGGGCATGCGCGACATGCGGGAGCCGAGCGTCGAGGACGCCGACGTCGACACCTCGGACTGGACGATGCCGCCACTGGGCCGGATCGGGCAGGCCGCAGACGTGGCATCGGCGGCCGTGTTCCTGGCCTCCACGCAATCGGCCTTCTGCACGGGAGCGGTGCTTCTGGTGGACGGAGGCATGCGCGCTGGTATGTGGAGCGGCGGGTCACCGACGGTCTGACCAGGCCGGACCTACCATTCGTCCGCGAAATGCTCCATACTTGCGGTGTTGCACTCCTGCCGCGGGCCAGAAACGCGGCGTGTTTTCCCGTCTTCCGGAGGACTCCATGTCTGAACCTGGAGGAGTGGCGGTCGAGCACACGACCGCCATGGCTGTCGAGGAAAAAGCGAAGCTTCAGAAGAACTTTCGCCGCTTCGACATGCTGTTTTTCACCGTCTGCGCCCTGGTGGGCCTGGACACGCTGGGGCAGGTCTCCAGCTGGGGCGTCGCCACCTTCACGTGGCTCGTCATCCTCGCCGTCTTCTTCGTCCTGCCCTACGCACTCGTGATGGCCGAGCTGGGTAGTGCGTTTACCCAGGAGGGCGGCCCCTACGAGTGGATGAAGATGTCGTTCGGCCGACTGACCGCCGGCATCGGATCCGTGCTGTACTGGGTCACCAACCCGCTGTGGGTGGGCGGCTCGCTGGCCTTCATCGCCACGGCCGCGTGGAGCGACCACATCCACACCATCGGCACCAAGACGCCCGGCGACTACATCTTCAAGATCGCGTTCATCTGGATCGCGATCACCGTCGCCATCGTGTCGCTTCGCTACGGCAAGTGGATCCCGAACGTGGGCGCCATGATCCGCATGGGGGTGCTCGGGTTCTTCTCGCTGACCGTGGCCATCTACGCGATCAAGCACGGCGTGCACGGAGTGTCGTTCTCGCATCCCTTCACTGCGCCCGGCTCGAGCGCTCTGATCGTGTTCCTGGGCCTGGTGCCGCTGCTCCTGTTCAACTACGTCGGCTTCGAGCTCCAGAACGGGGCGGCGGAGGAGATGATCAACCCGCAGCACGACGTGCCGGTGACGGTGATCCAGAGCATGATCATCACCGTCCTCTGCTATTGCATCCCCGTGTTCGGGATCGTGGCCGTGATCCCGGCCAGCAAGATCACCGGCATCGCCGGCTTCCTTGACGCGGTCGGCCAGACCTTCTCGGTGTATGGCTCGGCCGGCCACTTCCTGACCCAGGTGATGGCGCTCGGGTTCATCTTCGCCCTGCTCACCTCGGGCGCGGTGTGGATGATCGGCTCCGACCGGATCCAGGCCGTAGCCGCCTATGACGGCGCGGCGCCCGGGTTCCTCGGCGTGTTCAACGCCAAGCTGGGGACGCCCGTGCGGGTGAACGTGATGTCGGGCATCACCTCGACGATCTTCATGCTGGCAGCGGAGTACTTCAGCACCGGGTCGAACTCCAGCACGTTCACGGTCGTGCTGTACCTGGCAACGTCCACCACCCTGCTCAGCTACCTGCTGATCTTCCCGGCAGGCATCATGCTGCGCTTGAAGCAGGGCCACGTCGCCCGGCCGTACCGCGTAGGCAAGGTCGGCAACCTCTGGATGTGGGTGTGCTGTGTGGTGTGCCTGGCCTGGATGGCGCTGGGCTCGTTTGTGGCGCTGTTCCCCGGCCTGATCGAGGAGGCCACCGGACACTCGTACAGCGTGATGGACAACTACGGCGTCACGCGGATCAGGTTCGAGGTGTTCACACTCGGCACCCTGGCCGTGATCGTCACGGCGGCCGTGATCGGCTACATCCTCGGCGCCCCGGTCCGCCAGCGCCAGGTCGACATCCCCATCGAGGGAGGCCTGGAGCCGGCCACCGGCGACTGATCCTCAGTCTGGGTGGGGCCGGCGCGGCCGGCCCCACCCAGTCAGTCCCGTACCCCTGCGTATGCGCGGAACCGGGCCCGAAGCTCGGTCGCTGCGGCCGGCGCTTGCTCGGGCCGCAGAGCCCCGGCGTCGTACCCCAGCACCTCCCGCAGCGTGCCTGCGGCGTCGGCGGTCAGCGTGACCGTGCCGTCGGCGTCGATCCGCTCGATCCCGTCCCAGCGGGCCGCCGTCTCGTTGACCTCCCGCGCCTGCTCCAGCGGCCACGGCAGGTCGAGCTCCACCCTCAGCCGCGAGGCCAGCACGGGATATCC
>JBQCGJ010000046.1:0-11349 GCA_051955775.1 Gaiellales bacterium | reverse complement strand
GCCATGGAACCTCCCGCGTGCCATCCACGTGCCACCTATCAGAGCACATTCGTGTCATCTGGTGTCAGCGCCTGTCACCCGTCATAGGTGGCTGACCTGCACGTCAGACACGGTAGCGCAAGGCAGGAACTATCACAACGTCATAGTTTGCAGAGTTCATCCAGGTCCACGGCCCCAAGGTCGTGGACCCACGTGTAGTCATCCACCACGCCCTCCCTTGCGCTGCCTCCCGCTCCCCGCCACGCTACGCACGCGAGAGTTCCGCGGTACGGTCGGGCGATGGACGAAGAGGACGGCTACTTCGGGGAACGCATCGCGGCGACCTACGACGATCCGTCTGCGGAGATGTTCCAGGCGGGCGTGGCGGACGCGGTGGCCGAGGTTCTGGCCGAGCTCGCGGGCGGCGGCCGCGCACTGGAGCTGGGCATCGGGACCGGGCGCATCGCCCTGCCGCTGGCGCGCCGCGGCGTTCCGGTCCACGGCATCGATATGTCGCGGGCGATGGTCGCCCGTCTGCGCGCCAAGCCCGGCGGCGACGCGATCGGCGTGACGATCGGCGATTTCGCCACCACCAGGGTGGACGGGACATTCTCCGTCGCCTACCTGGTCTTCAACACGATCATGAACCTGACGACACAGGAGGCGCAGGTGGCGTGCTTCCGCAACGTCGCGGCTCACCTGGAGCCCGGCGGCTGCTTCGTCATCGAGGTTCACGTGCCCGAGCTGCGGCGGCTGCCGCCCGGGCAGACCGTGGTGCCGTTCCACGTGAGCCCGACGCAGTGGTCGTTCGACGTTTACGACGTCGCCACGCAGGCGATGAGCTCGAACTACGTCAAGGTCGCCGACGGCCGCGGCGAGTACTGGTCGATCCCGTTCCGGTATGTGTGGCCGGCCGAGCTCGACCTGATGGCCCAGCTCGCCGGGCTGCGGCTGCGAGAGCGCTGGGACGGGTGGACGCGCGAGCCCTTCACCGGCGAGAGCGGCCAGCACGTCTCGATCTGGGAGAAGCCCGCCAGCTAGCCGGGAGCCGGTCATCGGAATGGGCGCGATGTTCGAGCATCAGGTCGACGTCAGGTGGCGTGACGTGGACGCTCTGGGTCACGTCAATCACGCGGTGTTCCTGACCTACCTCGAGGAGGGCCGGGACGCCTTCTTCGCGCAGACCCTCGCCAGCGATCCGATCTATGTGGTCGTCCGGCTTGAAGTTGATCTGCGGGCGGAGGTTCGCTATCCGGACCGGCGGGTGACGGTCCGCATCGAGGTGGAGCGCCTGGGCACGACCAGCCTCACCACCCGTGAAACGATCGTTACGCCGGCGAACGAGGTCGTGGCCGAGGCGCGCGTCGTCACGGTCCGCTGGGACTCCGGCCAGCGAAAGCCGGTCCCATTCAGCGAGGCCGAGCGCGTGCGGCTGGAGGCAATGACCCGGTGACCCCCTCGCCGGCCGAGATGCGACGCGGACACGTAACGCTGCGACAATGCCGGCGTTCTCCAGATATGCCCTGGCGTTGCGCACCATGAGCCCGTCAGCGAGGGAGGTAACCCCTGTGGGACATCCCGCGACGTTCGCCGCTTGCCGGCCCCCGGGGTGAGCGCCGCAGGAGGCGGAGCCGGCGAGGACATCAGGCTCGAGCAGCTGAGGCGCCTGTACCCGCGATGGTCGATCTGGCGTGGCCGCACGACCGGCGACTACTGGGCAATGCCGCCTCGCGGCCACCCCACCCAGTATGAGCTGATCACGGCCCGCGATGCCGAAGAGCTCGCGCAGCGGCTGGCCGAGGCCGAGGAGCAGCACGACCACTGAGACGGCGCCTCCCCTCCCATCGGCAGGCTGCGGGCTGCTTGACAACCCGTCGCTCCGATCCGGAGGCTTTGATGGGCAGGCGCGGGGCGGCGTGTGCGGGCCCGCCGGGGCTAGAGGAGGCGCAGCGGCGAGATGGCAGACGAGCAGGGCCTCGCTCAGGACCGCTTGGTGTGGATGTTCACGCAGATGCTGCGCATCAGAGAGTTCGAGGAGCGCGTCAAGCGCAGCTTCACCGAGCTGCCGGGCCTGCTCCGGGGCCACACGCATCTGGCCGACGGCGCTGAGGCGTCCATCGTCGGGTCCCTGGCCGCCCTGCGGCCAGGCGATCAGATCCTCACCACCTACCGCTGCCACGGCTACCCGATCGTCCTCGGCACGGATCCCAAGGCGATGATGGCCGAGATCTTCGGCAAGCGGACCGGACTGTGCGGGGGCTACGGCGGGTCGATGCACCTCACCGACGTGGCGCGGGGCTTCCTCGGCACCTCCGGCATCGTAGGGCAGGGGATACCGCAGGCGACCGGGGCCGCCTACGCAGCGCAAATCGCCGGGAAGGGCCAGGTGGTGCTGTGCTTCTTCGGCGACGGCGCGGCCAAGCAGGGCGCGTTCCACGAGTCACTCAACATCGCGTCGCTGTGGAAGCTGCCGATCGTCTACGTGATGGAGAACAACAGCTACAACGTCGTCACGCGGGTCGAGCAGGAGGACGCGAACGCGGCGGCGGGCGAGCCGCTGTCGGTCAAGGCGCGGGCGTACAGCATGCCGGGTGTCACCGTCGACGGCGGCGATCCCGTCGCGGTGTACGGAGAGGTGGCGGCGGCAGCCGCGCGGGCGCGGGGCGGGAGCGGGCCGACGCTGGTGGAGTCCAAGGTCTACCGGCTCAGCGCGCACGGCAACATCATCGCCCCGCCCGGGATCCCGCTGCACTTCCCCGAGCACGAGGCGATCGAGGTGTTCGGCGCCGTCGAGGAGTACGAGGCCGCCAAGCGCGGTGACCCGGTGCCCAGGTTCCGCGCGCGGCTCATCGCCGACGGCGTGCTGACCGCGGAGCAGGCCGACGCCCTCGGGGCGGACGTGCGCCAGGAGATGGCTGGCGCCGTCGACTTCGGGGCGAGCAGCCCGTTCCCCGAGCCCGCCGACGCCGTCAAGTTCGTCTACGCCTAGGAGGACCGATGCCGCGCGAACTGCCCTACATCGCCGCCATCGAGGAGGCCATCCGGCAGGAGATGGACCGCGACGAGACCGTGCTCCTGTTCGGCCAGAACATCGCCACGACCGAGAACGATCCGTTCCTCAAGGCGTTCGGCCACGACCGCGTCCGCGTCACCCCGATCTCCGAGACCGCCGAAATCGGGATGGCGGTGGGTGCCGCACTGGCCGGCTACCGGCCCGTCGTCGAGCTGTACATGGCGGAGTTCATGCTCGTCGCAATGGACCAGGTGGTGAACGAGGCGCCCCGCTTCCGCTACATGAGCGGCGGGCAGGTGAAGCTGCCGCTCGTCCTCAAGGCCGGTTACGGGTTCACGGCCGGGTGGGCGGGCCAGCACACCGGCTCCATCTACGGCATGTTCATGGGCGTCCCCGGGCTGAAGATCGCGCTTCCCGCCACCGCGGCCGACGCGAAGGGGCTGATGGCCACCGCGATCCGGGACGACAACCCCGTCGTCTTCTTCCACCACTACCTGCTCACCCTGACGCCGGGCGAGGTTCCGGAGGGTGAGCACCTGGTCCCGTTCGGAAGCGCTGACATCAGGCGCCCGGGCAGTGACGTCACGATCGTGGCCACCGGATGGATGGTGCACCATGCGCTGGCGGCCGCCGAGCGGCTGGCGGGTGAGGGGGTGAGCGCCGAGGTCATCGACCCCCGCACCCTCGCGCCCCTCGACACGGCCACGGTCATTGAATCGGTCAGCAAAACGGGCCACCTGGTGCTGGTCGATCAGGCCACGCGGCACGCGTCCGCCTCGGCCGTCATCGCCGCCGAGGTCGCCGACGCCGGATTCGGGTACCTGAAGGCGCCGATCAAGCAGGTCACCGGGCTTGACACGCCGATTCCCTACAGCAAGCCGATGGAGGAACACGTCCTGCCCGACGAGGACAAGATCGTCGAAGCGGTCCGGCAGGTGCTGAGCACCACGCTGGTCACCTGAGGCATGGAACCGCTCAGCCTCGCCCTGTTCGGCACCTCCCGCAAGGAGAACGAACACCGGCTGCCGGTCCACCCGCGGCACCTGGACCGGATCGACGCCGGCCTGCGGGCGCGGATCTTCCTCGAGCAAGGTTACGGCGAGCGGTTCGGCATGGCCGACGCGCAGCTCGCCCCGCTGGTGGCCGGCCTGCGTTCGCGGCAGCAGCTTCTCACGGGCTGCGACGTGGCCGTCCTGCCCAAGCCCACCGAGCAGGACATCGCCGAGCTGCGGGCCGGCCAGGTGCTGTGGGGCTGGCCGCACTGCGTCCAGGACTACGCGGTCACACAGCTGGGCATCGACCGCCGGCTGACCATGATCGCTTGGGAGGCCATGAACTACTGGACGACCGACGGCAGCTTCGGCGTGCACGTCTTCCACATGAACAACGAGCTCGCGGGCTACTGCTCGGTGCTGCACGCCCTGCAGCTGCGCGGCAGCACCGGGGCGTACGGGCCGCGCCTCCGGGCGGTGGTGATCAGCTTCGGCGCGACCGCCCGCGGCGCGGTCACCGCGCTGACGGCGCTGGGAATCTTCGACGTGACCGTGCTGACCCACCGCAAGGTGCCCGAGGTCGCGTCGCCGATCCCGTCGGTCCGCATGATCCATTTCGAGCGGGCCGCCGGCGGGCCGGAGCGGATCCTGGTACGGGCGCCGGGCGGCCCGGTGCCGATCGCGGAGTTCCTCGCCCAGCACGACATCGTCGTCAACTGCGTGCTCCAGGACACCGACGCGCCGCTGATGTTCGTCATGCGCGACGAGCTGGGGCTGTTTGCGCCCGGCAGCCTGTTCGTCGACGTGTCCTGCGACGAGGGCATGGGCTTTGAGTGGGCGCGGCCCACCTCGTTCGCGGAGCAGCTGTTCGCCGTCGGCGGGGGACTGCACTACTACGCGGTCGACCACAGCCCGTCCTACCTGTGGAACTCCGCCACCTGGGAGATCAGCGAGGCGCTGCTCCCGCACCTGCGCACCGTGATGGACGGGCCGGGCGCCTGGGACCGCGACGAGACCATCCGGCGGGCGATCGAGATCCGCGATGGCGTGATCCGCAATCCGAAGATCCTTTCGTTCCAGCGGCGCTCGGCCGAGTTCCCGTACCCCCGAGCCGACTGAACCTGCTCATCCTGCCCGGGCGATCGCCTCCTCGATCGCGGCCTGCACCTCCGTCGGCCGCTCCATGTGCGGCATGTGCCCGGCGCCGTCGAGAACGTGGCGGGCCGCCCCCGTCACGGACTCGGCCTGTCCGGAGGGGATCACCCGGTCCGCGCTGCCCCAGACCACCGTGACCGGCACCGCGCCGCCGATCGCGGCGACGGCCGCCGCCGAGCCAGCGCGCTGCGTGTCGCCGTCCAGGAGCGTGCCCAGCAGCGTGTGCAGCGCCGCGTCGACGCCGTCCAGCCGCTTGTACGCGAGCAGGTCGTCGACCAGCTGGCGGGTCACCAGGCTGTCGTCGGCGAAGAGATCGCCGACGACCGGCTTGAGCTCGCGCCGCGTCTGCGCGTCGGCGAAGCCGCGCAGGTAGCCGACGTTGACCTCGGTCCCGAAGCCGGACGGCGCGATCAGCGTGAGCGAGGAGACCCGCCGTGGGTCCCGGACCGTGGCCGCGAGCGCGACGGCGCCGCCCAGCGAGTGACCCACCAGGTGGGCGCGCTCGGCGCCGATCGCGTCGAGCACGCCCAGGACGGCATCGGCCAGCGTCTCGACCGATCCGTCGCCGACGTCCTTGGACGACGTGCCGTGCCCCGGCAGGTCGAGCGCGTACACACGATGACGCGCGGCGAGCGGCTCCTGCAGGAACAGCCAGGAGTTGCGGTCACCGCCGTAGCCGTGGACGAGCAGGACCACCTCGCCGTCCTGGCCGGTCCCCACGTAGGAGACCTTCCGCCCGCCGATGTCGGCGGTCTCGACGGCGGGTCCGCCGTCGGCGTCGTCGGGCACGCCCGCGTCGATCACCGCGCGTGCCTGCGCCGCTGCGGCGTCGAGGTCGTCGTCGCTCACGTCGGCGGGCGCGATCAGCGCGATCGTGCCGCTGACGGGCACGTCCTCACCCACTCTCGCGATGATGCGCCGTACGGTGCCGGCGCCGGCCGCCTCCAGTGTTCCGGCGATCTTGTCCGTCTCGATGTCCGCGAGCTCGTCGCCGGGGCTCACGTCGTCTCCCTCGGCGACGATCCAGCCGGTGATCTTGCCGAGCTGCATCGACAGCCCCCACTTGGGCATCGTCACGGCGACGATCCGTTCGTCGGTCATCGCCGCCACTCCGCCACCGTCTTGACGGCGTTCGCGATGCGCTGCGCGTCGGGTATGTAGAGGTCCTCGAGCGTGTTCGAGAACGGCACGGGCGTGTGCGGCGCGGTCACCATCTCGATCGGGGCCCGCAACGCGCCGAAGGCCTTCCTGGCGACGAGTGCCGAGATGTCGGTGGCCACCGAGCACCGCGGGTGCGCCTCGTCCACCACGACGAGCCGGCCGGTGCCCTCGACGCTCTCCAGCACGGTGTCCTCGTCGAGCGGGCTGGTCGTGCGCAGGTCGATGACCTCGCACTCGACGCCGGCGCCGGCAAGCTGCCGTGCCGCCTCAAGCGAGGTATGCACCATCCGGCCGAGCGCCACGATCGTGACATCACCGCCCTCGCGCACCACGTTCGCCTCGCCGAACGGGACCACGTAGCCCTCCTCCGGTACCGGCCCGGCCATGTCGTAGAGCGCCTTGTGCTCGAAGAACATCACCGGGTCGTTGTCGCGGATCGCCTGCGTCAGCAGGCCTTTCGCGTCGTACGGGGTGGCGGGGAGGACGACCTTCAGTCCCGGGACGTGCGTGAACAGCGGGTACAGGCACTGGGAGTGCTGCGCAGCAGCACGAAGGCCGGCCCCGTACATGGTGCGGATCACGACCGGTGTGACGGCCTTGCCGCCGAACATGTACCGGAACTTCGCCGCCTGGTTGTAGATCTGGTCGAAGCAGACGCCCATGAAATCGACGAACATGAGCTCGGCAACCGGGCGCATCCCGGCGGTTGCCGCGCCGATCGCGGCGCCGATGAACGCCGACTCGGAGATGGGCGTGTCGAGCACCCGGCCGGGGAACCGGTGGTACAGCCCCTTCGTCACGCCGAGCACACCGCCCCAGGCGTCCATCTCGCCGGGCGAGCCCTCGCCGCCCGCGTTGTCCTCGCCCATGACGATGACGCTCTCGTCGCGCTCCATTTCCTGGGCCAGCGCCTCGTTGATCGCCTCGCGGTAAGTGATGCTGCGTGCCATGGCCAGCCTCCGATCAGTAGCGGACGTAGACGTCGGTGAGCAGGTCTGCCTCGGTCGGCAGCGGAGCGGCTTTCGCCTCGTCGACCGCTTTGCCAATCATGGTCGCGACCTCCGCGTCGGCGGCGTCGAGGTCGGACTGGGTGAGCTCGCCGGTCTCGATCACCCGGGCGGCGAAGCGCCTGAGGCAGTCCAGCTCGGCCCGCGCGTGATCGACCTCGCCGGCCCGGTAGGTCTGCTGGTCGCCCTCGAAGTGCCCGAAGTAGCGCGTGAACTTCATCTCGATGAGCGTCGGGCCGCCGCCGTCCCGGGCGCGGGCGATCGCCTCGCTCGCCGCCTCGTGCACGGCGAAGAAGTCGAAGCCGTCGACGATCGCGCCCGGCATGCCGAACCCGGCCGCCCGGTCGGCGATGTTGTCGCTGGCCACCGACCAGGTGCTGGACGTCGTCTCGGCGTACCCGTTGTTCTCGGCGACGAAGATGGCCGGCAGGTTCCACACAGAGGCCAGGTTCATGGACTCGAGCGTCGTGCCCTGGTTGCTCGCGCCGTCACCGAAGAACGCGACGCTGACGCCGCCGTTGCCCTTGAGCTTGGCGGCCAGTGCCGTCCCGCAGATCAGCGGCGGCCCGCCGCCGACGATGCCGTTGGCGCCGAGCATGCCCTTGGACAGGTCGGCGATGTGCATCGAGCCGCCCTTGCCGTGGCAGCTGCCGGTCCTGCGGCCGTAGATCTCGGCCATCATCTCGCGCACGTCGACGCCCTTGGCGATGCAGTGGCCGTGGCCGCGATGGGTGCTGGCGATGGTGTCGCGGTCGTCGAGGTTCCTGCACACGCCGACCGCCGAGGCCTCCTCGCCGGCGTACAGGTGGACGAAACCCGGGATCTCGCCGGTCGCGAACTCCGCGTGCACGCGTTCTTCGAACTCGCGGATCGCCCGCATCGTTTGGTAGACGTTCAGCAGTTCCTCCCGGGTCAGAGCTCTCCGCTCCACCGTGTCGGTCATGTGGTCCTCCTAGACGGTTGGTGCGTTGCGATCCCTGAACGGGATCATGGGCAGGCGCGTCTGAGCAGGCCGAGCCGGGCGCTCGCCGCCAGGACCGCGGGCACGTCCAGGCACCGCGGCCCGTCGCCGCGCAGCCGGACGGTGGGCCGCTCACCCGGCTCGAAGGTGAGCTCACGCTCGCCGTCGACGGCGATGACCCCCGCCCGCGCATCGACCTCGTGAACGGATCCGGGGCGCATCAGCTCGATCTCGCGTACCCCGACCGGCACGACCAGCCCGGGTGCGATGGGGGCGAGGACCCGCCGCGCCGCCGCCGTGCCGATGCGCGCAGTGACCCCGTGCGATTCGTGCCGGGCGACGGGGGACAGCTGGCCCAGGATGCTGGACAGGCCGATCGCGTCGGGCTCGGCGAACGCGCAGAAAAGCTGGGTCAGCGTCGCCGGATCCCATACGGCGCGCGCGCCGACATGGCGTTCGGTGGACACGGCGACGTCGATGAGCGCCGTCTCGGCCCGGTCACCCACCCGTGCCTCGAGCAGCTTGACGCGCGTTGCCACGGCGTCGGCCGGGACCATGCCAGTGGCGACCAGGCCCGCCGCAAGGCCGGCGATGGTCGCCTCCCGGACCGCGGGGAACGTGTTGTTGGTTCCGGTCGACAGCGCCAGCATCGGCACGTCGCCGACCTGCGACGCGGTGACCCTCGCGGTGCCGTCACCACCGAGGCAGACGACCACCCGCGCGCCCATGGTGACCATCCGCCGGACGGCGTCCACGGTGTCCTGTGCGGTCTGCCGGATCGGCTGGCCGTCGAGGAACTCGACCTCCGGCCACCGGCCGTCCTCGGCGCGGCGCCGCCCGAGCGCGCGAAGCACCGACGCCGAGATGCCGCCGAGGTCGGTGCTGAGCAGGGCCCGGCGCACGCCGACCGCACCGAGCGCGGTGAGCATGCGCTGGATCATGTTGGCCTTCTCGGCCGTCGGGAACACCGAGGCCTGCGTGACCAGGCGCCGGATGTCGCGGCCGGACAGTGGGTTCGCCACCACCCCGACGATCGCATCACCCACGGCGGGCCACCTCCTGGCACCTACTCTGCGCGCCCAGCAGAGAAACCGGAATAGCTGCCCGCGATGTCAGGGACCCGCCGGCGGCAAGCTGAGCTCACCGGCCAGCCGGGATGTAGGTGTCGATGAACTTGTTGCGGAACTTGCCATCCGGGTCAAGGCTGCGGAGCAGCCGCTGGAAATCGGGCAGCCGGTCGTACAGCCTGCTCACCGCCGCTGGGCTCGTTGTGAAGAGCTTTCCCCAGTGGGGCCTTGCCCCGAACGGAGCCAGCCGGTCCTCGACCTTGGCCAGCACCGGCATTACCGCCGGAACATCGTTGATCCAGGTGAAATGGATCGCCACACTGTCTTGCCGGTAGCTGGGGCTCAGCCACAGGTCGTCCGCGGCGACGGTGCGGATCTCCGATATCCGCAGGACGGGAGCCACCCGGTCACCGATGCTGGCTATCGCCCGCAGGGCATCGGCCGCAAGCTGCCGGGGCAGGAGATACTCCGACTGCAGCTCGTCGCCGGCACTCGGCGTGAAATCCAGCCGGAAGTGCGGCAGCCGCTCGTGCCAGGGACCGGGCACGCCGAGCTGCTGAGTGCTGTTGGCGGCGGGCAGGCCGGGCACCGGATGGCGGGGGCCATCCGCCGGCAGCGCACCGTACCACCGCGTCCCCGGCCTCGGGGGATCGTGCTCACCAACCCGCTGTTTCAGCCACACCTGCCTGATCCGCGAGCCCCGCCAGTCCGTGAACAGGCTCACGCTGTACGCGCTGGCGAAAATGTCCGTGAGGTGCTCGTACAGCTGCTCGTGCGGGAGGTTCTCGTAGACGTACTGGCGGATGCCGAACGCCGGCACGATGTCGAGCGACAGGCTGGCGACGATCCCAAGTGCGCCGAGCCCGGCGACGGCCCCGCGGAACCGGTCGCCGTCGGCCTCACGGCTCATGGTGACGGCGTCGCCGCCAGCCGTGATCATCTCCATGGCGCAGACGGCCGTCGCCATGTTGCCGTTCGCGTTCCCCGAGCCGTGCGTCCCCGTCGCGCAGGCGCCAGCCACCGAGATATGCGGGAGCGATGCGAGGTTGCGCAGGGCGTAGCCCGCCGCGTGCAGGTGCGGTGCCAGCTCCCCGTACCTGACGCCTGCGCTGACCGTCACGGTCGCCCGTTCGGCATCCACTGTCATGATCTTCGGAAGACCAGCGGCCGAGACAAGGTCTCCCGGGGTGTCTGCGATACGGCTGAACGAATGACCGGTGCCGAGCGCCCGCACGCACGCGCTGGCAGCCACCAGCCGCTGAAGCTCGGCCACCGAGGCGGGCCTGTGGATCCTTTCGGCGCTGAACGTGACGTTCCCGGCCCAGTTGGTCAGCCGCCCGCTCGTCCCCATCTATGAGCTGGGCTGGGTGAACCAGGGGCTGCCGGGGGGAAACAGGTACCGGTCGGCGACGTGGTTGAGCACGCGCCGGGCCTGCCGGAACCGGTCGGCCACCTCGCCGACCACCGTGAGGCGTGCGGTGGCCACCGGCGCCAGGTCGCGGGCAGCCCGGTACCAGCGGGCGCCGAGGTGCTCCAGCAGCTCGATGGCGGGCTCGGCGGCGAGGCGCTCCTGTTGCGCGGCGGGGAGCCGGGCGGCGCGCAGCAGCCGGGCGGCGTTGACCGGGCCGAGGGCACGGGAGCTCGCGTAGTCGGGAAACACCCCGGTCAAGAACAGCGCCACGTCGCCGAGCCTGCGGTAGACGCCGGGGCGCTCGGCCTCCGGGACGGCATCCAGCAGGCCCGCCAGCCGGACCGGGTCAAGCTCGCTGAACCGCCGGGCCCGCGCGCGCCCGCCCGTCCGGGCCCAGTAACGGCCACTGGCGACCCGGGTGAAGGAGGCCAGGAGCTCGGCCAGGAACAGCCGCCGGGCCGGTGCGGCGAGGAAGTCCCGCAGTGCGGGCGCATCGAACAGCGGCACCCGCTGGCGCGGTCCCGTGCGCTCCGGCACGTGGCCCGCCGATGCCAGCTCGGCGGCGGCCTGCTGCACGAACACCGCGAACACCAGGAAGGGAGA
>JBQCGJ010000045.1:0-16392 GCA_051955775.1 Gaiellales bacterium | reverse complement strand
AGCGTGCGGGCGAGCCGTTCCTGCATCCGGGACGGGCGGCGCGTTGCGAGGCCGGGTTGCTGGGCGAGCTGCACCCGCTGGTGGCCGAGGCGTTCGGGATCGAGGCGACCGTGGCCGTATTCGAGCTCGACGTGGCGGAGCTGGCCGCGCTGCGCACGGGCGTCACCGCGTACCGCGACGTGACCAGCTTCCCGCCGCTTCGGCAGGACATCGCCGTGGCGGTGGCCGAGGACGTGGCGGCCGCCGAGGTGGTGGCCGCCGCCCGCGAGGCGGGGGGCTCGGAGCTGGCCAGCGTGGAGGTGTTCGACGTGTACCGCGGGCCACAGGTGGGGGGGGGCCGCAAGAGCCTCGCCCTGCACCTGGTGTTCCAGGCCGCCGACCGCACGCTGACCGACGCCGAGGGCGACGCCGCCCGAGCGCGTGTCGTGGCTGCCCTGAGCGAGCGGTTCGGCGCCGAGCTTCGCGCCTGATCCGCGCTAGCGAATGCCCTGCGTGGCCACCGGGCGGACATCCGACACCTGCCGCTCGAGACGCAGGGTGCCGGCGATGCCGACCGTGTCCAGTGTGCCCAGGCGCTTGCGGCACAGGATCGCCGCCGTGCCGTAGCCGTAGTTCTTGGCGGCGCGGAAGTGGAACACGCCGGATCGCCAGTCCCCGTCGTGCCAGGGGTTGAGCGGCGACAGAGCCAGAGCTGCCTCCTCGGACTGGGCGGCGTCGCGCAGCCGGAGCTCGAGGTACATCGACGACCAGTCCTCGGGCTGGCGGGCGACGATCGCGTCCCACTGCTCGGTCAGGCTCTGCATGCGCCCGCATGCTAGAGCACCCGGCCACGCGAGCGGGGGCGGTAGGATGCGCGGCCGGTGGACGACCACACGATCGAACGGCTGGCCGACCTGATTGTCAGCTTCGGCGCCAACGTGCAGCCGGGACAGGTCGTGGTCCTGCAGAGCGACCTGGGCAAGGAGCCGCTGACGCGGGCCATCGCCAGGCGCTGCTACCAGCGCGGCGCCGTGTACGTCGACACGCACTACTTCGATCTGCACCTGAAGCGCGCCCGCATCCTGTACGCGCCGGACGAGGCGCTGGGCGATGAGCCGCCGTGGACGGTCGCCCAGCCGCGCGAGATGGCCGAGAAGCGTGGCGCGTCCATCAGCGTGTCGGGAACGGTGGACACGGACGTGCTGGCGGGCCTCGACCCGGACCGGCTCGCGCGTGACCGCTTCCCCGCCATCAAGGAGTGGGTGGAGGTGTCGATGGGCGGAGCCCTGAACTGGACGGTCGGGCCGTGCGCAACCCCGGACTGGGCCGCGCTCGTGCATCCCGACGCGGATCCGGACGAAGCGCTGCGCCTGCTGTCGGAGCAGGTCGTGTACGCGTGCCGGCTGGACGAGGACGACCCGGTGGCCGCCTGGCGTGCACGGGCCGACCTGCTGCTGGCCGCATGCCGGAAGATGACCGATGCCCAGTTCGACGCGCTCCACATCGGCGGGCCGGGCACCGACCTCACCGTCGGCCTGCTGCCCTCCTCCCGCTGGGTGGGAGCTGAGGAGGAGACCGTGCACGGGCTGCCGTGGCACGCCAACCTGCCGAGCGAGGAGGTGTTCACCGCCCCGGATCCGCTACGCGCCGACGGCGTGGTCTCCGCGACCCGGCCGTTCGTGCTCGAGGGCACCATCGTGCGCGACCTGGTCGTGCGGTTCGAGCAGGGCAGGGCGGTATCGGTCGAGGCGTCCGCCGGGGTCGAGGCGGTGCGGGCGCGAATCGACCGCGACGACGGCGGCACCCGCCTGGGCGAGCTGGCGCTGGTCGACGACGCCGGCAGGATCGGCGCCATGCAGACGATCTTCTACGACACCCTGTTCGACGAGAATGCAGCCAGTCACCTGGCGCTCGGCAATGCCTATCCGGTCTGCGTCGGCGACGACGCCGACCGGCCCCGTCTGAACTCCAGCGAGGTGCACATGGACTTCATGTTCGGCTCGCCGGAGGTGGTGGTGACCGGGATCCGCCGGGACGGCGGGCGGGTGCCGGTACTGGACGGCGGGCGCTGGGGCTTCTGACCTGGCGTCAGCCGGCGGCTCGCTCCAGCAGCTGCTTCAGCAGCGCATCCGGCTGCTCCCCGTCGTCCGCCCACACCACCCGGCCGTCGGGGCTGATCACGTACAGCGTGGGGAACGCCTGCACGCCGTACGCCGTGGCCCATCTGCCCTCGCCGCCGGATTTGTGGAAGTTCCCCCGCGGCCGCCCCGATGGGTCGACCAGCGCCGGGTACGGCAGCCCGAAGTAGCGGTGAAACGCGTACACGCTGGCCGCGTCCTCGGAGTCCGCATTGACCGACACGAACGCCGCCTTCGAGCCCAGCTGCTGCGCCAGCCGGCGTAGGTGCGGCGCCTCGGCCGCGCAGTGCGGGCACCACGTGGTGAAGAACTCGAGCAGGGTTGGCTTCCCCGCCACGGGCACCGTCACCTGCGTTCCCTGCGGCGTGCGCAGGGTGAACCGGGGCGCCACCGAGCCCCTGGCCAGCAGGTGATGGGAGTACGGCCCGGGGCTGGCGCTGGCCGGCTTGCCCTCGATGCTGCCCACACCGGGCTCGGTGGTCGGCGTGAAGTGGAGGGCCGCGGCGGCCCGGATCAGCTTCTGCGGCGCGTTCAGATCCGCGGCGGTGGGCTTTGCGGGTGGCGGCGGCTTCGGCGACGACTGGTGCTTGGCGACGATCAGGACGATGGTCGCGGCGAATGCCACCGCCACCAGCAGCGGCGTCATCCGCGAGCGCGGCCGAGACGGCTGGGGGCGGGCGGCGCGGGGCTTCGGCGGCGACTTTGCCATGCCCTTAGGGTACGCGCGGCCGCAGGACGGGTGGGGCGCTGTTGAAGTCCAGCTCACGCTCCCACATGAAGTGCGCCGCGGTGATCATGCGGAGCCGGGTCACCAGCCGCGTGCGCTCGTCCATCCACAGCCGGAAGAAGGTCGGGCCGCCCGGGATGGCCAGCGTCAGCTGCACGGTGTGCCCAGACCGGCCGGCCACGTGCACGGCGGTGGCGTTCGGCGCCCAGAACGGGTTTGGCTGCGGGGTGGGCACCGCCGGCGACCGCTTCCAGGTGCCGTCAGGCCGCAGGTCGTAGCGGACGGCGCCGATGATGATCGACCGCTCGCCTCCGTGCACGTCGATCGACAGCCGGTTCGGCGACTGGGAGATGAAGGTGGTGGACACGGCGTGGGTTGGGTCGGATGACAGGAGGTTCTCGGAGCGCACGCTGCGCAGCGCCCGGTACGCGGCGGCCGCCCGTCGCAGCAGGCCGGCCGCCGGCGCGGCGTCCGCGCCCGGAAGCCGGATGGCCGTGCGCACCGCGGCCCGGCCGGGGCGCAGTACGACCACCGTCGACACCTCGGGTGAGGATGTCACCGGCACCTGGTAGCAGGCGGGGATCTGGCCGCAGGGCACGCCGGTGTGCCCGGACGCGGTGACGAGCGCGGTGGGCACGCCCTGGCCGGACTGGCCGATCAGGGTCACCCGGGCGGTGCCTGCGCCGATCCGCTGCAGCCCCACCGCCAGATCGGACGCCTCCTCGGCGGCCACCGCGCCCTGCCCGGCCAGCGGCGGGGTCGGCACGGGCGCCCGGGCGGCGGGGCCGATGCCGATCGACGCGCTGCCGGCGGTCGACGACACGGCGTACGTCCCGGTCGGGAGGTTCGGGAGCAGCGCGACATCTGCGTCACCCACCCGATGCAGGGTGACGCCGACCGCCCCGTCCGGCCCGTGCAGTGCGACGCGCCGCACGCGATCGCCGCTGCGCGGCCACACTGCGATCCAGTTGGGGCCGGCCCGGCCCGGCCACACGGCGAGCCGGGCATCGCCGGCCAGGGGCACCACCGCGGGCCCGCCCGCCGGGCCCGCCGCCACCGCCAGCAGCGGCGTGTTCGCCGGTGGCAGGTTGGTCAGCACAGCCACCGCGGCCAGCACGCCGCCCAGCAGGCCGAGCTCGGCGAACGCCCGCCGGCGCACGTCGGTGAACCGGTCGAGCGCGCGGCGGTTCCGGTAGCCGAGCGTGAGTGCCGCGGCGAACAGCACGGTCTTGATCGCCAGCGCGCGGCCGTAGCCGGTGCTCCACAGCTGCGAGACGGCGCTCACCTCCCACAGCGCGCGGGACACGCCGGTGACGGCGATGGCCGCGGCGCACCCGATCGCGATCAGCGAGAACCGGCGCACGATGGCCGAGCGCGTCCGTTCCAGCTCCGCCCCCGACAGGCCTCGCAGCATGTGAGGGACGACGATCACAAGCTGGGCCAGGCCGCCGATCCAGATCGAGGCGGCGGCGACGTGCGCGGCGTCGACCACCACGGCCAGCGTGCCGCGGCCGGCGTCCCCCGCGTGCCCCGACAGCCCGGGCACGACCACTGTCCACGCTCCCAGCAGCGCCGCCGGTACGGCTGCTGCGATCGCCGCCCTCGGCCACCGGCGGGCGATGGCGAACGCGACCGCCGCGGCCACCACGAATGCCGCCGCGATGTCGATCCCGCGCCCGAACTCGCGGCCGAACCGCGTCGCCTGAAGCGCCGAGCCGACGGGGCCCGAGTGGTTGAAGGCCTGCCAGAACGACACACCGGCCACCTCCGACCCCTGCCTGGTCAGGGCCACCCAGCCGCCGCCCAGCATGAGCGCTGCGGCCAGGGTCAGGAGCTGCGTCGCGCGATGGCTCTCGCGCAGCGAGGCCATGGCTCGCCGCTGCGCCGGCAGGCGGGCCATGGCCGGCGCCGATACGGCCACCCGGAACACCGCTCCGCCGATCAAGAGCACCAGCCCGGCGAAGTACGCGAACCGGGCGATCAGATACGGCCAGTCGGTCGACGAGCTCTCGGTTGTGGAGGCCTGCGGCGGCGGCCGGCCGAGGCCGACCCCGAACGCGAGCACGCCCGAGATCAGGTGGCCGTCGGTGGACACGATCCGCCAGCGCACCGTGTAGTCGCCGTCGCCCAGGCCGGACTGCAGCGGGATCACGAGCTCCCGCCCGTCCCCGGCGGCGGTGTGCGGCGGCCCACCCAGCACCGAACGGCCGGCGCTGGTCACCACGTCGGTTCCGCCCTTGACCGGCTGCACCGGCTCGTCGAACTTCAACACCACCTGGTGAGGTGCCCTGGCGACCACGCCCCCGGCGGCCGGCGTGGACGAAATCAGGGTCGCGTGCGCCTCCGCCGTGGCGGGGAGAGCGGCTGCGACCGCCATGGCGGCCACCGCCAACGCAGCGATGCGCGAGCGCATGATCCGGACGTCCTCCTAGCGGGATACGGCGACGGGCCGGATCAGACCGGCGGTCCGCGCAGGTGCAGGGGCCGCGGGGACGGCACCTGAACCGGCGCCGCGCGAAGCGGTGGAGGCGGGGGAGATGCCGCGGCGAGCAGTTCCAGCAACCGTCGCAGGACGTCGCACGCGCGACACGCCAGACGCCGCTCGACCGCCGCCAGGGCGACGGCCGCCGCCAGCGCCAGCACCACGTGGAGCGCCGGCGATCCGACTCCCAGGGCCGGCCCTGCGAGCGAGGCGATCGCGGCCACCGCGCCCGCGGAGGCTGTGGCCAGCACGCGCACGGCCGGTGGCTGTCGCATCGACGCAGTATCGCAGGGGGCCGGGCTAGCATCGAGGCAATGGAAGCTGCCAGCCTCGATCGGTACGCCGATCTGATCGTCCGCTTCGGGGCCAACGTGCAGCCCGGGCAGCGGGTGATCGTCAGCTCGTCGGTGGGCAAGGAGGAGCTGACCCGCACGATCGTGACCCGCCTCTACCAGATGGGGGCGGTATTCGTGCACACGATCTATGGCGATCCCCACATCCAGCGGGCGCGCATCGAGCATGCCGTGGACGAGGCGCTCGGCTACGAGCCGGGCTGGGTGGTGCAGATGATGCGTGAGCACGGCCAGGATCACGGCGCCCAGATCGGGCTGTCCGGGAATCCCGCGCCCGGCCTGCTGGACGGGCTGGATCCCGAGCGGATCGGACGCGACCAGCCGCCCGGCCGCCGCCAGAGTCTCGAGAACCTGTCCCGCGCTGCAAACAACTGGACGATCGCACCGTGCCCCACCGAGGGCTGGGCGACCCTGGTGCACCCGCACCTCGAGCCGGACGAGGCGGTGGCCCGGCTGTGGGAGCAGGTCATGCACATGTGCCGCATGGACACCGACGACCCGGTGGCGGCCTGGGAGGAGCGGATCGCGGAGCTCGACCGCGCCAAGTCCGCGCTGAACGAGCTCCAGCTCGACTCGCTGCACCTGGAGGGCCCAGGCACAGACCTGGTCGTGGGGCTGCTTCCCACCGCCCGCTGGCAGGGCGGGTTCCTGACCACCAGCGAGGGCATCGTGCATCACCCCAATCTGCCCAGCGAAGAGGTGTTTGCCGTGCCCGACCCGGAGCGGGTGAACGGCCACGTGCGGTCGAGCAAGCCGCGGGAGCTGGCCGGCGCCATCATCCGCGACTTCACCATCACCTTCGAGAACGGCCGCATGTCCGACCTGCAGGCCGCCGAGGGAGAGGGCGTGCTGCGCGCCTATTGCGAGCGGGACGAGGGAGCCTCCAGGCTGGGTGAGATCGCCCTGGTCGACTCGAGCGGGCGGATCGGACCGCTGGACACGGTCTTCTACGACACGTTGATCGACGAGAACGCGGCTTCTCACATCGCGTTCGGCCAGGGCTTCGACTGGGCGGTGGGGGAGTCCGATCGCGAGCGCATCAACCGCAGCCAGATCCACGTCGACCTGATGGTCGGCTCCGACGAGATGACGGTCACCGGCGTGACACCCTCCGGGCAACGCGTGCCGCTGCTTCAGGGCGGCGCCTGGCAGATGTTCTAGCTGATCGCCCCGCGCCGGCTACGCGGCGCCGGTGCGCATGCGGTGGATGGTGGCGATCACCTCGGCCGGGTCGAGCTCGTCCTCGGCCCCGAACCCGCCGCCGCGCAGGCGAAGCGACGTGTAGGCCATCAGGTCGCGCATCGACACCAGCCCGATCACGTGGCCGTCGTCGTTGACCACCGGCAGGTGCCGGAAGTGGCCGTCCACCATCAGCGCCATGGCCTCTGCGATCTCGGTCTGCGGAGAGGCCGTCAGCACGTGCCGGGTCATCCGCTCCTCGACCGCCGTCGAGGGATCGACGGACTCGCTGAAGCAGCGCAGCAGGTCGCGCTCGGTGATCACGCCGATCAGGTCGCCGGCGTCGTCGAGCACCACGCAGGCGCCACAATCCGCCTCCACCATGCGGTGCGCGGCGTCGCCGACCAGGGAGCCCGGGGCCACCGAGACGATCTGCGTTGACATGACGTCGGTCAGCTGCATCGCACCCTCAACTTTACCCGCGTCCGGATCGAACGGCGACCCCACCGGTGGCTCCCAGTGCCCCGGAAGGCGGCCCAGAGGAGACCGTAAGCAGCCATCGCTACAGTGATCGAATGGTGCATTCCGAGCTCCACGGGGTGCTCCAGTGGTTCGCCCAGAACGGGACGCCGCTGGAGATCCGCCGGCACAGGGACGGCTCCTACAGGGCGCTGTTCAGTGTCGGCGACCACATGCGGATGTTCGGGATGGGCGCCACCCCGCTGGCCGCCGCGCTGAGCGCCCGTTCGATCTTCATCTCCCGGTTTCGCTCGGCCGTCCCGAGCAACGAGCCGAACGAGGCGTAGACCTGGCCTGGTGCTCAGTCGCCGGGTGGCGGCACCCTGTCGGCAGCGAACCTACCACGGGCGTCGACGGACGCGGGCTGTCAGCCGCGTGGCCCCTGCTGCCAGACCCCGATCACGTTTCCCGACGGGTCGCGGAAGGTGGCCACCCACAGGTCGCCCTCGGGGTACGGCTGGCTCACGATCTGGCCCCCGCTGTCGCGGATTCGCTTCAGGGTGTGGTCGATGTCGTCCACGAACACGTAGGGCAGCATGCCGGCCTCGCCGGCCACCGGCAGGTCGGGCATGAAGTGGCCGATCACGTGTCCGGACCCGTCCTCGAAGCTCGGGTTCTTCGGCTCGCCGCGGGTGGTCCAGCCGAACGCATGCTCATAGAATGCGGCTGAGCTGCGCGGATCAGGGGCCGGAATCCGCAGGTACGACACGCCGCCGGGGCGGTACACCCGGTGCTCCCCCACTAGTCCAGCAGGAGCGCCGTGGGGGCCTCCAGCAGCCCCTTCACCGTCTGCAGCAGCCGCGCCCCGTCGGCCCCCGAGCAGGCCCTGTGATCGCAGGCCAGGGTGACCGTCATGATCGACCGCACGACCACGTCGCCGTCGATCACGACCGGACGCTGGGTGGTCGAGCCGACGGCCAGGATCGCCGATTCGGGCGGGTTGATGATGGCCGAGAAGAACGCCACGTCCAGCATCCCCATGTTCGACACGGTGAACGTGCCGCCCTCGATCTCGTGCTGTTTCAGCTGCCCCTTGCGCGCCCGGCCGGCGAGATCCCGCGTCTCTGTCGAGATCGAGCGCAGCGACTTGGTGTCCGCCTCGCGCACGACCGGCACGATCAGCCCGTCATCCAGGGCCACCGCGATGCCGATGTTGGCATGGGCGTGGTAGGCGTGACGCCCGTCCACGAACGAGCGGTGGGCCTGTGGATGCTGGATCAGGGCCAGCGCGCAGGCGCGCACGATGAGGTCGTTCACGCTGACCTTCTGGCCCGATGCCTCGAGCGCGACATTCACCTCGCGGCGCAGCTCGATCGCCCGGGTCATGTCGACGTCGGAGGAGACGTAGAAGTGGGGGATGGTGGCCTTGGCCTCGGCCATCCGCCGGGCCACCGCCTTCAGCATCGGCGACAGCTCCTGCACCGTGTCCTGCGCCGGCGCCGGACGCGCCGCCGCGGGCGCGGGGGCGGCCGCTGCAACCGCGGGGGCGGGCGTTCCGCCGGAGATCAGCCGCTCGACGTCGGCCTTCACAACGCGGCCCTCGGGGCCGCTGCCGCGGCCGGCCAGCGATGACAGGTCGATGCCGGCGCGGTCGGCCATGCGGCGCGCGATCGGGCTCACGCGGAGCGTCGACACCGCGCCGTCGCCGTTGCCCGACGGCGCCTGCACCGGCGGTGGGGCGGCGGGCTCCGCCCTGGGCTCGGCTGCGGGCGCGGCCGGTTCGGCGGCCGTGCCGGAGTCCGCTGCGGCGGCGTCGTCCGGCCGCTCGAACTGCTCGGTTGCCTCCCCCGGCTCGCCGATGATGGCGATCGGGGCGCCCAGGGGGGCCGAGCCGCCGTCCGGCACGAGGATCCGCAGCAGCGTACCGTCCGAGTACGCCTGGTACTCCATGGTGGCCTTGTCGGTCTCGATCTCGGCCAGCACGTCGCCCTCGCGGACGGTGTCGCCCTCGGCGACCAGCCAGCGGCCGATCCGGCCCTCCTCCATCGTGTCGCTGAGCCGCGGCATGACCAGCTCTTCGGACATCAGTGGCCCCCCTCGTAGCGTACGCCCAGAGACGGCGAGCGAAAACCGAGCGATGCCAGGACGCAGGGAGCGCCAATACCGGGTTGTATTGGCGCGACCGAGGACGCGGCAGCGCGAAGCGTTTGCAGCCGCCGGAACGGGCGAAACGCTGCGTGGGGGGTCACTTACACCACCACCCCGCACTCCGCGAGCAGGCTGCGGGCAGCCGCCTCGATCTTGGATTCCAGCGGCAGGGCGGCCAGCTCCAGCGGCTTCGAGTAGGGCATCGGCACCTCGGCGGAGCCGACCCGCTCCACCGGTGCGTCCAGGTCGTCGAAGCAGGCGCGCTGGATGCGGGCGGTCAGCTCGGCGCCGATGCCGTAGGTCGACCAGCCCTCTTCGGCCACCAGCACACGGTTGGTCTTGCGCACCGACTCCACCACCGTGTCCACGTCCAGGGGCCGCAGCGAGCGCAGGTCGACCACCTCCACCGACAGCCCGTCGTGGCCGAGCCGGTCGGCCACCCGGAGCGCCCGCTGCACGGTGTAGGAGTGCGCGACGATGGTCAGGTCGGTGCCTTCGCGCAGCACCTGCGCAACGCCCATCGGCACCGTGTAGTCGGAGTCGTCGGGGACGCTGCCGGTCACGTTGTACATGACCAGGTTCTCGCAGAACAGCACCGGATCCTCGTCGCGGATGGCCGTCTTCAGCATGCCGTAGGCATCGGCGGGTGTGGCGGGGGCGACCACCTTCAGGCCCGGACAGCTTGCGAACCACACCTCCAGGCTCTGGCTGTGCTGTGCCGTCAGCTGCGCTCCCGCGCCGCCGGGTGTGCGGATCACCATGGGCACCCCAACCGTGCCGCCGAACATGTACCGGATCTTGGCGGCGTGGTTGACGACCTGGTCCATCGCCACCAGCAGGAAGTTGATGGTCATGATCTCGACCACCGGCCGCAGGCCCATCATGGCCGCGCCGATCCCGGCGCCCACGAAGCCCTCCTCGGCGATCGGCGTCTCCCGCACGCGGCGGCCGCCGTACTTCTGCCACAGGCCGGCCGTGACCTTGTAGGAGCCCTCGAAGCGGCCGATCTCCTCGCCCATCAGGAACACCGACTCGTCGCGCTCGAGCTCCTCGTCGAGCGCGCGGCGCAGCGCTTCGCGGTACGTCACGTCGGCCATGTCTGCTCCTCGCCGCGCTCGCCGAAGGGAGCGCCGGTCGACATGCGCGAGAACTGCTCGAGCCACGCGGCGTCGCCGTACAGGTGCTCGTACAGCGACTCGCGGGCCGGCGGCGAGGCAGCCAGGGCCTCGTCGATGGCGGCCTTGACCTCGGCGGCGACCTCCTGCCGCACCTCCTCTATGTCCTCGTCGGACAGCAGGCCCTGCTCGGATGCGACCAGGCCGAACCGCGTGATCGGATCGCGCTCGCGCCAGGAGTCGATCTCGTCCTTGGTGCGGTAGTTCTTGCCGGCGTCGGCCACGGAGTGGCCCCGGTAGCGGTAGGTGACCGTCTCCAGCAGCGCCGGCTCGCGCTCGCTGCGGGCCTGCTCGAGCAACCTGCCGGCCGCCTCGCGCACCGCCAGCACGTCGTTGCCGTCCACCCGCTCTCCGTGCATGCGATAGCCCGCAGCGCGCTTCCACAGGTCGGGCTCGGCGCTCGACATGTCCACGGAGGTCCCCATCCCGTACTGGTTGTTGATGACCTGGAACACGATCGGCAGGCGCCACAGCGCTGCCAGGTTCATCGCCTCGTGGAACTGGCCGGTGGCCATCGCGCCGTCGCCGAACTGGCACAGCACCGCGTTGGGCCGGTCGGTGTACTCGAGCGCCAGCGCCGCGCCGGTGGCGATCGGGATGTGCGCGCCGACGATGCCCCAGCCGCCGTAGAAGTGGCGCTCGACGTCCAGCAGGTGCATGGAGCCGCCGCGGCCGTGAGCGACGCCGCTGACCTTGCCGAACAGCTCGCCCATCACGGCGGCCGTCGGGCTGCCGACGGCCAGCGCGGCGCCGTGATCGCGGTAGGACGCGAACAGGCAGTCGCCGTCGTTCAGCGCGTCCACGGAACCCACCGTCGACGCCTCTTCGCCGATCGCGAGGTGGCAGTAGCCGCCGATCCGGGCACGCGTGTACTGCTCCTCGGCCCGCTCCTCGAAGCGGCGGATCAGCAGCATCAGCTTGAACAGCCGGCGCGCCGTGTCGGCATCCAGCGCCACGGCCGGATCGGTTCCGGCAGGGGTAGCCATGTGCCGGAACCTTATCGCCATCCTCGGGTAGTCTCTAAAGCAGATATGGCGACTCCGGTGACGATCCCGGCGCTCGGCGAGGACGTCCCCGCCGCCGTGCTGATCCGCTTTCTGGTCGAGGAGGGCGTCCGTGTCAGGCGTGGCGACGCCCTGTACGAGCTGGACACTGACAAGGTCACCCAGGAGGTCGAGGCCGAGGCCGACGGCGTGCTGCTGCGGGTGGTCGGCACATCAGGCGTGGAATACCCGGTGGGCGCGACCATCGCCTGGATCGGCGAGCCGGGCGAGTAGCCCTGCGTCAGCCGACGGTGATGGACACTTCGTCCAGAGCGCCCTTGTAGTAGTCCGATCCGGGCTTGGCCCCGATGGCCAGGCCGTCGGTGCTGCCGATCGTGCCGGTGGCGCCGGCGTGCGAGAACGTCTTTCCGTCGACGGTGAGCGAGATCGCGGAGCCGGCGCGTCCGCAGGTGATCGTGTGCCACTTGCCATCGGCCACGTTCGGCCCGGTGTGGATGCGAACGTCGGCCACCGAGCCGAGGAAGCGGCAGGTGGCGCGGCCGTCGTGGGCGATCTCGAGCTTGTACATGCCGCCCTTGGTGCTGGAGATCCCCTTGCGCAGGATGTCGTAGTCCTTGTTCTTGCCCGTGGGCGGCGGGGACGACAGCTTGACGTGGACGGTGAACGACATGTCGGCGGTGCCGGGGTTCAGGTCTGGCGACGACGGCACGGTGACGTACGAGTTCGTGCCGTTGAACGTGTAGGCCGTGCCGCTGAATCCGGCCACGCCGAGCGAGACACCGCCGTGCAGGGTGCCGTCGTGACCGCCTGCTGCATCGTGCATCGTCGAGCCCGAGGTCTCGTCCATGTGCCAGTTCGCCACCACCGTCGGCGCCGCCTGTGCAGGCAGCGCGAACAGGGTGCACACCAGCAATCCGAGCACCATGCTGGCGCCGACTTTCCCCCATCCGGACATCGCATGATGATACGGGCGGAGCGTGCGCTGCGCAAAAGTCGTTGGCATTCGGACCACATCCGACATCTTCTGGCGCCGGGCTCGCGGCAGTTGCCGGTGGATCATCTAGGATGCCGACCGGTCTTCAAGCGAGCCTGAGGAGCTGACCTTCCATGGAGTGTGATGTCGCCGTCCTGGGCGGCGGGCCGGGCGGGTATCCGGCCGCCATCCGGGCAGCCCAGCTGGGCGCCAACGTGGTGCTTGTGGAGCAGGACCGGATCGGGGGGACGTGCATCACCGTCGGCTGTATCCCCACCAAGGCCTGGGTGCAGACGGCGCACGCGCTGAAGGACGCCAACGAGACCTTCGCCAAGATCGGCGTCAACGTCACCGGCGCCGAGCTCGACTTCAACGCCACGCAGGCCAACAAGACCAAGATCGTCGACGGCCTGGTGAACGGCATCACCGGTGTCGTGAAGGCCAACGGGATCACGGTCGTGAACGGCCAGGGCCGGTTCAAGGACGCCTCCACGATCTCGGTGGAGGGCGCCGAGGACATCACCTTCGGCTCGGCTGTGATCGCCACCGGCAGTCACTCGCTGCGCCCGCCCGTCGACGGCATCGACGGGCCGCGCTGCGTGGACTCCCAGGCGCTGCTGGAGCTGACCGAGGTGCCGCGCCGGCTGCTGGTGCTGGGCGGCGGCGTGATCGGCGTCGAGTTCGCCTCGATCATGCGGCACTGGGGCGTCGAGGTGACCATCGTGGAGATGCTCGACCGGCTGATCCCGATGGAGGACGCGGAGGCGTCCAAGGAGCTCGAGCGGGCCTTCAAGAAGCGCGGCATCACCATGCACCTGAGCGCCCGGGCGACGGCCATCGTGGACGGGCCTGACGGCGCCACCCTGACCTTCGAGAGCGCCGACGGCACGGGCGGCGAGGTGTCAGCCGACGTGGTGCTGGTGGCCACCGGCCGCGGGCCCAGCGTGGCCGACATCGGCCTCGAGCAGGCCGGCGTGAAATTCGACCCGCGGGCCGGCGTCGAGGTCGACCGGCACATGCGCACGAGCGTCCCCAGCATCTACGCCGTGGGTGATGTGGCGGGCCGCTTCCAGCTCGCCCATTCCGCCTTCCGCGAGGGCGAGATCGCGGCTGAGAACGCGCTCGGCCACGATGCCGAGATGGACTACGCTGCGGTGCCGCGCTGCGTGTACACCGATCCCGAGGTGGCCGCCGTCGGCCTCACCGAGCAGCAGGCCCGTGAGCAGCACGACGAGATCGCGGTGGGCAAGTTCCCGTTCGCCGCGTCCGGCAGGGCGCAGATGATGGCGGAGCGGTCTGGCTGGGCGAAGACCATCCACGAGACCCGCTACGGCGAGCTGCTGGGCCTGGTGATCGTCGGCCCGTATGCCACGGAGCTGATCAACGCGGGTGTGGTGGGGATCACCGCCGAGTCCACGATCGAGACGCTGGCCGATTCGATCGCCGCTCATCCCACTCTGGCCGAGGCGGTCAAGGAGGCGGCGCTGGTGTCGCTCGGACGCCCGATCCACCTGCCCCCGGCGCGCCGCCCGGCGGCCGCCGCCACGGCCGGGTGATGGCGACCCGGGCGTCACGCTACCTGCTGCCCACTCTCAAGGATGATCCGGCCGACGCGGAGGCGATCAGCCACCGTTTGCTGGTGCGCGGTGGATTCGTGCGCCAGGTGGGAGCCGGCGTGTACACCTATCTGCCGCTGGGCTGGCGGGTCATGCAGCGCATCTCCGGGATCCTGCGCGAGGAGATGAGCCAGATCGCGATGGAGATGTCGATGCCGGTGCTGCAGCCGGCGTCGCTGTGGCAGACGACCGGTCGCTACGCCATCCCCGAGCTGTTCAAGCTGGACGACAACTCCGGCAAGCCGTACGTGCTGTCGATGACGCACGAGGAGGTGTCGGCCTACCACGCAGCGCGCGAGATCCGGTCGTACCGCGAGCTGCCGCAGGTGTGGTTCCACATCCAGATCAAGGAGCGGGACGAGCCGCGACCGCGCTCGGGCATCCTGCGCACCCGGGAGTTCCTGATGAAGGACTCGTACAGCTTCGACCGCGACAACGACGGGCTGGACGAGTCGTACGACCGGCACATCGAGGTGTACCGGCGGATCTTCGACCGCTGCGGGCTCGAGTACTGGATGGTGGAGTCCGACACGGGCATGATGGGCGGCCGGGCTGCGCACGAGTTCATGGCGCCCAGCCCCTCAGGCGAGGACAGGCTGGTGCTGTGCTCGAACTGCGACTACGCGGCCAACCTGGAGGTGGCGCGGTCGGTGCCGTCCGACCCGGTGTTTCCCGAGCCGCTGTCGGCGCCGGAGGAGGTGGAGACGCCCGGCATCACCACCATCGAGGGGCTGGCCGAGTTCCTGGGCGTCGACGCCGCCGCGACCGCCAAGGCGATGCCGGTGGTGGCCGGTGACGAGGTGGTGCTGGGGCTGGTGCGCGGCGACCACCGGCTGCACGAGCTGAAGATGCAGAAGGCCCTTCAGTCGCCCTTCCGGCCCGCCACACCGGAGGAGATCCGGGCCGCCTTCGGCGCCGACCCCGGATCGATCGGGCCGGTCGGCGTGGGCGTTCGCATCGTGGCCGACGAGTCGCTTCGCGAGGGGCAGTTCGTGGGCGGCGCCAACCGCACCGGCCATCACCTGCGAGGGGTCGAGGCGGGGCGCGATTACCAGGCCGAGTTCGCCGACCTGCGGGAGGTGTCCGCCGGTGAGCGTTGTCCAACCTGCCGCTCCGGTAAGCTGCGCGTAGAACGCGCGATCGAGGTGGGCAACATTTTCAAGCTCGGCACGAAGTACTCGGAGCCGCTGGGGGCCACCTACCTGGATGAAGCGGGAAGGGAGCACCCGATCGTTATGGGCAGTTATGGGATCGGCCTGGCACGGATCATGGCCGCGGCTGTCGAGCAGAACAACGACGAGAACGGCATCGTCTGGCCGGCATCGCTGGCCCCCTTCGACGCGCATATGGTGGTGATCGGAGCCGACGGCGACCCGCAGCTGAAAGTCGCGGAGTCGATCGAGGCGGAGCTCGAAGCCGCCGGCCTCTCGGTGCTTGTGGACGACCGGGACGCCGGGCCGGGAGCCCGTTTCGCGGACGCCGAGCTGATCGGCGCGCCGGCTCGTATCACCGTCGGCAGGCGGACGGCCACCGAGGGCACGGTCGACGTGCAGGTGCGCCGGGGCCGCCAACAATCCTCAGTGCCCGCTGCCGAGGTACCGGCGGCGGTCGCCCGGGCCCTCGATTGAGGAGGATGGCATGGCAAGGACCGCGACCAAGCAGCGCGAGAGCGTCCCGTTCGATCCGGGGCTGGAGTCGCTCATGCATGACGCGGGGGTTTCGTACCGGGCGCTGGCCGAACGCACCGGCCTGTCCGCGGGGTATCTGAACCACCTCGCCCACGGGAACCGTCCGGTCCCTTCCGACGACGTCATCCAGCGCATCTCCAAGGCGCTGGGCGTGAAGCCGGACCGGTTCCTGGAGTACAGGGTGAGGCGGGTGGCGGACGTGCTGCGGCGAAAGCCGGACATGGCCGACAAGGTGTACAAGGATCTGGTGAAGCGCTAGCGCGAACCCGGTGGGCTGGGGCTCATGGCGCGTGCGCGCGCATGAGCTTGATGATGACGATGTTCCGCGGAGGTGTTCCGGACGCCTTCTCGGATTGCAGATGGCGCTGGGCGATCGCGAGCTTGGCTGCGTATGGGCGGAAGACGTTAGCAGGGACCCGAATGCGCAGGGGCGTAAGAGAGTTCCCGGACGCGGCGGCGGGCGCCTGGTAC
>JBQCGJ010000044.1:0-35903 GCA_051955775.1 Gaiellales bacterium | reverse complement strand
GCGCAAGCTGCTCGAGGTGGTTGGCAATGCGCGCCATGCCTTCTCGCGGCTGACGCTGGCCCCGCTCCCGGCGGAGGGCGAGCTGTCGGTGGTGGGGACGCCCGAGGAGGCCGTGGAGGGCGTCCAGCTCGTGCAGGAGAGCGCGCCCGAGCGGGAGCCTCTCAAGCAGGAGCTGCTGGCGGCCGCAGGACGGGCCGCCGGGCCGGACGTGGTGATCTGCTCGTCCACCTCGGGCCTCCTGCCCTCCCGCCTCCAGCAGGGAGTGCGGCACCCCGAGCGGGTGGCGGTCGGGCATCCCTTCAACCCGGTGTACCTGCTGCCGCTGGTCGAGCTGTGCGGCGGCGGGCTGACGGCGCCGGACACGCTCGAGCAGGCCGCCGATGTGTACCGCTCGGTGGGCATGCGCCCGCTCCGGCTGCGGCGCGAGATCGACGGCTTCCTGGCCGACCGGCTGATGGAGGCGCTGTGGCGGGAGGCGCTGTGGCTGGTCAACGACGACGTGGCCACGGCCGAGGAGATCGACGATGCGATCCGGTTCGGGGCGGGGCTGCGATGGTCGTTCATGGGCACCTTCATGACGTTTCGGATCGCGGGCGGCGAGGCGGGCATGCGGCACTTCATGGCCCAGTTCGGGCCCGCCCTGGCCTGGCCGTGGACGAAGCTGATGGACGTCCCGGAGCTGACGGACGAGCTGCTCGAGAAGCTGGTCGCGCAGTCCGACGCGCAGGCCGCCGGCCGGCCGGTGCGCGAGCTGGAGCGGCTGCGAGACGAGTGTCTGGTGGCGGTGCTGCAGGGCCTGCGCTCCCAGGACACGGGGGCGGGCGCGGTGCTGGCCGCGTACGAGCGCTCGCTCCTGGGCCGGAACGGATCCGGCCCCGACGGGCCGCCGCCCGCGCCGCTTCGGCTGAACCGCCTGCGGGTGCCCGCGGAATGGATCGATTACAACGGGCACGCGCACGAGAGCCGGTATCTGCAGGCGTTCGCAGATGCCACCGACGCGCTGCTGCGCCGGATCGGGGTGGACGACGCCTATCTGGCATCGGGCGCGAGCTACTACACGGTGGAGACGCACATCTCGCACCTGCTCGGGGCGGTGGCCGGGGACGTGGTCGAGGTATCGACCCAGCTGCTGGATCACGACGAGAAGCGGATCCATCTGTTCCACCGGCTGCTGCGCGAAGGCGACGGCGAGGAGCTGGCGAGCGCGGAGCAGATGCTGGTGCACGTCGATACCACCCGCGGCCGAGCCGCGCCGGCCCCCGTGCACATCCTGGAGCGGGTTGCCGAGATCCAGGCCGCCCACGCCCCGCTGCCCCGGCCCCACCGGGCTGGCCGCAGCATCGGGCTCTAACGGCTCGCGCATATCATCCCGGCCGTGGTCTCCGAGGCGCAGTTGCGGGACGACGGTACCGGGCTCGTCCCGCGGGAGCCGGGGTGGTTCGTGGTCAACGCGCGTGAGGCGCGCTGGTTCAACCGGCCGGGTCGCGGCCACAGCCTGCCGCTGACCGGCGCGGACGGGTTCGAGGCCGAGACGTACTTTCCGATGCTCGGCATGTCGATCCAGGTGCTGCCGCCCGGCGAGCCCAACGCGACGTACCACTGGGAGACCGAGCAGGAGGATTTCCTGGTGCTGGAGGGCGAGCCGGTGCTGATCATCGAGGGGGAGCAGCGCAGGCTCCGGCGATGGGATTTCGTGCACTGCCCGCCGGGGGCGAAGCACGCGTTCGCGGGCGCGGGGGACGGGCCCTGCGTGATTCTGGCGGTGTCGTCGCGGCAGTTCCAGAAGGACGGTCCGTGGGGCTACTACTGCACCGACGAGACGGCGGCCCGGTACAACGCCAGCTCGCCGGAGACGACCCAGGACGGGGATCTTGCGTACGCACGGTTCCCGCCGTCCGTCCCCGCCCGCTACCGCGACGGCCTGTTGCCTGACTGAGAACCGGTGCCAGGCACCGCTTTCCAGCCGCTCCACCGCTCGGCGTCCACGGCCAGCACGGGGCCGTCGGGCGGGCGCTCGCGGTACTGCGGGTAGCGGCCGCCGAGCAGCTCGAGCGCCCGTGCGCGCTCCGCGGGGTCGTCCACGATCCTCGCCCGGCCGTCCACCCGCACCCACCACAGCCGCGTCCAGTCGTCCTCGTAGTGGTCGGCCAGCAGCGCCACGCGGGGATCCGCCGCGATGTGCCTGAGCCGGGCCAGGTCCCGCGTTCGCTTCGGCTTCTGGTCGACCGCCGTGTACACCGTGTCGCCGGACTGGGCGAAGCAGATCACGACTAGGTGCGGCTGCCCGTCGAGACGCTTCGTGGCCAGGCGCACCACACGCTGCGTTGCGAACAGCGCGCGCGCCTCTGCCTCGGCCAGACTCACGCCGGCTGCGGCGCGGGCGTCCGCGGCCCGACCCTGACGGGCAGGCGGTGCAGCATCGCGATGGTGGCCCACAGCACCGTGAAGCCGAGCAGCTGCGCGCCGCTCACGGTGGCGCCCAGCACGATGTAGTTCACGACCAGCGCGGTGGCCGGGAAGGCGAGCTCGGCCAGTGTGGCCACCGGCGCCGGGGTCGTGCGCAGGCCTCGGTAGTAGAGCAGCATCGCGATCAGCCCAGGAAACAGCGCCAGCAGCGGAAGTCGCACCCAGTCGCCCGAGGCCGTACCGCCCGGCGGCGCCAGGGCGCTCTGGGTGGCGGCGATCACCAGCAGCAGCGGCAGCGCGACCGTGAACCGCAGCCCGGTCAGCACGTTCGAGTCGACCTGTCGCAGCGCCCGCCTGCCGAAGGCGGTCGCGGCACCCCACAGGGCGGCCGCGATCAGCGCCAGCGCCGCCCCCTTGGCCTGGCCGTTGGAGGCCGCATCGACCGGCGAGACGGCGCCAAACGACAGCAGGTAGGTGCCGATGGCGGCAGGCACGAGGAAGATGCCGATGGCGGCTCGCGGCCGCTCGCCCACCACCACCACGGCCGCTGCCATCGCCCACAGGGGCTGCGTTTTCTGGAGCAGCACCACCACGTCGGGGTTGCCGTACTTGAATGCCTCGGTGAACGCCAGGGTGGCGAGCGCCGAGCCTCCCCACGCGATCGCCACCACCGACCCCCAGCCGGCCCGGTCGAGCAACCGGATCCCCGCGCGGTGGCGCCACAGCGGGATGGCCACGATGGCGGTCAGGATCACGTGCTCGTAGAGCACGATCGTCCAGCTCGACCAGCTCGGGCCGCCACCCGTCACCAGCGGCGCCCGCAGCGCGCCGTCCAGCCCCCACAGCGACGCACCGGCCGCGACCAGCAGCACGCCGGCGACGGGCGCCGTCAGCACCCCGGCCGTTCGCCGCTCGGACTTCGCCATGGTCTGCGCCATACCCAACTTCGCCGGGCATGATACGGCGGCCATGGACCCGGACCGCATCACTGTGCTCGCCGGCGGCGTTGGCGCCGCCCGCTTCCTGCAGGGAGTGGTGGATGTCGTGCCCGCCTCCTCGGTTACCGCGATCGGGAATGTGGGCGACGATCTGGAGGCGCACGGGATGCACGTGTCGCCCGATCTGGACACGGTGCTGTACACGTTGACCGGGGAGATCGACGAGGAGCGCGGGTGGGGCGTGCGAGGCGATTCCGCGCGGGCGCTGGAGCGTGCCCGCGCGCTGGGCGCAGACGCCTGGTTCTGGCTGGGCGACCTGGACATCGGCCTGCACCTGGCTCGCACCGAGTGGCTGCGGCAGGGCGCCTCGCTGAGCGCAGCGACTGCCCGTCTCGGGGACGCCCTGGGCCTCGGCCTGCGTCTGCTGCCTGCCACCGATGACCGCCTGCGCACCATGGTCGGCGTCGACGGCGGCGAGATCGATTTCCAGACCTACTACGTGCGCCGGGGCCATGCCGACGCCGTGCAGTCGCTGCGCTTCGACGGCGCCGAGTCGTGCTCGCCCGCCCCCGGCGTGCTGGACGCGCTGGCCGCTCCTGCGATCGTCATCGCGCCGTCCAATCCGCTGATCTCGATCGGCCCGATCCTGGCCGTGCCGGGTGTGCGCGAGGCGCTCCGCAACCGACCGGGGTGCTGCGTCGCGGTGAGCCCGATCGTCGGCGGCCGGGCGCTGCGCGGTCCGGCGGCCGAGATGCTGCGCACGCTCGGCCATGAGCCGTCGCCGGTGGGTGTCGGCCGGCTCTACGAGGGGTTATGCGACGCGCTCGTGCTCGACCACGCCGACGCCGCGCTGGCTCCTCAGATCGAGGCTCTGGGCATGCGGGCAGTGGTCACCGATGCCGTCATGCGCGATCCGCATGTGCGCCGGGAGCTGGCCGCCGAGACCCTGCGCGCCGCGGGGATCGCCGCGTGATCCAGATCCTGCCGGTCGCCTTCGACCGCGAGCTCGAACCGGGAGACGACCTCCCGGGGTCGATCCTGGCGGGCGCGCCGCCGCTCGAGGACGGCGACGTCGTGGTCGTCTCGCACAAGGCCGTCAGCAAGTCCGAGGGGCGGATCGCTGACCTGCGCGGGGTGACGCCCTCGCCGAGGGCGATCGAGTTTGCGGGCGAGGACGGCGACCCCCGCCAGGTCGAGCTGGTGCTGCGCGAGAGCCGGCGGATCGTCCGCCGCCGCGGATCGCTGCTGATCACCGAGACGCACCACGGCTTCGTGTGCGCCAGCGCGGGCATCGATCGCTCCAATGCACCCGGCGCCGACATGGTCGTGCTGCTGCCGGTCGATCCGGATGCGTCGGCCCGCCGCCTGCGGCACGGCCTCGAACGGCGCACCGGCCTGCGTCTCGCGGTCGTCGTCGCCGACACCATGGGCCGGCCGCTGCGCAACGGCATCGTCGGCACGGCCATCGGGGTCAGCGGGCTGGACCCGCTGCGCGAGTACGCCGGCGCCTCCGACCCCAACGGCTACGTGCTGCGGACGACGCAGGTGGCGGTTGCCGATGAGCTGGCGGCCGCGGCCGACCTGGTGTTCGGGAAGCTCGACCGGGTGCCGGCCGCAGTCGTGCGCGGGTTTCCGCTGGACGGCCGCAACGGCGCCGCCACCGACCTCATCCGCGAGCCCGGCCGCGACCTCTTCAGATAGGGCCGGCTACCCGGCGACTGCCGTGGCGGCCCGCACCACGTCCTGCGGCGTGTCCACGTCGAGCGCGATGCCGGGCAGGTCGAGCGTGCGCGACGGCAGCCCGGCCCGCTCGGCCAGCAGCCGGTGCAGCTCGGCGCTGGCCGGCTCGCCGAACGCGGGCGTGAAGGCGTCTGCCGGCCACACCGCGAGCGCGTTGGTGCCGCCGTCGTGCGCGCGCCCGATGACCGCCCCGGGATCCGGCTGGCCGTGCACCAGGCGGGTGATCTCGGCCGAGGTCGCCAGCGGCAGGTCTGCCGACAGGTACAGCACGCCTCGCGGGCCCGGTGACGCCGCGCGCAGGGCGTGTCGCAGGCCGTCGTTCCAGGGCAGCCCGCCGTCGGACAGCACGTCCACCCCGAGTCGTTCCGCCAACAGGCCGGCGTTCGGCTCGGAGGTGGCCAGGGCAACCGGCCCCACCTGTGCCGCTACCGCCTGCCGGCACACGTGCTCGAGCATCGAGATCATCAGCCGCCGCCGCTCGTCCGGCGCCAGCACCGGCGCCAGCCGCTGCTTGGCGATTGCCAGCGGTTTCAGGGGGATCAGGATCTGGACGGCCATCAGCCGGAGGGTGTCAGCTGGTGACCGTGACCAGCGTCCCGTAGTCCATCAGCTGGTAGGCCTGGGCGGCGGCGGAATACGGCAGCTCCACGCAGCCCAGGCTCTGCGGCGATCCGTACGAGCCGCGCAGGAATCCGTGCACCGCGTCGCCGCCGTTGAAGTAGCTCACCCACGGCACGCCGGGGTCGCTGTAGTGGCTGCCGTCCGGGTTCGTGCCGGACATGGTGGTGGACGTGTATCGCAGGTAGACGGGGTACGTGCCCAGGGCGGTGGGCGCCTGCGCGATGCCCGTGTTCGCCGGCGACGAGAACACGGACTGGCCGTTGCGGTAGATCGTGATCGTCTCCGGCAGGGTCTCGTGCACCACCACGTAGGTGTAGCCCTTCGGGTTCGGCTTGGAGAGCGACCGCTGCAGCCCGCGCCACACCTGCGGCCCGGCCACGCCGTCCACCGGCAGGCCGTGCTGTGACTGGAAGGTCATGACCGCGCCCTTGGTCATGGGCCCGAACATGCCGGACGCCCACTGCGACGCCAGGCCGGGCAGCGACGGGTACCGCACCGTGAACCGGCCGGGGCGCGGCGCATAGGGATACAGGGGTGCGGGCCCGGTGGCGTGGAAGGCGAGCGGCAGATAGCCCTCCCAGGCCAGCAGCTGCTGCAGGCGCAGCACCGCGCCGCCGTGCGCGCCGTCGCTGAGCACGGGAACCGGCGACAGCCTGTGACCCCAGCCGTGCGGGGGGCGCATGCGTGAACGGGTGTGACTGGCCAGCATCCAGCGGCGGATGTGCAGCGGCCGCTTCGGGTGATGGGCAGGCGGGGCCTTGGCTGCGTTCCCGGTGCTCTGGCCGACCGCCGCGTAGGCGGCGACAGCGCCCGCTCCGATCGCCAGCACGGCCACCGCGATGACCCAGAATCGCCTCACGGCCCAAGTGTATGCCGCCAAGAAGCCGGTGCATAACCGGCCGCCAAAAGCCGGGGCCAGGCCCCGGAGGCCAGGCCCCGAATGTCCTGCCCGGCGCGGCTACACTCGTCCCTCGTGATCACGGTTGGCTACAAGGCCTCGGCGGAGCAGTTCGGGCCGGGGGAGCTGCTGGAGTACGCGCTGCAGGCCGAGCGTCTGGGATTTGACAGCGTCGCCCTGTCAGACCACTTCCAGCCGTTCCGGCACACCGGCGGACACGCGCCGTCGGCGCTGCCGTGGCTGGGCGCGGCAGCCGCCCGCAGCTCGCGCATCCGCCTGGGCACGAGCGTGACCACGCCGACGCTCCGCTATCACCCGGCGATGCTCGCCCAGGCCTTCGCCACCCTCGGCTGCCTGGCGCCGGGCCGGGTGTTCCTGGGTGTGGGCAGCGGTGAGTCCCTGAACGAGGTGCCGGCGCTGGGCATCGAGTGGCCGGGGTTCGGCGAGCGGCTGGGCCGGCTGCGGGAGGCGGTCGAGCTGATGCGCCTGCTGTGGACGGACGAGCGGGTGAGCTACGACGGCCGGTACTACCGCACCCGCCTGGCCACCATCTACGACAGGCCGTCGCAGCCGGTGCCGATCCTGATCGCCGCCGGCGGCCCGCGGGCCGCCCGCTACGTGGGCGAGGCCGGCGACGGGTTCATCACCACCTCCGGCAAGCCGGTCGAGCTGTACACGGAACGGCTGTTGCCGGCGCTGGCCGAGGGCGCTCAGAAGGCCGGGCGCGATCCCGAGGCGCTGGAACGCATGCTGGAGGTCAAGCTCTCGTATGACCACGATCACGAACGCGCGGTCGCGGAGTGTGAGTTCTGGGCCGTGCTGGCCCTGCCGGCGGAGCACAAGCAGGGCGTGGAGGACCCGGTCGAGCTGGAGCGGCTGGCGGCCGCCGAGCACGTACGCGCGGAAAGCCGGTTCATCGTCACCGGGGACCCGGACGAGGCGATCGAGCGGATCGCGCCGTACGTGGAGCTGGGTTTCCGCCACCTGGTGTTCCACAGCCCGGCGCCCGACCAGCCGAGGTTCCTGGAGCTGTTTGCGGCCGAGGTGATGCCGCGCCTGCGCGAGCGGTTCGGTTAGATGACTTATCGGTGGCTGCCGTGATGGCCTGGGCGGCGAGAACCAAGCGCCGGAAGGACGCAGGGAGCGACCCGGGCTGGGTTTGTCCCGGGCAAGGTGTCAAGCGGAACGCTTGACACCGGTCTGAGCGGTCTGCGATCACGCAGACCGCGAAGCGAGGACACACCGGCGCGCCGGTTCGCAGGCGCAGCCCCAACCAACGTCTGAACTACCAACCCACAGCCTGAGCGGCCAGGCGCGCGGAAGTTACCGATCAGTCATCTTTAGCCGGACAGCCGCACCTTGAGCGGCCTGACCACGATCTTGATCCGGTCGACGCCGGGCTGGAAGCCCTTGAACGGCTGGCCGGTGTACTTCCGGGCCAGTGCCTCGATGTGCTCGCGGGCGCCCTCGGGGACGAGTTCGGCGACGCCCCGGATCTCCACGTAGCGGTAGGGGTCGCCGGCGTCGCTGACGGCGAGCGTGACCCGCGGGTCGCGCCGCATGTTGCGTTCCTTGACCCGCCCCACCGCGGTGTTCATGACAGGCCGGCCGCCCTCCATATCCACCCACATCGGGTGCACCTGGACGCTGCCGTCCTGGTTGATGGTGGCGAGGTGCGCGAAGTTCCGCCCGCGCAGCAGCTCGACCGCAGTCGGGTTGAGCTCGGCGGCGCTCATCGCGCCCGCGTCCCCACCTGGGGGGCGAGCTCCCGCCCCAGCAGCTCCACCATCTCCACGTCGCGGTGCAGCAGGTGCTGCAGCATCACCCGCTCGACGCCGGCCTCGGCCAATCGCTGCAGCTGGGCCGCTGCCTCGTCCACGGTGCCGGCGATCCATGTCTTGCCGTGCTCCTGGAGCAGCTCCCGCCCGCTTGCCGCGCTGTAGGCGGGCGCCAGCGCGTCGGCCCGGCGGGCGACCGCGTCCGCGTCCTCGCCGACCAGGCACGTCGTCATCACCGACAAGACCGGCGGGCGCCGTCCGTGCCGCTCGGCCGCCGCGTCCAGCGACCGCCGCAGCTCGCCGGACTGCTCCGGCGTCGGGCCGACCACGTTGTATTCGTCCGCCCACCGTGCAGCCGCCTCGACGGTGCGCGGCTTGCCGGCCCCGCCGACGATCAGCGGCGGGTGAGGGCGCTGCACCGGCTTGGGCAGCGCCGGGCAGCCGTCGAGCTGATAGTGCCGCCCGCCGAACGAGAACTCGGCCTCGGTCCACTGACGGTGGACGATCTCGAGCTGTTCCTCGAGCAGCTCCATGCGCTCGCCGAGCGGTGGGAAGGGAAACCCGAACGCCCGGTGCTCCAGCTCGTACCATCCGGCGCCGAGGCCAAGCTCAGCCCGGCCGCCGGAGATGTGGTCGACCGTGACCGCGGCGTTGGCGAGAACCGACGGATGGCGGAACGTGGCCGGCGACACCATCGTGCCCAGCCGGATTCGCTCGGTGCGGCCGGCGATCGC
Source organism: Gaiellales bacterium (assembly GCA_051955775.1). Lineage (GTDB taxonomy): Bacteria > Actinomycetota > Thermoleophilia > Gaiellales > JAICJC01 > DASUHT01. The sequence goes on along the minus strand of JBQCGJ010000044.1, from coordinate 26,788 downwards.
GGCCAGCGTCGTCCACGCATCCAGCGATCCGCGGCCGATCCGGCCGTCGCCCGAGAGGTAGTGATCCGAGCGGAACAGCCCCTCCAGCCCCGAGCTCTCGCACGCCTCTCCGAGCGCCACCCAGTCGTCCCAGGTCACGTCCTCCTGGCCCTCGATCATCAGGCACAGCCGCACTCATGTCACCCCCTCGACCGTCGTCGGCGGCATCGTAAGCCGCTCGGTCCCGGGCTGCGCCGCCTCGCTCCGCCCGGCGGGGTTGACGCGGGGCATCGCCGCGGCGCAGAATGTCGTCGCCATGCGCAGGCGGATCCTGGCTGCACTCCTGCTCGCGCTCCCGGCGTTCGGGCTCTCCGGCACCGCCTGGGCCCAGCCGGCCATCACGGGCTACCCGAACTCGATCGCGGCGACCGGGGATTCGATCACCCGCGGCTACGACGCGGACTCGGCCTTCCCGCCGGGTGAGCGGCTGCAGTACTCGTGGGCCACCGGCACGTCCTCGAGGGTGAGCAGCCTGTACGAGCGGATCCTGGCCGTCCACTCCGCGATCAGCGGGAACGCCTTCAACGACGCGGCCACCGGCGCCAACATGGTCGACCTGGCCGGCCAGGTGTCGAATGCGGTCTCCCAGCACGCCGCCGAGGTGGTGATCCTGATGGGCGGCAACGACGCGTGCACCTCGACGCAGGCAGACATGACGCCCGTGGCGACCTACCGCTCGCAGTTCGCAAGCGCGATGAAGGCGCTGTCTCTTGGGCTGCCCGATGCCCGCATCTACGTGCTCAGCGTGCCGGACGTGTACCAGCTTTGGGTGGTGCTGCACACGAACCCGGCCGCCCGGTCGGTGTGGAGCGCCGCCAGCATCTGCCAGTCCCTGCTGGCCAATCCCACCTCGACCGCGGCCGCTGACGTCAAGCGCCGGGCCGCGGTGCGGGCACGGGTCGTGCACTTCAACACCCAGCTGAAGCAGGTGTGCGCGCTGTATGTGCACTGCCGGTTCGACGGCGACGCCGTGTTCAACAACCAGTTCACGGCTTCCGACGTGAACACGCTGGACTACTTCCATCCCTCGATCTCCGGACAGGCCAAACTGGCCGGCGTGGCGTGGAGCAACGGGTTCGATTTCGGCGACACCACGCCGCCGGTCTCCACTGCGACCGTGACGCCGGTGACCGGCGGCGCCACCGTGACGCTGTCGGCCACCGACAACGCCGGAGTGTCCGGCATCGAGTACCGGATCGGCAGCGGCCGGTACTTCCGCTACGCCGGCCCGCTGACCGTGGCCACCGGCAAGACCATCACCTGGCGCGCGGTGGATGTGAACGGCAACACCGAGGCCACCCACACGCGGACGATCTGAGCGTTCCTCTGCGCAGGTGCGTGTAGCCTCTGCCGACGTGGAAGCTGCCACCGCCCGCTACGAGCGCGTTGCCACCCTCGCCGACTGGCAGCAGCCGCCGCAGAACCGCTGGTCGTTCCAGCACGTGCGTGAGCTGGTGCCGACGGCGCGCATCGCGCCCGCCCGCGACGCCCCGCGCCGGCTGCGCCCGGCCAAGCGGGCGCCGAGCATCCCCAGGCTGTCGGCCCGCGGCCGCCGCCTCAGCCTGGACACCCTGCTCGAGGAGACGTACACGGATGGGTTCCTCGTCCTGCACGACGGCCGGGTGGTGCTCGAGCAGTATCTGAACGGGCTGGAGCGCGACACCCCGCACCTGCTGATGTCCGTCTCGAAGTCGATCACCGCAACGGTGGCCGGGATCCTGATCGGCACCGGCAAGCTGCGGCCGGGCCAGGCCGTGACCGATGTCGTGCCGGCGCTGCGGGGCACCAGCTTCGAGGGTTGCACGGTGCGCCATCTGCTGGACATGCGGGCCGGAACGCGGTTCAACGAGGACTACGACGATCCCCGCTCCGAGGTGCGCACGTCCGAGCAGGTCTACGGCTGGGCGCCGCGCGTCGACTCCTGGCTGCCGCCGGACCTGCGCTCGTACTACACAACGCTGGAGAACGACGGCGAGCACGGCGGGCCGTTCCGGTACCGCTCGATCCTCACCGACGTGCTCGGCTGGGTGCTCGAGGAGGCCGCCGGACAGCGGTACGCCGAGCTGGTGTCGCGGGCGCTGTGGCAGCCGATGGGCGCAGAGCACGAGGCGGAGGTCACCGTCGACTCAGCAGGCAACGCGCTGGCCGACGGCGGGATCTGCTGCACACTGCGAGATCTCGCCCGGTTCGGCCGGCTGATGCTGGACGGCGGCCACCGTAAGCGCCGCCAGATCGTGCCCCGCAAGTGGGTGCGCGACACGCTGACCCCTGACGCAGACTCGGTGGCGGCGTTCGCCGAGGACGCGGCGGACTTCCCCGCCGGCGCGTACTACCGCAACAAGTGGTGGGTGCTGAACGCGCAGGACGGGATCTACGCAGGGTTCGGCATCAACGGCCAGATGGTGCTCATCCACGGTCCCGCGCGCACGGTGGTCGCGAAGCTCTCGACCTGGCCCGAGGCCTGGTCCGACGATCGCTTCCAGCTCACCGTCGCCGCCTGCACCGACCTGGCGGAGAAGCTTGCGCGCGGCCGCTGAGCCGGCGCCCCCTGCAACGGCCCAACCAGGGACGCCGCCCGGTTCCGCGTGGTCTGCCGCCGCCATCGGCGGCGGATTCGCCGTTCTCACCGCCGCCTGCGCTCTGCCCTTCCTGGGCAGATACGGATGGGACCGCGACGAGCTGTACTTCCTGGCCGCGTCGCGTCACCTCGCAGCAGGGTACGTGGACATCCCGCCCGTCACCGCGCTCGTTGGCCGGGGGGTGATCGAGGTGTTCGGCACGTCGCTGGACGCGCTGCGCGTGACCACCATGGTGATCGCCTGCCTGAGCACGGTGCTGGTCGCCCTCACCGCACGCGAGCTGGGCGGGCGGTGGCCGGCGCAGGCCGGCGCCGCCGCGGCCTGGGCGCTGTGCCCGGAGCTCCTGGGGTCGGCCAGCATCTTCCACCCGACCTGGCCCGACCTGACGTGCCAGGTGGCGGCCGGCTATCTCGCTCTGCGCATCCTCGTCCGGCCGGCGCCGTGGGTGTGGCCGGCGCTCGGCGTGGTGGCGGGGATCGGGCTGGAGGCCAAGTACACGATCGGCCTCGAGCTGGCTGCGCTTTTGATCGGCTTTCTGGTCGTCAAGCCGGCCCGTGACTCGCTTCGCGGCGCCGGCCTTCCGATCGCGATCGGGCTGGCGGCCCTGATCTTCCTGCCCAACCTGATCTGGGAGGCGCAGCACGGCTGGGTCAGCCTGCACTTCGCCTCCAGCCAGCGGGCCAAGACCGCGTCGGACACCCCGCCTCCCGTGTATCTCGCGGAGCTCCTGGCCTTCCTCGGCGCCGCTGCACCGCTGGCCGTGGTGGGCGGCGTCCACCTGTGGCGGCGTGGAGCGCTGAGGGCGCTGGCCCTGGCCTCCCTCCTGGTCGTGATCGGCTTCGCCGTGGAGCAGGGCCGCGCCTACTACCCGGTGCCGGCGCTCGGCGTATGCGTGGCCGCCGGCGCGGTGGCGATCGAGCGCTGGCGGCCCGGCCGGGCGCGTTCGCGGCGGATCGCCGTCGGCGGCCTGGTGGCGGTGCAGGTGATCGTGGTCGCTGCTGCGGCGCAGCTGGTCGTGCCGGTGCGATCGGAGGCCGGGATGATCCAGTCCGGGGTGTGGAAGAACTCGTTCTTCAAGGACGAGATCGGATGGCCGCAGATGACCACGCAGGTCGCCCACGACTGGCGCTCACTGCCGAGCGGGGTGCGCGCCCACGCCGCGCTGCTCGCAAAGAACTACGGGGAGGCGGGGGCGCTCGCGCTGTACGGCCCGCGCTCCGGGTTGCCGCAGCCGCTGTCCGGCCACCTGAGCTGGCAGTACTGGCGGCCCGCGTCGCTGCCGCAGCGTGACGTCGTCACGGTCGGCTTCTCGTCGTCGCTTCTGACCCACATGTGCGTCTCCTCTCGCATCCTCAGCCGGATCGAGATGCCCTACCGGCTGGCCAACGAGGAGCAGGGGCTGCCGGTCGCGTTCTGCCGGCTGCGCCGGCCGCTGGGCTCGATCTGGGCCACGCAGATCGTCAGCTCGAATCTCTGAGCGATCCCACGGCCGTAACCCGGGCGATCCACTACCCTCCTGCCGAGATCTACCGAGGAGCGTGTGAGATGGCCGTGGAAGAAAGCGTGGGCGTCGAGCGGTTGCAGCGGGCAGCGGGCGGCGAGTGGCTGTCGTGGACGCGAATGGCGGATTACCGAGACCAGGCGCCGCCGATCATCGTCGGCGGCGAGGGGCCGTACGTGTTCGAGGCCGACGGCACGCGGCTGTTCGACGGGGTGTCCGGCCTGTTCACCACGCAGATCGGCTACTCGCACGGCGCAGAGCTCGGGCGGGCGGCTCAGCGCCAGCTCGAGTCGTTCGGCTTCTATCCGAACTGGGCTGCCACCTCGCCGGCGCCGATCGAGCTGACCGCCGGGGTGATCGAGCTGGCGCCCGAGCGGCTGACCCGCGCCTTCTTCACGTCCGGCGGCTCCGAGGCGGTCGAATCGGCGCTGAAGCTGGTGCGCCAGCATTGGCTGGGCCGCGGCGAGCCGCTGCGGCGCAAGGTCATCGCGCGCCGCGGGGCGTACCACGGCTGCACGCTGGGTGCGCTGTCGCTGACCGGGATCCCGGGTGCCCGCGCGCCGTTCGAGCCGTTGTCCGGCGACGTCCGGCACGCCGAGAACACCGATCGCCGGCACTATCCGGCTGCCTCAGATGAGGCCGAGTGGTGCGAGGCGGCGGTGCGCGCCGTCGAGCGCACCATCGAAGCCGAGGGAGCGCACACCGTGGCCGCCGTGGTGGTGGAGCCGGTGCAGAATGCCGGCGGCTGCCTGGCTCCCCCCGAAGGTTACGGCCGGCGCCTGCGGGAGCTGTGCGACCGCCACGACATCCTGCTGTGGTGTGACGAGGTGATCACGGGCTTCGGCCGGCTGGGTGCGTGGTTCGGCTCCGACCTGCTGGGGTTCGACGCCGACATCGTCACCTTCGCCAAGGGCATCACGTCCGGCCAGGCGCCGCTCGGCGGAGCGATCTTCTCTGACGCCGTTGCGGCGCCCCTCGTCGAGGGCGGCGCGGTGTACTCGCACGGCTTCACGTTCGGCGGGCATCCGCTGTCGTGCGCGGTGGCGCTGGCCAATCTGGACATCATGCAGCGGTTGGACGTGCTGGCCAACGTGGGCCGAAACGGGGAGCTGCTGGCTCGCCTGCTGGATGACGTGGCGACCGGTTCGGCGGCCGTGGTCGAGGCTCGTGGGCGGGGGTTCTTCCGCGCCATCGAGCTGCGAGATGCCGGGCTTCTGCCCGCCGCTCGCGCGGCCATCCGGCGGGCCGGGGTGATCGTCCGCCTGGACGACCGTGTGAACCCGTGCCTGGCCATCTCACCGCCGCTGGTGTCGACCGCGGAGCAGCTCGAGGAGATGGCCGCGGGCATCGCGGCCGGTCTCGCCCAGGTGGCCTGAGGGGTAGATCTAGATAACTGAGGTGGCGTCGGCGTCCGGCAGCCGGAACCGGCGCACCAGGTCCTCCAGCTCCTGCGCCGTGCTGGCCAGGGTCTGGGCCGAGGCTGCGATGTCCTGCGTCGCGGCGCTGGTCTGCTGGGTCGTCGCCGACACGCTGTTGGCCGAGCTCGAGGACTGCTCCGCCACCGCGGCCACCTCCGACGTCGCGGACGCGATCCTGTCGACCCGCTCCGCGATCAGCGAGATGCTGTTGCCGATCTCCTGGAAGGAGTGGCGAGCCCGCTCCACGACCTCCACGCCGGCCTCGGTGCGGTCGCCGCCCGTGCGGGCGACGATCACGGTGCGGTCGGTGTCGGCCTGGATCTCGCCGATCAGATCGCCGATCTGCTCGGCAGCCGTCTGCGCCTCCTCGGCGAGCTTGCGCACCTCCTCGGCGACCACCGCGAAGCCGCGGCCCTGCTCGCCCGCTCTGGCGGCCTCGATGGCGGCGTTCAGGGCCAGCAGGTTGGTCTGGGACGCGATCCCGGTGATCGTCTCCACGATCCCGCCGATGCGGCCGCTCTTCTCGCTCAGCGCGCTGATGGCGGCGGTCACCTCGGCCGACGAGTCGCGCACCGCAAGCATTGCCTGGGCGGCCTCGTTGGCGGCCACCACGCCGTCCTCCGCCAGTCCGCGCGCCTGATTCGCGTCACCGGCGGTGGCCTCCGCGGCCTCGCGTGCCTGCCCGACCATCTGCACCTGCCGCTCGGCGCCGGCTGCCACGTCGCTCACCGACTCGGCGATCGTGCTGACCGCCTCGCCGGCCTCCGAAGCCGAGTTGGACATCTGCGTGGACGCCGCGCTGAGCCCGCTTGCGCTCTGCGACAGGGTGCCCATCATGTCGCGCAGGTTGGCGATCATCCCGGCGTTGGCCGCGCCCAGAGCGTCGCGATCCGAGTGCGGGTGGACGTCGACCGTGAGGTCGCCCTCCGCGACACGCCGCGCCGCCTCCGCCATCTCCTGGAGGTACGCGATCATGCGCCGGAAGGCATCGGCCATCTGGCCCACCTCGTCGCGGCTGGTGACGTTGATGTGCTGCTCCACGTCGCCCTCGGCGATGCCCTCGGCGGCGGCCAGCATCTGTCGGATGCCGCCGGCGATGGATCGCGTGAGCAGATAGGACAGCACGATGCCGGCGGCGATCGCCGCGAACGCCAGGCCTCCGATGAGCCAGTTGGCCGTCGAGGCGGTCGAGTGGAAGCTTCGGGTCAGTCCGGCCTGCTCGTGCCGAGCCTCTTTCTGGAAGCCGGTTGCGGCGGTCATCAGCCCGTCCGCAGCCTCGTCCTCGGCGCCCAGCGCCAGCCTGTCAGCTGTGGCGTAGTTGTGCGCCTTGATGGCCGCCCACATCCTGGCGTCCAGCTGGTCGAAGCGAGCGGATGCGGCCTCGATCGCCCGCAGTTCCCGGTGATCCGCCGGCGTCTGCGCGCGGGCCCGCAGATCGGACAGTGCGGACAGGAAGACCTTGTGGTCGCGGACGTAGTCAGCGCGCGTGTCGCCCCGCGTGAACACGTACTGCGTCTGGGAGAAATGCTGGTCTCCGGCGGCCGCCCGCACGGTGTCGGCGGCCAGCAGCTTGGGGGTCACGACATCCGCAGAGTGAACGTGCGTCGAGGTCAGCGAGCGCATGGCCCAGAACGAGGTTCCACCCATGATGGCGAGCAGGGCGAGCAACGCGCCGAAGCTGGCTCTGAGCTTCCAGCCGAGTGAACCGCTGATCTTGTGCATCGTCTGCCTTCTTCCGGATGTCGCGAGGACCTTCTTCTGTCACTCATCGACTGCAGCGGGTGAGGATTTAGCGCAGTACCGGATTGCGACGCTCCATGTAAATCCTCCGTAAAGAGTGGGTTTTTGGCCTCATCTTCACCGCTCGTTGACCGATGCTTTCGGCTGTGGGTCGTCGTAGTTGGCTGTCCGGGCTGGGCATCGCGACGTTCATCGTCGCCGCCACCACCGTCTCCGTCCCGCTCAGCGGGGCGGGGCCGGTGCATCCTTGGGTGACCACCTCCGGGATCCGGTTCATGGACACGCGATCGGGGCAGCCGGTGATCCTGCGCGGGGTCAATGTCGGAGCCGGCGCCAGCACCTCGCTGCAGAATCAGGTGGTGGCGCTGGGCGCGAACTTCGTGCGCGTGCACGTGTGCTGGTCACAGCTCGAGCCCAACGCGCCGAGTGGCGGTACCCACACCTGGAACGAGCCGCTTATGACCTCGATGGCCCAGCAGGTGGCGTGGTACCAGGCGCACAACGTGAACGTGCTCATCGACCTGCACCAGTTCAACTGGTCGCCGTACTTCTCGGGCCGCGGGTGCGGCATACCGGCGTGGTTCTACACCCAGGTCAGAGGCGGCGAGTATCCGGCCAGCGGCGCCGGGCTGATCCAGGCCATGCACACGTTCTACCGCGACCCGGAAGCGATCTCGCTTTACAGCGACCTCGCGCGGATGGTGGCCTCGCGGTTCGAGGGCTACCCGGCTGTGGTCGGCTACGAGGTGCTGAACGAGCCGTACGGGCCGAACAATCACACCGGGACGCAGAACGTGCTGTCGTTCGAGGCCAAGGTGCGAGCGGCGATCGTCGGCGTCGACCCGAATCGCACCGTGTTCGTGATGACGCGCTATGGGGGCGACAAGGGCCTGCTGGACGCCGACTTCTCGGCGTTCGGGTCGAGAACCCACCTTGCGCTCGACTACCACGACTACTTCGCCGGCCTGCCGGGCACCGGCATGACCTTCGATGACGAGGACTGGTCGCCCAGCTGGGGAGCGACGCACGTCCACACCACGACCGACTACCACGGCACGCTGGCCGAACAGCAGTCGATGCTCGACTATCCGCTGCACAAGTCGTGGGACCTCGGGATCCCCCTGCTGATCGGCGAGTGGGGCGTGCGGCGTGACGACACCAACGGCGTCGAGTATCAGTCGCAGATGCTGTCGATCCTCGGCGGGCAGGGGCTGTCGTGGGCGCGGTGGAGCCTGTCGGCCAACGACATGTTCGGCATCCTGGCCGCGAACGGCCGTCCCGACGGCGACTACCAGCAGCTGCAGGCCGCGCTGAACGCCACGCCGGCTGCGCCGTCCATGGGACCCGTTGCGCCGGCGCTCGCGCTTTCGCGCCCGGTGCTGGTCCGCGGCCACGCCATCCTCGTGTGCTACCGCGCTGCGCAGGCGGCGTCGCGGGTCGTGCTGGGCGTCCGCACGTCCTCCGGCGCGGTCGTCCGTAAGCGCGAGCTGGGGAGCACCGCGGGCGGCGCGGTGCACTGCACCATCTTCAAGGGCGAGAAGGCCTCCGGCGTCCGGCTGCCGCGAGGCGACTACATGCTGCGCGTGAAGGCCGTGTACGGCGACGGGTCGCGCTATTCGGTCTGGCAGCCCGTGAAAATCGCCTGAGAGGCTCTGCCGCCGGCTCAACGACGTGTGAAGTCGTTTTCGCCGGTGGTTACAGGGAAGATCTTGCGTGGCAACTACGTCCGTTGTGGACGTGCCCGAGTCATCCCTGCATTCCGGCGACGCAGTCGTCCACCACGTCAGGCATCATGCAGCCATGGGAGCGCCCCGACTCCGCCCCCTTCTCCTCCTGGCTGCGCTTGCATGCGTTGTCGGATTTGGCGGGCAGAGTGCGGCGGCAGCCGCCACCGTCGATCCGTGGGTTGTCGTGGACGGCAATCACTTCACGGACATGCGCACCGGGCAACCTGTTGTGCTGCGGGGATTCGACATCCCCATCGGCATGCAGGGCGCCCAGCTGGCAGTCACCATGGGTGCCAACATGGTGCGGATCCCCGTGCCGTGGTCGACCATCGAGCCGACGGCCCCCGTCGGCGGTGTGCACACCTGGAGCACCCAGACGCTGTCGGCGCTGGACAGCGAGGTTACGTATCTCCAGCAGCACAACGTCGAGGTGCTGATCGACTTCCATCAGGTGCACTGGTCGCCCTACTTCGCAAACGTATGCGACCCCAACGCCGCAGTGTGCGGCGGCGCGCAGGGAATCCCGGGCTGGTACTACGCCGACCACCGCTACCCAGCGACCCAGGACGGACTGAACGCGGCGCAGTCGGCCTTCTTCACAACCGAGGCGGAGCAGTCGGCGGCGGCGTACGGCGCGTTCGCGCAGATGATGGTGGCCCGCTACTCGGCGTATCCCAATGTGGTCGGCTACGAGATCATGAACGAGCCGGCCGCGGGCGACCTCGGCACGCGGATGAGCCTGCACAAGGCGACGACGGCCATCCTGCAATGGCAGTCGCTGGTGCTCACCGGCATGCGTGAGGTCGATCCCGTGCGGGCGGCGTTCATCTCCTGCCGGGGCGGCGGAGAGGGAATCGGCACGGCCGACTTCGGGGTGTTTCACCACGACCCCCATCTGGTGCTCGACTTTCACGATTTCTACAACGGCGTGCCCGGCACGGGATTCGACCTCGCAGGCGACAACTGGGTGCCGAACTGGCACGACACTCACAACCAGTTCGTGACCGACTATCAGGGCACGCTGGCCGCACAGCAGGAGGTGCTGATGGTCGCCATCAGGCGCGCTGCCCAGGCCAACATCCCGCTGTACGTGGGCGAGTGGGGAGCGCGGTTCGACGACGTCAACGCCGCCGAGTACCAGTCGCAGATGCTCAGCCTGTTCGACGCCTACGGCGTTTCCTGGACGCGGTGGATGCTCAACTCCTCTGACCGCTTCCGGCTGCTGAACGGGCGGCTGCCCAACTCCCAGGCGGTCCAGGTCAGCTCGGCGCTGGCCACGCCGCCGAGCGTGACCTCGTTCCAGGGCCTGCCGTTGCTCGGCGTGACATCGTTGGCGGCGGGCCCTACACCGGTGCGCAAGGCCACCACGATCAGTTTCGCGCTCACCCGGCCGGCCACGGTCACCGTCACCATCACGCACTTCACGGGGGGCGCGATCGCTCGCCACCTGAAGGTGCTTCGCTACTCGGCGGCCGGCGAGCCGGTGCAGGTGGTGTGGAAGCGGCGCAACGACACTGGCACCCAGGTCGTGGCCGGCCTGTACGTGATCAAGGTGGACGCGGTCGATACGCGCGGGGAACGCGTCGAGCGCGTGCGGTTGATCCGCGTCCTGTCCAAGGTCTAGCTGTCCTGCCTACGGACATCTAGCACCCGAGCACGTCGGCCAGCCCGGCGTCGGTGAGCGCGCCGGAGCCGGGGGCGAGGGGGATCGCGAACGACACGGTGGCGCCGCGGCCACTGCTCGACCGCACGTCCAGCCGGCCGCCCGCCAACGCGACCCGTTCGCGCATCGCGTCCAGCCCCATCTGGGCGTCCGCCAGACCGGGGTCGTCCAGGTCGAAGCCCCTTCCGTCGTCGGCCACCCGTCCGACCAGATGCTGGCCGGTGTCCAGGATGCGTATCCGAACGGTGGCGGCCATCGAGTGACGGCGGGCGTTGGCCAGCGCCTCGGTGACCGTCCTGTAGGCCAGATCCTCGATCACGAACGGATGGCGTCCGACCCGAAGGTCCAGCTCGACGGTGAACTCGGCCTCACGCGACGCCTGCTCGGTCAGATCGTGGAGGGCCGGCCCGAGCCCCTGTGTTTCGAGCAGGGGCGGGCGCAGCTCGAATGTCATGCGGCGGGTCCGCTCGACGGCCTGGGCGAGGGTGTCACGGGTCTCGCCGACGGCGCCGGCCAGGTTCTGCACAGCTCCGGTCGCGGCCGCCCGCTCGATGCGGTCGAGCAGGATCAGCGACGCGGTCATGACCTGGATGGTGTCGTCATGCAGCGCGGTGGCGATGCGGGCCCGCTCCGCCTCCTCGGTTCGCAGCATCTCCTCCAGCACCCGCTGCCGGCGTGTCTCGCTCTCGTGCAGCGCCTGCTCGGCCCGCACACGGGCGGTGATGTCGAGCATGACGCCCTGTATCAGGTTGGGCCGGCCGTGCTCGTCCGGCAGCACCGTGGCCCGGTCGTAGAACCACATCACCCGGCCGTCCGAGGCCATCACCCGGTACTCCAGATCGATGGTGGGGCCCGCGCCGGCGGCGTCGGCGTACTCGGCCATCACCCGTTCCTGGTCGTCGGGGTGCACCTTCGACAGCCACGAGTCGCGGTGCGCCTGCCACTCGTCGAGCGAATAGCCGAGCAGGCTCGACACCTGAGGGCTGGTGTACACCGGCCGTCCGTCGAAACGGTCGATGTAGGTGATGGCCGGGAGCTGCTCGACCAGTGCGCGGTACCGCATCTCGACGTCGGCCAGGCGGATGGTCAGCGCCTCCCGGTTGACGGCGGCCGCGGCCAGCGGCGCCAGCCGGGAGCCTGCGTCCAGCTCGGCCCGGCCGATCTGTCGCTCGCCGTCGCAGAAGAACGCCTCCATCACCCACCGCCCGCCCGGCCGGTCGACCACGGGGAATGTGATCTCGCTGGCGGCGCCCACACGGGTCAGGAACGACCGCACTCCCGCCAGCGTGGCGGGATCGTCGGCCCGGTATACACGGGGCTCGCGATTGGAGGGCGAGTACACATCGGAGTCGAGCTCGCCGATCGGCATCGCCTCCCCGGTCGGAATCAGCTCCCTGTGGGTCAGCGAGCCGGCGCAGCGAACGACGGTCAGGCTGGCGCCCGGCGCGTCCCAGGCGCAGAACGTGACGTGATCTGCGGCCAGTTGCTGGAGCGCGTGGTCGAGCAGGGCGTCGAGCAGCCCGCGGTCATCGGCCGCCTGGTGCATTTCTCCCCAGAGAACTTACCTGCAACGCGCGGCGGGCGGGATGCCGTTGGCGGCGCGGGGCGGAACGCGGGCAGAATGGCGACCACCATGACCGCACTCACCACATCCGCAGCCTGGCGGGCGCTCGACGCGCACGCCGCCGCCATACGCGGCGTCCACCTGCGCGACCTGTTCGCCGCCGACCCGGGCCGCGGCGAGCGGCTGGCTGTGAACGCCGAGAACCTGTATCTGGACTACTCCAAGAACCGCATCACCGACGAGACGCTGACCCTGCTGATCGATCTGGCACGCGAGCGGGCGCTGCCCGAACGCATCGAGGCGATGTTCAGCGGCCGCAGGATCAACGTCACCGAGGGCCGGGCCGTGCTGCACATCGCCCTGCGCGCGCCGCGCGGCGAGTCGATCGAGGTGGACGGCGTGGACGTGGTGCCGCAGGTGCTCGAGGTGCTCGAGCGTATGGCCGGCTTCTGCGACTCGGTGCGCTCCGGTGAGTGGCGCGGTCACACCGGCCAGCCCATCCGCAACGTCGTCAACATCGGCATCGGCGGCTCCGACCTGGGGCCGGTGATGGCGTACGAGGCGTTGCGCTTCTACTCGAAACGCGAGATGACCTTCCGGTTCGTCTCGAATGTGGACGCCACCGATTTCGTCGAGGCCACGGGTGACCTCGACCCGGCCGAGACGCTGTTCATCGTGTCGTCGAAGACATTCACCACACTGGAGACGATGCGGAACGCCCGCACCGCGCGCGAGTGGTCGCTGGCCGCGCTGGGCGATCAGGCGGCCGTGGCCCGGCACTTCGTGGCCGTGTCCACCAACGCCGATGCGGTGCGCGAGTTCGGGATCGACACCGCCAACATGTTCGGGTTCTGGGACTGGGTCGGCGGCCGCTACTCGATGGACTCCGCGATCGGGCTGTCCACCATGCTTGCGGTCGGCCCGCAGGCGTTCCACGAGATGCTGGACGGCTTCCACACCGTCGACCGGCACTTCCGCACGGCGCCGCTCGACCGAAACCTCCCCGTGCTGCTCGGCCTGCTGGCGGTGTGGTATCGCAATTTCCTGGGCGCGCAGACGCAGGCAGTGCTGCCGTACGACCAGTACCTGAAGCGGTTCCCGGCGTATCTCCAGCAGCTCTGCATGGAGTCCAACGGCAAGAGCGTCACCCTGGATGGGGCGCGGGTCGACTACGACACCGGGGCCATCGTGTGGGGGGAGCCCGGCACCAACGGCCAGCACAGCTTCTACCAGTTGATCCACCAGGGCACGACCATCGTGCCGTGCGATCTGATCGGGTTCATGCACAGCCTGAACCCGGTCGCCGATCACCACGATCTGCTGATGGCCAATGTGTTCGCGCAGGCGGAGGCGCTGGCGTTCGGCAAGACCGCCGACCAGGTGCGGGACGAGGGCACGCCGGATTCCCTCGTGCCGCACCGGGTGTTCGAGGGCAACCGGCCGTCGAATACGATCCTGACCGACCGGCTGACGCCGGCCGCGCTGGGCAAGCTGGTGGCGCTGTACGAGCACAGCGTGTTTACCCAGGGCACGATCTGGGGGATCAACTCGTTCGACCAGTGGGGCGTCGAGCTGGGCAAGCAGTTGGCCACGCGGATCGGCGGCGAGCTGACCGCGCAGGCCGAGCCGCCGCTCGACCACGACAGCTCGACCACGGCGCTGATCCGCCGGTACCGCGACGCGAGAGGGGGATGACGATGCAGCTCGGAATGGTGGGACTCGGCCGGATGGGCGCCAACCTGACGCGCCGCCTGATGCGTGACGGCCACCAGGTCGTGGTCGCGGACACGTCCGCGGAGCAGGTGGCAAAGCTGGGCTCCGAGGGCGCGGTGGAGTCGTCCTCGCTGGCCGACATGGTGTCCAAGCTCGACGCTCCGCGGGCGGTGTGGGTGATGGTGCCTGCTGCGGTCACCGGACAGGTGGTGGACGAGGTGGCCGGGTTGCTGGAGCGGGGCGACGTCGTGATCGACGGCGGCAACAGCTACTACCGCGACGACATCGAGCGGGCCGCCCGGCTCGGCGAGCGCGGCCTGCACTACGTGGACGTCGGCACCTCGGGCGGGGTGTTCGGGCTGGAGCGCGGCTTCTGCCTGATGATCGGCGGCGAGCCCGAGGTCGTCGGCCGCCTGGAGCCGATCTTCGCCACCATCGCGCCGGGTGTCGAGGCCGCGCCCCGCACGCCCGGCCGGGACGGCCCCCCGTCACAGGCCGAGCAGGGCTACCTGCACTGCGGCCCGAACGGCGCCGGGCACTTCGTGAAGATGGTGCACAACGGCATCGAGTACGGCATCATGGCCGCGTACGCCGAGGGCATAGACATCCTCCGTCATGCCAATGTCGGCAACACCCAGCGGAGCCAGGACGCCGAGACCGCGCCGCTCGAGCACCCCGAGTACTACCGCTACGACATCGACACGGCGCAGGTGGCCGAGGTGTGGCGGAGGGGCAGCGTGGTGGCCTCGTGGCTGCTCGACCTGACCGCGATCGCGCTGGCTGACGACCCCGACCTGGCGATGTTCTCGGGCCGTGTGTCGGATTCCGGTGAGGGGCGGTGGACGGCCCTCGCAGCGGTCGAGACCGGCGTGCCCGCGCACGTGCTGACCGCATCGCTGTTCGAGCGGTTCGCGTCACGAGGCGAGGCGGCATACGGCAACCGCCTGCTGTCGGCCATGCGGCATCAGTTCGGCGGCCACGCCGAGCTTCCCGCGGAGGGTGTGACCGATTAGATCAGGTCGCGGTCGCCGCTGAGGCGGTGCTGAAGCTCGAGTTGCGCCTGCCGGAATGCCTCGCCGGCGTGCCGGGCGATCACGGTTCGCTCAGCCTGCTCGACCTGCTGCAGCGAGACGCGGGCGAGAACCTCCCGGCACTCATCCTCGAGCCGTGCATTCACGGCGCCGGCTGCCCGGCGCCAGTCCTGGCCGCTGTAGGCGAGGTCGATCTCGACCGAGGCGGGGAAGATCTGGTCGAGCGTGAGTGGCAGCGCCTGGTTCGGCCAGCTGGGGCAGGTGAGGTCGGCGGGCACGTTGCCGTAGGCGACCCAGCCCATGATGTCGCCGTCCAGCGTCATGGCCACACCCCCCCGGGCAGTCCGCGCGCCGTGGGGGAGCCATTCGTTGCGGCGTTCCTTGAGCAGCTTGCCGGCGGGCGAGCAGCCGAGGATCTCGACCGGGATGTCGAGGGGCGATTCGTTGTCTGTCATGCTCACGGGGCGGCTCCGAAGGTGCGGGTGTTGGGGTGGGTGATCGGTAGCCGCTGCCCGGCCGCGCATACCGGAGGGCGGTGAGCGGGCATCCCCGTTTCTGCGTGCCGGGAGCGTGGTAGCTTGCGATCCGTGCCCGAGCCCACGCGCGACACGCTGTACTCCACGCTGGCCGACCTGGTGGCTCTGCACTCCCCCAGCGGTGTCGAGCACGCGATCGACGAGCTGCTGCTGGCCCGGCTGGGGTCGCTCGGCGAGCCGGCGCAGGACGCCGCGGGCAACATCGTGCTGCGCGTGCCGGGCCGCGACCGGTCGCGGATGGTCGCGGTGCTGGCGCACAAGGACGAGATCGGCGCGATGGTCAAGCGGCGGGAGGAGAACGGGCGGCTGATCGCCCAGAAGGTCGGCGGGTCGTTCCCGTGGGTGTGGGGCGAGGGGCCGGTGGACGTGCTGGGCGACCGCGAGACGGTTCCCGGCATCCTGTCGTTCGGTTCGCGCCATGTGTCGGACGAGTCGCCTCAGCATGAGCAGTCCGAGAAGGCGGTGCGCTGGCGCGACGCGTGGGTCGAGACCAAGCGCGACGACGACGCGCTGGATCGGGCCGGCGTGCGCCCCGGCTCGCGGGTGGTGCCCACCGCGCATCGCAAGACGGCGGTGCGGCTGGGGGCCGACGAGGAGTACGTGGGCTCGTACGCGATCGACGACAAGGGGGCGGTGGCCGGGCTGCTCGCGCTCGCCGAGGGGCTCAGCGACCCCCTGTGCGACGTCGAGCTCGTGTTCACGGCGCGCGAGGAGATCGGGTGCCACGGGGCCTCGTACTACGCCGAGCGAACCGAGGCGGAGGCCGCGGTGGCGTTCGAGGTGACGCCGGTGGCCAAGGAGTACGGGGTTGACGCCGGCCCCGACCCGGTGCTGGTGGCCGCCGATTCGCACGGGCCGTTACATGACGAGCTCGGGCGTGAGCTTGCTGCGGCGGGGGCGGCGGCCGGGCTGACGGTGCAGCACGCGGTGCTGTCCCGCTTCGGGTCGGACGCGTCACAGGTGCTGAGCGCCGGCAACGTGGCCCGCACGGCATGCCTGGCATTCGCCACCGAGAACACGCACGGGTTCGAGATCGCCCACCTGGACGGCATCGCCAACTGCGTCACGCTGCTCGATCGCTGGCTTTGCGAGGAGCCGCGGGGGCTGGGCTAGACTTGGCGCCCTCGGCGGAGTAGCTCAGCTGGTTAGAGCAGCGGAATCATAATCCGCGTGTCGGGGGTTCGAGTCCCTCCTCCGCTATGGCTCAACCAAGGGGATCGACGGTTGGTAGGGCCGTCGGAACGCCCGGGGTGTCACGCAAGGTGTCACTCTGGCGGGATTGCCAAGTGCGCCGCGGGGTGCGGGGGCGGCACGCTGGCCGTCGTTCGGCGCGCACTCCCGCTTGACCCTGGCGGAGCTTTCGGCGGCGCGCTGATGCCGCGCTTCCAGGCCCATGCAGGGCGGGGGGAGCTCGGCTCGGTCACGGGTGGCGTCGAGACGGGCGGTGATGAGGGACCGGGTGGCCGGCCCTGAAGGTGACCGACCGCGGGGCGTGCTCGGGAATCGGTGGGTGTGCTGCGGCGGGGGCGCTGATGTGGATGCCGATGAGCGCACGGCGGGGGTCGCGCGCGTTGTCGAGTGCTTCTTGTGCGGTTTCTGCGTGGGTCGTGAGAACGGTCGAGGAGCCGCCTCGGTAGCGCAGTTCGACGGTGAATTCCATCTTGCGCACCTCCAGTGGGATGACCATAGTGACACGAGCCTTGCGGCTGGAAGCTCGTTCTGGGTGGGCCAAAGAGGCTGGGCTAGTCGTCCTCAGCCGATGATGGCTTGGGATTCGGATCACGGAATCCCACCGCCCACAAGACGGCTCTTAGCCGGCGCAGATCGGTTACCTCTCGGCGCCCGTAGGCGAAGCCGACCGCCTCGTGCAGCGCCCGCTCGTACCGGGCGTTGCGCGCCAGCTCCGCTTTCAATTGGACACGGAGTCGGTGCTCGCCACGGACACCGCTCACGTCGGCCGTAGCCGGCTGAT
Source organism: Gaiellales bacterium (assembly GCA_051955775.1). GTDB lineage: Bacteria > Actinomycetota > Thermoleophilia > Gaiellales > JAICJC01 > DASUHT01. The sequence goes on along the minus strand of JBQCGJ010000044.1, from coordinate 9,305 downwards.
CGGCGTGCGGGCTGTCACCATCGTGAGCCGCCATGAATATTCGCGCTCCCGTCATCGGGTGGGCTGGTCGCAACCGAGCCAGCATCCAGCGCTGCCTCCGGGCGATACCCTCATCAACGGAGTCTAGCGGGCCGTCTCCCGTCGGCCCGAGCGAGACACCCTGGTCGGGCTTGCTAGATTGTCTGGCGCGGGAGATTTCGGAGTTGTCGCCGTGAGTGAGGGTGGCGGATGCGCGATCATGGAGCGCAAGGTGAACGACGATCCGAGCGGCGAACGGCGGAGGCGGCGCGCCAGGGACAACGGGCCGATGAGACCCGGTCGCGCGAGCCACCAGAGAGGGTGCCATGAACGACCGAGACATCCGTGAGATCTTGGCGCAAGAGCTGGCAAGTGCCGCCGCTTGGCGACGAGAGGCCGCAAGGGCTCATCCTCAACATCGCGCGCATTCAAACAGCGCGGCGGCAATCGACCAGCTGATCGCGTACATCCGCGCCCTACCTAAGGACGACCCCCGCCTGAGGGCCCTCGCCGAGCTTAATCGAGATCCTGATTTCTTCCTGCTTGGCGGCGACGAAACTCGCGACCTGCTCGATCGGTACGGGACAGACGCACCACCGGCCGGCGATCCGAAGCACGTTGGCGATGTCTTCCTTTCAGGTCTGATCTCGGCAGTCCAGACCGATGAAGATACCAAGCCAGCGAACGAGTGACATGCACCAACCTGGCCTGGCCGCCAACTAGAACTCCGGGCGTCGCACGATAGTACGACGCTACGAGGGTGTCCGAGTTGGTTCCCTCGGTGGCTCGCGATAAGGTTGCACGAGGTCGGAGCCGGTACGGCCTCGGAAGCACTCTGACTTCCCGTCCAGCCGAGCCGGCGACCATCCGCCGGCAATGTCCGAAGAGCGCGAGGGTGTCGGCATGGTCCTTGGAGGCCATCCATAGGAGGTCGGGATGTATCAGTACGAGGTGGTGCCGGTGATGATCACGCGGGGCGCGGGAGAGTCGGAGCTGGGCAGCCAGTGGGAGGCGCTGCGTGCTGGGCTGAACGACCGCGGTAGGCTTGGGTTTCGGGTTGTGGCCGTGAGTGAGGGCGCGGAGGGACGCGCGATCATCATGGAGCGCAAGGTGAACGAGGATCAAAATGGAGAGCTGGCTGAAGTTGGCCGTTCGGAGTGAGTTCCACCGAGCGAGCCGCGGTGCCACCGACCTAAGCCCTACTTCACACCGGGCGGCGCCCCCGCAGGGGCACTGCCAAACCAGGCACAAACTATCCATCAACGCAATCAGCCGGCTCGACGTCGCCGCTCGGCGAGGGCCTCGTAGGCCTGCCGAACCTGATCCATCGATCAATCGCAGCCTCACGGAGGCTGTCGCCTGCAGTTCCCCTGGCGTCAGCACGCGGTGTTACGGACACGTTTGCTGAGGGAATCTGAATAGGTGCCCGCCATGCCCTGGGTCGCCTGTCCGAGCCCGACGGCCGGTTCATACAGCGAAACGGGGTACCCGCGGACATTCCTCGGATGGATGATCCCTCTGAAAAGGTCTCGCAGACCGAGGTGCGAATGGCCGCCGCGGACACGGTGGTGCAGGCGCGGAAGACATGCGCTCGGTCGAGACTGCTCCGAGCCCGAGCTAAGGCCTTGCGTTTTCCTCCCGAACCATCACTCGCTGACCGGCCCGACCGTGCCGAAGGGGATCGCCGCCCAAGCTTCGGCGAGCCTCGAACGGGGCTGCCCGCTCCGGGTCGGCCGTCGGCTGCTTAGGCCGATCTCTGAAGCCGTGCGACAATCCCATCGCCCAGATGGATCATGCGCGGCCGCCGTACCTGTCCCCTCGCCAGAAACTGGTCGTCGCGCTGCGCCGATCGGCCGACACCCACGACGACGCAGCGACCCTCCTCGACTTCCAGGACCGTCCCGAGCGGGCAGCGTGGCACCGCACGGCGGCCAAGATCGACCGAGCCCGCGCCGATCTCCTCGAACGGGACCCCCGCACGCGCTAGCGCCAGCTCGTCCTGGCTGCGGTCATCGCGGTCGTCGATCTGCACCGGCTTCAGACTGGCATCTGCACGCGCGGTCGCTCCCGCAAGCCGCGCCGAGCGAGCTCCCCGCCGGACCTGAAGCGTGAGCCCCTTCCTGTGTTCCGGGGGGATTGCCGAGCTGCGGCCAACCAGGAGCTTCCGCTAGTCGCGTCGGTGGGGTGTCACGAGGGTGTCACCCAGACCGGCCGAGAAACCCCGAGATTGGCACGCCCTCGAGCCTGCTCCCCGACCATCCGGAGCCGCATTCCTCCAGCTGATCCGAGACCCGACCGAGATACCAGCCGGAGAATCATAATCCGCGTGTCGGGGGTTCGAGTCCCTCCTCCGCTATCCCAGGTTCGGACCACGCAACGGCGCGGGTTTGCGGGTGTCGAGTATGACTCGAAGATCACGGGTGAAGAGCCATGTCGCACACACGGCGGATGCCTGCCCGGGCGGCCTCCGTGGCAACCCTGTGGGTCGTCCTTCACCGATCCGCTCGGGGTAGATGCCCTCGACCTCGCAGCGGGCGCAAAGTCGCTCGAGGTCGAAGCAATCACACGCTCACGCCGCAGAACAAGCGGGGGCCAGCGGGCCCGCGGCCACTCTAGCGCGGTGACCGCAGGCCCGGCCGGTCCTTAGCCGATGAGATGGACGGTGTCGCGCTCGAGCGTGCCCTGGCTGTTCAGGCTGCGACTGGTGACCTGGCCCTCGGCGCCGATATAGCGACCAGTCCCGCCGGTGATCGCGATACGCGTCGTCTGCTGGTTGGTGCTCAGCCCCGCGAACTCGATCGTTCCGCCGCGCAGCGTGGCGGTACCCACGCAATGCGCCACGCCGTTATTGGCGGTCGAGACGACCGTGCAGTCGACGTTCAGGGTACCGACGCGCTTGGTCTGGGCAGCGTTCCAGAACTGGTCGGTGAAGATAAACTGATCGCCGACACCGAAGCTCTTCGAGCCGACGTTCACGAAGTGATGCTCAACCTGCTTTCCGATCAGCGTGAACGTCTCGCCGCTTCCCTCTCCCGAGGACGCGGCGGACGCGAACGCGCCTCCCCCGACAATCACCGCAAGCAGCGCCGAAGCGCACGCCGCAACCACGAGCTTCCGATACATGCCTTCCCCCTTCCTCGGCTTGCTACGAAGGCGACAAGCTTACAAGAACCAGTCAAGCCAGCAAGCGCCGCTGCCAGGCCCCCGCTCTGGCTGTGGGTAGACGGGTCCCCGAAGACCCAGGAGCCGCCACCACCGGTCCGCCGCCCAGGCGCCCTGTTGTTCCGCGGGTCGCCGCGAGGGCTCGCTCAACCGTCGAGGCGATCGCAGTGTTCCTGTTCGAACTTGTCGGCGCGGGCTGGGTCGATATTGGCGGCGGTTCGCCTGGCGACACCGCGCGCTCCTGCTCCGACTGCTCCGCCGCTCGTAGGTGGTGCGCACGATCCGCCTGATTCTCTAGTCACCCCGGCGTCGCAGCGAACCCCCCTTCACTGAGAGGGTTGAAAAGCTGGCTGCGAGATGCTCAGGGGCTCGGTCATCTCCACCGCGACGCGCCAGCCTCTAGCTTTTCAGCAGCCGTCGATGACGCCGGTGTTGCACAGGTGGAAGGCGGCGCGCAGGTCGATCTGGTCGATGTCGCCGGCATGGCCGAGATAGGATGGCGGCGCAGCGGAGGTCATGTCCTGGAGCGTCCGCAGGAGTGAGTAGTGGTTGGGCGCAGCCTGGGTGCAGTCTCCGATCGGCGAGCACGGACCGGCAAGACTTCCGGTGAGGGTCGCGCCGGCGGGAACGGTCTTCGACAGCACGATTAGTGGCACGATGTTGGGACCACCTGTGGTGGGGCTGGACGGCGCGTGGGCGTCTGAGTCCCACCACAGGAAGATCGCCATCTGCCCTGCCTGGTAGGCGCTGGACGAGATCAGGCCGGGCAGGAAGCCCTGCAGGAAGTGGTCGGCGTTGGCGATCTGATTCCTGCTCCAGCAGGTCGACAGCGACGAATGGCCATCGTCGCACACGTTGGGTGTGATCCACGTTAGCGTGGACACGATCGAGCCGACCGGGAAGGGCAGGTCGTCGGCCGCGTACCTGGTGGGGCCGCTGGTGCCGCCCGGGCACTCCAGCGTCGACCCGGGGCCCACACCGTTCAGTGCGTCGAAGTAGGTGGCCGGGTTGTGACGCTGGACGTACAGCCCGTTGGCATCGTTTCCGTACTCGCAGTGTGTGGTCATCGACTCCTGGTAGCTCCGCCAGCCGCTGTCACCCAGTCCGGCGAACACGCTCGGGGACGTCGTGGCGGCGACGTGGCATTGGTTTGTGCTCTGCGTGGGTCTCCATGTGCAGTCCCTGCCTCGATAGCCGGTGCCGTTGTCGGCGATATAGGGCGGCACGGCTCCACCCGTCACCGCCAGGTAGTTGGGCAGGCTCGGATACTGGATCGCGTGGTAGTTCGAGACGTGCCCGCAGTCGGCCGCCAGCTGCGTGATGTAGGGCGCGTTCGGGTTTCCAAGCACGCCGTTGGCATCGTGCGTGCCATTGGCGCGGACGTAGGCGGCGTCCTTGTTCTCGAACGCGATCACGACGACTTGCGGCCACGCCGCGAAGCTGGGCTGCAGGGCTGAGCCGGCCGAGGCGCACTCGGCGCTCGTGGGCAGCGCCGATGCGGCGTGCTGGAAGCGTGCCGAAGCCGGCGACGTGCTCAGGAATAGGAGGGCAGGGACCATCGCGGCCCACCCGATCAACACGGACACTGTGAGACGGAGCACTCGCTCCACTTGGTTGCGTTGCCCGGGCCGTAGGCGCTGGCCACGCCCCGGGCCGTGCTCGGCAGCCGTGCGCGGAACTTGTGCGTCCCCGTCTGCGTGGGCGTGTCCACGCACTCCTGCTCGTCCAATACAGGTCCCCATGCTCAGCATCAGCCCCCGGGCGTTACGGATCGGACTGGCAGTTGAGCGATCCAGGCGTATCGGATACCACCTAGCGATAGACGTAAACGTCGGCGCTCGTCGCCTTGATGCTCAGTCTGCGGTCTGCCTCACGCGCCGCTCCCGCGGCCGCCACGTCGCCCAACGCTGTCTGCAGTCCGGGTGTATCGTTCGCCACGACCGCATACGGCGGGGGGAAACACGGAGGGGGAGGACGATGCGACGGGTAGTGGCGATGCTGGCCGCGCTGGTTGCGCTGGCCGCGACGACGCAGGCTGCGGCGGGCAGCGCGACGCTGGATGGGCCGATCATTTACGTGACGCAGGGCGGCACGGGCACGCTGTTCGCGTATCAGGAGGGAAGTTGGGGGACGCCGGTGGCGACCTACACCGGGTTGCCGTTCGCAGGCCCGATACTCGGAATCACGAGTCAGGGCGACTACCTGTACATCGCGTCGGGCGGCGCGGGCGGGACGGCGGGTACGGGCTCTGTCCTCAAGTGGGATATGACGACAGGAACCACAGTGTGGAACACGGCGCTGTCGACCGGCGTGGACATGCCCGCCATCTGCCCTGACGGTCAGCTGTACGTGGCGCAGGGCGAGCACTCCACTTCGACGCTGGTGACCGTCATGGATTCGACCACCGGACAGGTCACGGGCACCATCGCGGGGGCTGGCAAGGCACCGCACGATTCCATCTGTATGCCGAGCGGCGGGCTGTACCTGGGCGCGCGCCTGAACGGCTACCTCAAGACGCCGACGGGGCGCGTGGGGCCACAGCCGACGGGGGCCAAGGCGGGCGTGCGTCCGTTCACCGTGTCCAAGGACGAGTCGCGGGTGTGGATCACCTACAGCCACTATCGCGGCTTCGCGGTCGGCTCGACGAGCACAGGCCATCTGCTGGCTTCGGTGAACTTCGGGCCAGTGCCGACCACCTACAAGGTGACCGCGCCGTCGCACGGCATCTCGTTGAACCCGGACGGTTCCGACGTATGGGTGCTGGACTCGCCGTACTCGCAGGTGCGTGAATACACGGCGACGGACACACCGAGCCTGGTGGCGACGGTGACGCTGAACCACAAGGACATCGGCAAGGAGCAGAACTGCGGCGGGACGTGCGTGAAGTCCGGCTGGCTCTTGAATACGCTGGATGGCCGCTACGTGCTGGTCGGCGACAGCGGCGACATCATCGACACGGCCACGGCCAGCGTGGTCGACTACTGCCCGGCGCTAGCGAACGATCATCGCGGCTCCATCGAAGTGGACTGGTCAGGCGGCGTGCCGGTGGCGACATCCACGCACTTCGGGATCGGCCGGTGAGAACGCGGGCCTACAGGCTGCGGCGTTGCAGCGACTGAAGGCGGGCCGTAGTGTGGCCAGCAGTGTGGTGAAGGAGGGGGGGCGGTGAATACGAGGCTGTGTGTCGTCGTGGCGTTGTTCGGGATTGTGTTAGGGGGCTGGGCGTCGCCTGGAGTGGCGGAGGCGAATTGGGCGCAGTACCTCGGCGGCCCACAGCACGCGTCGAAGAGCGCCGCAACGGTCTTCACGCCCCAGACGGCGGTGAGCGCCAGCGAGGTGTGGAGTTGGGCTCCTCCACCTGTCACTGGCGCGCCGGCACCGCGGTTGGAGGCCTCGCCGATCGTGGTCGGCGGCCGCGTCTACATCGGCTCGGAGACGGGCGTCTTCTATGCACTGGCGCTTTCCACTGGGAAGGTGCTCTGGCAGCAGCAACTCGACTACCAAACGGCGTTGAGTTGTCCCGTGGCGCGGGGCGTCACCTCGACCGCTGCCGTGCTCCCAGATCCCGAGACCGGCGCACTGACCGTCTACGTCGCCGGTGCTCGGTATCTGTATGCACTTGATGCTGCCACCGGCACGATTCAGTGGCAGACACTGATCGGCGCGCCCGACCAGGCCGGCCAGAACGACTACTACAACTGGAGTTCGCCGACGGTGGTCGCTGGGCACATCTACTACGGTCTGTCGTCATCCTGCGACGAGCCGTTGATCCAGGGCGGCGTCGTTGAACTCGACCAGCACACCGGCCAAGTCCAGAACACGTGGCATGGCGTGCCCACAGGATCGGTCGGCGGGAGCGTGTGGTCAAGCGTCGCCGCATCCGCAGACGGCCGCCAGATCTGGGTCACGACCGGCAACGAGTGCGACCCCAACCAAAGCACCTGCCCCAGCGGGAATCAATCCGGCGACTCAAGCTCCATTGTGCATCTCACCGGCGCGCTCGTCGAACGCCAGGCATGGCGCATTGACACCATCACCAGTACAGGTGTCCCCGCCGAGTTCGGCGCCTCGCCGACACTCTTCGGCAGCGCAGCCGCCGGCGACCTGCAGGTGGGAGCCTGCAACAAGAACGGTACCTTCTATGCACTGCATCGCAATCCGCTCTCGACGAGCCCCACCTGGAGCGACGCCGTCGGCAGCCCCCCAAACTCCGCCACCACCGGAAACTGCCTGGCAGCCGCGATCTGGGACGCCGTAGATGCTCGGCTCTTCATCGCCGCCAACCAGACAACCATAGCCGGCACGACATACGGCGGATCGCTACGCGCCGTCAATCCCGTGGACGGGACCTACCTGTGGCAAACCGGGCTCCCGTGCGCACCCACGGGCAGCCCGTCGCTCGACGCAGCCGGCGTGATCGCCGTGCCGACCTATGGAGCATGCACTCCCTCCACCGCATCCCGGGGCGTCCACCTCCTCGACGCCGCCACCGGCGCCATCCTCACCACCCTCGTCAGCGGATCCAAGACCTTTGCCCAACCGCTGTTCACCGGCAAGTACCTACTCATCGCCGCCGAATCCAACGGCCTCCACACCTTCACCACCCACTAGTGCCAACCACCCACAGCGGTGTGGAGTGGGCAGGGTTCCACACGTTTCGTCACACCTGCGCGACGTTCCTATTCCGCCTGCCCGACGTGAACCCCAAGCAGGTGCAGTTGTGGCTGGGGCATCACTCGCCCGCGTACACGCTCGCGACCTACGTGCACCTGCTGCCGGACGACCTGCCTGAGGTAGACGTGCTGGCCGTCCGGGTGGTCAGGGTGGGAACCAGGTGGGAACCAGAGCGGCCGAGACGCGCCGAAACGCCGAATCCGGCGAAGACGCGGAAACCGCGTAGCCAAGCCAAAACCCAGCATCGCCGAACTGCCCGAAATCGAGGGATGCGAATCCTAATCCGCGTGTGGGGGTTCGGGTCTCTCCTCCGCTATCCACCCGGGCCGGGCCCGGCCCGGCCCGGCCCGGCCGGCGGAAGCTACCTGATTCCGAACTTGTACGCGATCGAGGTGCCGTCGTTGAGCGGGATCTTGTACGTGTATACGACGCCTGCGCTCAGATTGTTGGTGGACTGGTTGAAGATCCACTGCTGTGCGGTCGGATCCCATCGGAACGACGTGTCCGGCGTGGTGGAGTAGACGCTCTCGTCGACGCCACCCACGCCACTCGACTTATAGGCGAGCATCGGGGCTCCCGGGTTGCCGGTGATGACGCCCGCCGTGCCGATCGACACGCCGTTCGCATCGCACACCCGGAACTTCACCGGCACGGTGCTGCCCTTCTTGAAGACGCTCGAGCCGTCCGCGTTCACCGGCTGCAGCACAGTCCGGCCGGTAGACCCATCGCAACTGCCGGTGGCGTAGTCGACGGTGAGCGTGCCGTTCACCAGCGTGAGGCTGTAGTTTCCGAGCGTCGACGGGCTCGAGTCGACCGCGGCAGGTGCGATGGTGTACGTCCCGACCGGGCTGCTGGTGGTCGCCGACGTGCTGTACATGGCAGTGATCGCATCGCCGTTCTTCAGACCGCTGAGGATCCCGGTGAGCATCGGGTTTGCGGCGTTCAGCACCTTCGACTTGTCGTCCGCCGTGATCTTGAGGGGGGCCTTGGTGATGCTCAGGGAAGCGTTCACCAATGCGACCGAGTAGTTGGCAAGGCTGGCGCCGGGCCCTGCCGCCACGTGGGCGACAATGGTGTAAGGGCCACCGGCCACCGTGCTCGTCTGGTCGGCGGTGGTGGTGTAGGTGTCGACCAGGTTATCCCCGTTCTTGATGTCAGTCACGGTGCCGGTGAGCGCCGGGTTCGCGTCGCCGTAGACCTTCGTCTTGTCGTCGGCCTTGACCGTCAGCGGTGCCTTGGTCACCGTGAGCGAGGCGTTGGTCAGGGTGACGTCGTAGTTGGCCAGGCTGGCGCCCGGCCCGGCCGCCACGTGGGCGACAATGGTGTAAGGACCACCGGCCACCGTGCTCGTCTGGTCGGCGGTGGTGGTGTAGGTGTCGGTTAGCGGGTCACCGTTTTTGGTGCCGGTGATAGTGCCCGTGAGTGCCGGGTTCGCGTCGCCGTACACCTTC